>JBOGYZ010000277.1:0-29655 GCA_050697015.1 Solirubrobacterales bacterium
CGGGATAGCCCGGGTAGTTCTCGACGTCGGTCGTGTTCTGCAGCTGGCCGCCCCACCGGAAGCCCTCGAAGACGAGCGGCTCGAGGTTCGCGCGGGCGGTGTAGAGCGCCGCCGTGTAGCCGGCCGGACCGCCGCCGACGATGATCACGTTCTCGACTGTTTCTGCCATTGCGCCCACTTTCACGAGGAGCTATCTTTGCAAGGAATTGAAAGATAATGCACAACATATGATCTCGCCGGATACCCTCGATGTTCCTGATTTCCTCAAGGTGGCATACGACTTCATCCGCGCGTTCAACGAGCAAGACCTAGATCGATTCGCCGGAACGCTCCATCCAGAAATCGAACTTCACTCGGGCCGCGGCATCCGCAAGGGCGTCGACGAGGCCCGACGGTGGGCGAGACGAGCACCGGACGGAGTTCAGCAGACAATCGTCGTGGAGCACGCTCAGCCGCTGTCTTCCGGCGCTCACGAGGTGGTGGTTGTGGCGGTCGTTCGGCGTTGGTGCTGGGAAGACGGCAGTCCCGCGGGGGAGGAACCGCTTGAGTGGGTCTTCGATCTTGCCGACGGGCTGGTAAGACGTTGGCGGCCCTACGACGGACATGGCACCGCCGTCACCCAGCTCTGACCGGGGCGGTCGAATGGGTGTCGTCTGTGCACGATATAATGCCTCGTGATGACGCCCTCAAGCCCCCGCTCCGACCAGAACGGTACCGATACGCTGGCAGTCGAGAGCGGGACGATGCCGACCACGATCACCGCCGCCGTTGCGGACCGCCTGCGCGGCGAAATCCGCAGCGGTAAGCTCGGCCCCGGAAGCCACCTACGGCAGGCTCATGTTGCTGCCGAGTATGGGGTCAGCACTACCCCCGTGCGAGAGGCCTTTGCGGCGCTCGAGCGGGAAGGCCTCCTGCAGAGCAACGCTCATCGAGGCGTCATCGTTTTCGAGCCGAGCGCCGAGGAACTCCGCGAGATCTACGAGATCAGAGTGCCATTGGAGGCCCTTGCCACCGAACTGGGTGTCGCCAATCTGAGCGACGATGACCTGAAGCGGCTCTCTTCGTCGATCAAACGCTGGTCCGCCGCCAATCGCAAACGCGACTGGGTACTTTCGGCTGAGCTGAACGACGACTTCCACACGGCCATCTATGCGGCCGCCCAGCGCCCCCGCCTCTACCAACTGATCTCCGAACTACGGGCCTCGTCCCAGGCATACATCGGGCTTTTTCCGAGGGCGACGAGCCGAGTGAAAGAGGTGGAGCGCGAGCACAAGGCGATCTACGAAGCGTGTCTGGCGCGGAAACCAAAAAAAGCCGCGAAGGCGATGGCCGAGCATCTGGAATACATGGCAAAATCGATCTCCGAGGGAATCGAAGGCGCTGAGCGCGGCTAGGTCGGTGGCGCCCCGCGGCGCCCACCGACCAGAAATGGGAAGGGCGTCAGGTTCACCCTCAGGCGGCGGAAACACAATGCGTCGTCTGCGTCCCAAGACCCTCGATCGTGCACTCGACCACGCTGCCGTCGACGAGGTAGCGGGGCGGGGTGCGTACGTGCCCGACGCCCGCCGGGGTCCCCGTGGCAATCAGGTCCCCGGGGATCAGGGTGATGATCTCGCTGATGTAGGAGAGGGTCTTGGCGACGCCGATCGCCAGCTGGTCAGTCGAGGACTCCTGCATCGTCTGGCCGTCGAGCGTCAGCCTTATCGCCAGCCCGCTCGTCGGGTCGACCTCGTCGGGAGTGACCAGGAAGGGGCCGACGGGAGTGGAGGCCTCGAACGTCTTGCCGGCCAGATACTGGGAGGTACGCAGCTGCCAGTCACGCACCGAGATGTCGTTGACGATCGTGTAGCCGGCCACCGCCGCGAGCGCTTCCGACTCGGAGGCGTGGCGAAGCTGGGAACCGATCACCACACCGAGCTCGACCTCCCAGTCGATCAGGCTGGAGATGGCTGGGTCGGGCAGGACCAGATCCTCACCGGGCCCGATGAGCGCTCGGGCGAACTTGGCGAAGAGGGTCGGGTGGGTGGGCAGGTCGAGGCCTCCCTCGGCCGCATGATCCCTGTAGTTGAGGCCGACGCAGAAGATCTTCTCCGGGTTGAGGACGAGTGGCGCCAGGTCTGCGCCGGCAAGCGGCAGCCGCTCGCCGTCGGCGCTGCCGCTGTCCTTCCATTTCGGCCCTGAGGCCAGCATCTCGCCGACATCGGCGAATGGCAGGAGCACAAGCTCCTCTCCCTCGACCCGCGCGGCCTTCGGGCCGTCAGCCAATCTGATCGTGGTGAAGCGCATGCGACCTCCTGATCCCTTCGAACGATTTGCGGTGCGTCTGAGATTCAGGATGTATTATATATGATCATGCGGCGGGGAAGGCGAGATCAACCTCCGAAGGCCAATACCCCGACCGGCATAATATGCGTTAAACATAATGTAATCTTGTCTTAAGCCCCGGGCGAAGGGTCTTTGTCTGTCAACCCGAAGCTTTTCGAAAACCTTTTTGCTAAGCTATATCGCGACCATGCCGAGGATCGGAACTCCATTGACGGACAAGATGAAGGAGCTCGTACGCACTGCCAACTTCGAGCTGATCCCGGTCAAGTCCGCAGAGCAGGATCTTTCTCTCATCACGACGACCACCACGGTCACGATCACCTGCTCACCGACGTTCGGGCTCGAGCGAACGGTGACGCTGGCCGAGCGCGCCGCTGCGTCGGGGCACCATGTGGTCCCACACCTCGCCGCGCGGCAGGTAACGGGCGCCGGCGAATTGCGCAGCCTGACGGACCGCTTCAGGGCCGCGGGGATACGCGAGCTATACGTGATCGGCGGCGACCAGCCCGAGCCCGCCGGGCCGTACGCGTCGGCGCTCGACCTGCTCGAGGCACTCTCCGATATCGAGCACGGCTTCCAGTCGATCGGGGTCGCCTGCTACCCCGAGGGCCATCCGCTGATCGCGGACGAGGTGTTACAGGAGGCGCTGGCCCGCAAGCAGCAGCACGCCGACTACATGGTGAGTCAGATGTGCTTCCATGCCGATGGGCTCCTCGACTGGCTCGCGCAGGCCCGGCGAAGCGGGATCGAGCTGCCGCTGAACATCGGGCTCGCAGGCCCGACGGATGCCCGCAGGCTCGCGCAGCTCTCGCTGAAGATCGGCGTCGGGGCGTCGCTTCGGTACCTGACCAAGCAGCACGGGCTGGTCGGAAGCGTGCTCCGCGGCCGCCATTACGAGCCCGAGCGACTGTTGCGCGAACTGGGTGGTGCGCTGAGCGAGCCGGGGCTCGGCATCGCCCGCCTCCACCTCTTTTCCTTTAACCAGGTCGGGAAGGCCGTGGCATGGCAGGACAGAGTTTTGGGTGAAACGAGATAGAGGAGACCGATGATGAGTGGCAAGAGCCTTCAGGAGAAGATCGACGAGCATGCCTCACCGCTCGACATGTTGCGGAACAACCGGTTCGGTGCATGGACCTTTCCGATGAAGCCGGAATTCACCAACTGGCGCAGCGAGCAGGCGGCATGGGCGAAGACCGCGGTCGTCTTCGACCAAGGGTTTCACATGTACGACATAAACTTCCGCGGGCCGGACCTCCACCGGCTGCTCTCTGACGTTGCAATCAATTCGTTTGACATGTTCGGCAAGAACAAGGCCAAGCAGATGGTTGTCTGCAACGAGGACGGCTACGTGATCGGCGACTCCATCCTGTTCGGACTGGACGACGAAGAAGCAAGCGTCGTCGGCGGGCCGATCGTCTCGCGCTGGGTGGAATATCAGGCGGAAATTGGTGACTACGACGTCGAGATCACCCGTGACGAGATGTCGCTCATGAACCCCGATCGCAAATTCTTCCGCTGGCAGCTGCAGGGACCGAACGCGCTGAAAGTGGCCGACAAGGCCTCCAAGGGAACCCTGCCGGAGATCGGCAGGTTCGGGATGGGTGAATTCACGATCGCCGGCCGACCGGTGCGGGCACTCAACCACTCGATGACCCGCAGGATGGGGCTGGAGATTTGGGGTCCGGCCGCCGACGGGCAGGCAGTGCTCGAGGCATTGGTGGCGGCGGGTGAGGAGTTCGGGCTGCTGGAGGCCGGTGGGGTCGCCTATTCGACCACCGCGCTGGAGTCGGGGTGGTACGGCATCAACGTCCCGGCGATCTATTCGGGCGAGTCCATGCGGCCCTACCGGGAATGGGTAAGCGCCGAGACGCCGGAGGGATTCGGCACGATCGGGGGAAGCTATGTGCCCGACACCATCGACGGTCACTACATCACCCCCTGGGATACGGGCTACGGCCAGATCCTCAATTTCGATCACGACTTCATCGGCCGTGCGGCGCTGGAAAGGCTCGCCGACAGGCCTCACCGCAAAAAGGTCTGGCTGCGCTGGAACGACGATGACGTCATCGACGTGATGCGCAGCAGCCTGTTCGACGATGAAGCTACCCGGGCCAAGTTCATGGGTCAGCCCTACTCGGTGTACTCGACCTTCCCGGCCGATGCTGTCTACATGAACGACGAGCTCGTGGGAATCTCCACGCGGGTGGGGTACACGGTGAACGTTGGGAGTTGGTCGTCGCTGGCAATGATCGACGAGGAGCGCGCGGTCGACGGCGCCGAGGTGTCGGTGCTCTGGGGTGAGCCGAACGGCGGTACCGCGAAGCGGTCCGTGGAGCGGCACGCACAGCGTCCCGTGCGGGCGGTCGTCAGCACGACCTCGCTCGCCTGATGGCTGTACCTATAATCGAACTATGGCTCGACGGCCGCCAAAAATGGCCAAGGGCGCGGCGCCCATGGCCGACGGCCGGACAGATCTCGTCGATCTCATCACCGATGAGCTGCTCGCCGAGATGCCGGATCTCGATCGGATCGAGTTCGAGTTCACCCGGCGCGTCGGCCGACTCGCGACGATCCTGGAAGAACGCATGGACCGCTCGATCGCCCCGCGGGGATTCATTCGATCGGAGTACGGAGTGATCAACGCGCTGCGTTCGATCGGCCCACCGTTCGAGCTGAGGCCGACGGCGCTGCGCGCCCGGTTGCTGCTCACCTCCGGTGGCGTCAGCAACGTGCTCGGTCGACTCGAGCACGACGGGCTGGTCAAGCGGAGCCGTGACCGGGCCGACGGGCGCGGCGCGATCGTCCGGCTGACGCCCGAGGGCGTGCGCGTGGCCGACGAGATGATGGGCGCCTGGGCCGCCGACCAGGAAGACCTGCTGGCCTCCGCCCCGCGGGAGGCGCTGGCGACGGCGGCCGCGGCGCTGCGCGACATCCTCGTCAGCCTCGGCGATGTCGCGCCGCCGCCCGTCGGCCCGCGTCGAGTCACCAGCGGCGCCCGGTCCGCGAACTGAGTTCCATACATCGCCCAGTCGCTATGCATTACACGGCTAAAAGAAATAATGCATAATATTCGAACAGGATCCAGCCTGTGGCTCCCGAGTCGCAGACTGTTGAGAAACGAAAGTCGCAGACTGTCGAGAAGCGAACTTTGGGAGCAGAGGTGAGCCACTGATGAGCACGACCGCCACGGCGCCGGTCGAGGCGCCGGCGGGGGAGCGCAGCCGGGTCGTGATGCGGCTGGTCATCTCCTGCCCCGACCGACCGGGGATCGTCTCCGCGGTCTCCGGCTTCCTCGCCGAGTCCGGCGCCAACATCATCCGCTCCGATCAGTACAGCTCCGATCCCGAGCAGGGCACCTTCTTCATGCGGATGGAGTTCGCCGTCGCCCCCGAGCGACACCCCGATCTCGGGGAGAGGTTCGGGCTGGCCGTGGCCGAGCGTTTCGGGATGACTTGGCGCCTCTGGGACGCCGCGGTCCCGAAGCGGATCGCGGTCCTGGTCTCGAAATACGACCACTGCCTGCAGGATCTGCTCTGGCGTTGGCGCCACGAGGACCTCGGCGGCGCGGAGATCACCACCGTCGCCTCCAACCACCCAGACCTGCGGGCCGAGGTCGAGCCGTTCGGCCTGCCCTACCACCACGTCCCGGTCGAGAGAGGCAAGAAGCCCGAGGCCGAGACGAAGCTGCTCGAGTTGCTCGAGGGCGAATGCGACCTTGTCGTCCTTGCCCGCTACATGCAGATCCTCTCCGGCGACTTCCTCGACCGGGCCGGCGTGCCGGTGGTCAACATCCACCACAGCTTCCTGCCTGCCTTCGCCGGCGCGGGTCCATACGAACGGGCCAAGGAGCGCGGCGTGAAGCTGGTCGGCGCGACCGCTCACTACGTCACCGAGGAGCTCGACGCCGGGCCGATCATCGAGCAGGACGTGATCCGGGTGGATCACTCGAACGCGGCCGCCGAGCTGGAACGCCTCGGCGCCGACATCGAGAGGGCGGTGCTGGTGCGGGCCGTGAAGTGGCACTGCGAAGACCGCGTGCTGCGGCACGGCAACACGACCGTCGTCTTCTGAGCCTTGGGCCTCCACAACGTATACGGGGTGCCGGGCCTCGGGAAGCGCGGGTCGGCGGTGCGGATCGACGGCAAGGCGATCGCCGACGAGCTCCGGGCCGAGGTGGCTGCCCGGGCCGCCGAGTTCACCGTCGCCCACGGCTGGACCCCGACGCTGGCCACCGTCCTGATCGGCGACGACCCCGCCTCCGCCGTCTACGTCGGCTCCAAGATCAAGGCTTGCGCCGAGGTCGGGCTGGGCAGTGTCCATCACCACCTGCCCGCCGACGCCGACCGCGAGCAGGTGCTCGAGTTGATCGACTCCCTAAACGCCGATCCGGCGGTCGCTGGAATCCTCTGCCAGCTACCGGTGCCAGGTCACTTCGACGGCGCCGAGCTGACCAACCGGATCGACCCCGGCAAGGACGTCGACGGGCTGACGATCGCCAGCGCCGGCAGGCTGGCGCTCGGACTCCCGGGCCTGCGGCCCTGTACCCCCTCCGGGGTGCTCAGGATCCTCGCCGCCGCCGGCGTCGAGCCGCGGGGGCGCAGCGCGGTCGTCGTCGGGCGTTCCAACCTTTTCGGCAAGCCGATGGCGCAACTGCTGACGATGGCGGACGCCACGGTCACGCTCTGTCACAGCCGCACCGCCGACCTCGCCGCGGTGGCGTGCCGGGCCGACATCCTGATCGTCGCCGCCGGGCGCGCCGGGATGGTCGACGCCGGCTGGGTCAAGCCGGGCGCGATCGTCGTCGACGTCGGCATCAACCGGACCGAGCAGGGCATCGTCGGCGACGTCGATTTCGAGGCGGTCTCGCAGGTCGCGGGCGCGATCACCCCGGTCCCAGGTGGGGTCGGGCCGATGACGATCGCCTGCCTTCTGAAAAATGCGCTCGACGCCGCCGTGCGGGCGAACAAACGAGGAGATTGAGATGTCCGAGGTGCGTTGCACGCTCTACGGCGACCGGGTCGACGGTCACCCGCCCGCCTACGTCCGCGGCGATGTCCCGAGGATCGAGCGCTACCCCGGCGGCAGACGGCGGCGCCGAGCTGAGCGTATCGGGGCAGCACGAGGCGGTCGAGGTAGGCGCCGTACCAGGGCGTCGGGTCCGACTACCCGATCAGCAAGACCTCGAGCCGGCGAGGACCATGAACGCCCTCGACCCGCTCCAACTCGATGTCCGAAGTCGCAGATGGTCCGCTGATGAAGGTGATCGGCCTGCGGGCCGCGCCGAGCGCGCCGATCGCGTCGATCGCGTCGCGAACATCGGCCACGATGGTGGCGGCCCTGACCACGCAGAGGTGCAGATCGGGCAAGAGGGTCAGCGCCCTCCGGCCTTGCTCCGGACCGGCATCGAGGACGATCGTGCCGGTCTCCGCGATCGCCATCACCGAGCCGGTGAACGCGGCCTCGATCCCCGCCAGCTCAGCTGTCGCGAGGGTGCCGCGATCGATGATCGCGTCGACCCCCGACGGCACCCATGCCGGGGGCAGCCCGGCAGGCACGACGACTCGGCCCGCCCCGTGGCGAGCCAGGACGGATCCGGCCCTGGCGGAGATCTCCGCCTCCGAGGCGATCCGGGTCACCACGGCCGCGTACCCCTCGATGCGGGCGGCCAGCAGATCCGGATCTCCCGGTCGAATCGGGGTGTGATCGGCCGGACGTTGTGTGGAGGTGCTGCCGGCGAGCGCGGCGTCGATCCGCGCGAGGATCTCCTTTCTGGCATCCACCGCGCTCACGACCGCTGCCTCCACCACTCCCGGAAGGTCTCCGACGGCAGCGCCGGCAGGTCTCGGTAGCGCGTCCAGGCACCGAGCGGGCCGGGTGGGCTCACCGCGATTCGACTGTCCCGCGCGAGGGGGCGGGCGCCGACCCGCGCCAGCCGCTGGGCACGTTCGTAGCGGCGGCGCGTGTCGAACACCCGCCGCAACGACTCCATCAGAAGTCGCTCCGAGCGATGCCCGCGCCGCTCGTCGACAACCCGCCCGCGCAGGTGGATGAGGATCTTCGGGATCTCGATCTTCACCGGGCAGACCTCGTAGCAGGCTCCGCAGAGGCTTGAGGCCCAAGGCAGGGTCGAGCCCTGCCGCAGGCCGGAGAGCTGCGGGGTCAAGATCGCCCCGATCGGGCCCGGATAGGTGGACTCGTAGGCGTGACCGCCGGTTCGCTCATACACCGGGCAGACGTTGAGGCAGGCCGAGCAGCGGATGCACCGCAGCGCCTCTCGGCCCACCTCGTCGGCGAGCACGTCGGTGCGGCCGTTGTCGAGGAGGACGAGGTGGAAGTTCCGGGGGCCGTCCCGGGGCGTGACTCCCGTCCACAGAGACGTGTAAGGGTTCATCCGCTCCCCGGTCGAGGACCGGGGAAGCAGGGTCAGCATCGTCCCGAGGTCGGCGAAGCGAGGCACGACCTTCTCGATCCCCATGACCGTGATCAGCGTGTGCGGCAGGGTCGTGCACATCCGCCCGTTGCCCTCTGACTCGACCACGCAGACCGTCCCCGTCTCGGCGACCGCGAAGTTGGCCCCGGAGATCCCGACCCCGACCTCGAGGAAGCGGTCCCTCAGGTAGCGCCGTGCCGCCGCCGTCAGAGCGGCCGGCTCGGCGGACAGGTCGCCGAGGCCGAGCTTGGCCTCGAACAGATCCCGAATTTGCTCGCGGTTGCGATGGATCGCCGGCACCAGGATGTGGGACGGGCGTTCGTCGCCGAGCTGCACGATCAGCTCCGCGAGGTCGGTCTCATGGGCGGTGATTCCCGCCCTGGCCAGAGCGGCATTGAGGCCGATCTCCTCGGTGGCCATCGACTTCACCTTGACCACCTCATCGCTGCCGGCAGCTCTGGTAAGTCGCGTGACGATCGTGTTCGCCTCGGCGCCGTCGCGAGCCCAATGAACCGTTCCGCCGGCCTCCGTCACCGCGCGCTCGAGGCGTTCCAACTGGGCGCCGAGGTCCAGCAGCGCCTCATCCTTGATCCGGGCGCCATCGTCGCGGAGCCGACCCCAGTCGGGGACCTCTCCGACCGCCTGCTCGCGCTTTTCCCGGATCGTCCTCGTCGCCTTGCGCAGGTTCGCGCGTAGCTGGCGGTCTTCGAGCCCGACGGCGGCCGCCCGCGGAAAGCCTCCGCTCATTCCCGGCTCGCCAGGATCTCGGCCAGGTGCATGGTCCGTACCGCACTGGCCCGACGTGAGAGGCCGCCACCGATCTGCAGCAGGCAGGACGAGTCGACCGCGGTGCATATGTCTGCCCCGCCCGCGATCACGGCGTCGGTCTTGTCGGCGAGCATCGCCGCCGACGTGTCGGCGTTCTTGACCGCGAAGGTGCCGCCGAAGCCACAGCAGGCATCGGCCTTGGCCAACTCTACGAGCTCCAATCCGCGGACCCCGCCGAGCAACCTGAGCGGTGCGTCACCGACCGCGAGACCGCGCAGCGAATGACAGGTCGGGTGATAGGCAACTCGGTGGCGAAAGCAGGCCCCGACGTCTTCAATCCCCAGCCGCCGTACCAGGAAGGTCGATAGCTCATGGATCCGCGGTGACAGCGCTGCCACCTCATCGGCAAGGCGCTCGTCGCCGGCCAGCTCGGCCAGGCGTGGGTATTGGTCGAGGACGGTTCCCGCGCAGGACGCCGAAGGACACACGACGGCGTCGAAGCTCGGGTCGGAGAAGATGCGCACGAGTCGCCGGGCCAGTAGCACGGCGTCCTTCGGATAGCCGGAGTTGACGTGCATCTGCCCGCAGCAGGTTTGCTCCTCGGGAAAGACGACTTCGTGGCCAAGGTGCTCGAGTACTTCCGCCGTGGCCTGCCCGGCACGTGGCGCGAGGGTGTCGACCAGGCAGGTCACCAACAAGGCGAGACGCATCCGGACCACCGCTATTCCTGCGCCGGAGATTCGGCGATGATTTCCTCCACGTGACGAAAGCAAAGGTTCTTGTCGCCCTCTCCCGTCATCTCATGGAGACCGAGTTTCTGCCTCGCGGTCATGGCCCGACGACAGGTCCGCAGAACCTTCGTGGTCTCGTCGCGGCCCGGTCGCGAAGGCGAAGGGTTCGAAGCGAAGTACCTCCGGCAGTCGGGGAGGAGCCTGGAGCGCCTTGGGATGTCATCGGTGTTGACCGTGGTGAAGCGCATGCAACCCGTCAGGTCCCTTCGAACGATCGGACTCGCGTCTCGAAATTCTGAAGGGTGTATTATATATGAACATCGCGCGAGGAGAGGCGTGAATGTGCATAATGGATAACCGAGGGTTACTGCTCTGGAGGGAGAGAGATGTATTTCCGATGCCGACCAGGAAGCTGTGGTGACGGGCGATGAACTCGAGTGTCGATGGCGAGGCTGAAATCGTCTACGACGAGTTGGTCTGGGCTGAGTCGCCGCGTTGGCGTGACGGCGTCCTCTGGATCTCCGACACGCAGGGCTCGCACCTGGTCGAGATCGAAGGCTCCGAGGTGACCGTCCACGAGGTCTCGCCGCCGGTCAACGGCACCGCGATCGGCCCCGGCGGGACACTGGTCGGGGCGCGGATGTCGGGCGCCCGGGTCGACCGCTTCGACGGCCGGGACTGGTCTGTGCTCGCCGATCTCGGTACCGCGGTCGGCGCCGGCCGTCTCGGCGACCTGACCCAGCGCAGCGACGGCACAGTCTATGTCGACGACCTCGGCAGCCAGGGTCACACCGGAAAGATCGAGGCCACCGGCCGGCTGATCAAGATCGACCCGCAGGGCGGGGCCACGGTCGCCGCCGACGGGCTGACCTTCCCCAACGGCCTCGCCTTGATCGAGAACGAGACGACGTTGGTGGTGGCCGAGACCTTCGCCGCCCGACTGACGGCCTTCGACGTGGCGGCCGACGGTGAACTCACGGCGTCGCGAGTGTGGATGGATCTCGCGGCCGAGCTGGGCGAGAACTACAAGCCGGATGGTATCTGGGCGGCGCCGGACGATTCGATCTGGGTGGCGACCACCACCGGTGAAGCCTTCATCCGGGTACACGAGGGTGAGGTTGTGGAGCGATTCGACGTCGACGGTTTCGCGATCGCCTGCTGTCTCGACGCCACCGACAACCTCTACGCCACCGTCGCGGTGAGCACCGATCCGTCGAAGTCGGTGCTCGAGGCGGTCGCCGACAAAAGCATTCGCGCCTGGGTCGAACGGCACCCTCGCGTCGACGCCTGAACCCACGCTGAAGGAGAGAAACAAGATGGACAAGAGCACCCCCCCAGTCGACGTCGACGTCGCGGTGATCGGTTGCGGCCCCACGGGCCTTGCGCTCGCCTGTCTGCTGAGCACCGCCGGCATCACGGTCGCCGCCGTCGATCGTTACCGACTGCAGCTGTACCACCCGCGCGCAACGCACCTCGACGACGAGACGATGCGTGCATTCCAGACGCTCGGGCTGGAGGAGCTGGAGCGCTCCTTCTCATCGGTCGGCAAATACCGCTTCTACGATCGGGACTGGCGGGCGTGTCTGGAAATCTCATTCGACCGCGGTCTGACCGAGCAGGGCTGGCGCTCGGACTACATGTTCCACCAGCCCGACTTCGAGGCGATCCTGCGCGGTCGCCTCGGTGAATCCCCCAATGCCGAGAGCTTCTTCGGCTGGGAGGTGACGGAGTTCGCCGAGACCGAGGAACGGGTCGAGGTCCAGATGCGCGAGATCACCTCTGGGCGAGAGCGGACGCTGAACGCCGGGTTCGTGGTCGGGGCCGACGGCGCCGGCTCGCTGGTCCGCCGGACGATGGGGTGTGAGCTCACCGACTACGAAGCGTCCCACCGCTCGCTGATCGTCGACATCCTGCCGTTGGTCGATCGCCCTGCCGATCTGCCGGACCGCGACCCCTTCAGCCAGGGTGGTGTCACCAACCCGATCACCTACGTGCCGATCGCCGCACCGCTGCTTCGTTTCGAGTTGATGCTCCGTCCGCAGGACGACGCCGAAGAGCTCGAACGGGTCGACCATGTCTACGAGATGCTCTCGCCGTGGTTCAAGCCCGACCAGTACCGCATCCTCCGCGACGATGTCTACGAATGGCGATCGATCGTCCCGTCGCCGTGGCGCCGTGGCCGGATGATGATCGCCGGGGATGCCGCCCACACGATGGCACCGACGCTCGGGCAGGGCATGTGTTCAGGCATTCGCGATGCGCTGAACCTCGGCTGGAAGCTGCCGCGGATCATCCGCGGCGAATCGCCCGTCGAGCTGCTCGAGACCTATGAGAGCGAGCGCAGCCCGCACGTCGGGGTGTTCGTGGAGATCTCGGCCCGACTGGCGAACGAGATCGATCACATGGAGCCGGTCGCCCCGCCCGAGGGCGTCGCGCCTCCGGTGAAAGAGAGCGAGGTGCTGCGGCCGCAGATCGGTCCCGGGGTCAGGGACGATGCGGCACTCGCCGGCCTGCTCAGCGCCCAGCCGAAGTTGAGCGACGGGCGGCTGCTCGATGACGAGGTCGGGTTCCGTTTCGCCGTCGTCGGCGACCCGGACACCATCACTGCCGCCGCGGAGGAAACGAAGGAGCTGTGGCGAGCGCTCGATGTGGCTGTGATCGACGTGCGTCACGACGAGGTGATCGATTGGGTGCGGAGCGTCGGCGCGAGCGCCGTCGTGATCCGGCCCGACCGCTACACCTTCGGGCTCGCCTCCACCGGCGCCGAGCTCGACCGCCTCACCCGACTACTCGAGTCCCAGCTCGAGGGCGCGCCGATGACGACCGGAAAGGCCTGACCTGATGACCGAACCTATGGAATACAAACTGTTCTGGTACCCGGGCAGCTGCGCACGGATGTCGTTCGTCGCGCTCGAGGAGATCGGTGCCCCGTGGGAGTTGAACGTGGTGGACCGGATCGCCGACGAGCCGAGCTACCGGGACGTCAATCCGAAAGGCAAAGTCCCGGCACTCGTCGCCGAGGGCCGGACCTTCACCGAGAACCCGGCGCTCCTCACCTTCCTCGCACGCCGTCATCCAGAGGCCAGGTTGCTCCCGGCACCTGAATCGTCGGCCGGCCAGGAAGCGTTGGAGCTGATGTCCTGGTTCGCCGCCGGCGTCCACCCGGCGATCACCCGCCAGCGGATCCCGCAGCTCTTCTGCGACGACCCGGGCTCCTTCGAGAGCATCAGTGCCCGCGCAAGGGCTCTGCTCGAAGAGTCGTTCGGGCTGATCGAGAGGCGTCTCGGCAACGGTCCCTGGATCCTCGGCGAGGAGTGGACGATCGTCGATGTCTACGTTCTCTGGCTGTGGTTCCGCGCCACCGGATCAGGGATGGACGGCGCCCCGTACCCTAACTGCATCGACCACGCCGGGCGCTGTCAGGAACGCCCGAGTGTGGCGACGGCGCTCGACCGCGAGGAACTCGAGTTCCGGCGACTGCGTGAGGATGGCAAGATCCCGGACTCCATCCCTGATTTTCAGGCCGGACGTGCCCCGATCTTCTAGCGAATCGACATCGACGGCTTCAGCACCGTCTCGGAGAACGACGGGATCGAAGCGCTGAGCCCTGATGGCCTGGGTTCGCCAGCGGCTCGGGGCTCGACGGCTCCGAGTTCCCGCTCTACGCGGCGCGCGCGCCGCTGCGAAGCGCGCCCCAAAGACATCCTCCCGGCCGATCTGCCCCCGCACCAGGCCGGCCGGCTGCCCGCCGAGATGATGGGCCTTGGCGATCCCTGACGTTGTGGCGAGAGGACGATAATATATAATATGGAAACCTTGAGACTGTTCGACAACTACTCGGACCATCTCCGCGCGGTGGTCGCAGCCACCGCCGCGCCGCATGGTTTCACCCTGACCATCTGGACCTCCGCCGCGATCGCCGGTCATGCGGCCGGCGCGCCGGATGACTTCGAGGCGATCCTCTTCCTGGTGGGAGCCTTGGCAGGCTTTTCGTTCGTAGGCACTGCGGTTTATGGCCGTATCGACGCCTTGCTCTCCACTGATCGCCCGCACGAGGTACGCCTTTGGGGCGCGCTTCACTTCCCCGCCATCGGAGTCACCGTCGTGGAGACGGTGGCGATCACGAAATTCGTGACGGGAGCAGCTGTGTTCCCCATCGCCAGCTTTACGGCGACCTCCACCTATCTTGCGATAAGCGCCATGCAATTCACCCTTGCGGGCGCTCGCCGGCCAGAACGCCCGTCGCGCAGCACCGAAGAGTCCTCGATGCCGTAGCAGCGGCCCGCTTCAAGCTGACTCCTGAGGGCCAACTGCGGGAGCAAAATACATACCCAGACGAAAGGATCTGCCGCGATGAATCTGAGTGAATGGCAGAGTTACGAAGAGTCGAAGCTGCGGTTGCTTCAGCCCTTCGCCTTCCTCGGAACGCTCCGGGGCGACTCGAATCGGAACAGGGTGGCCTGATGGATCTCCGGATCGCGGGACGAACCGCATTGGTCATCGCCGCCAGCGAAGGACTGGGCCGCGCCGTCGCCGGCGCCCTCGCCCGTGAGGGAGTGAATCTGACGATTGTCGCCCGGCGGGAGGAGGTGCTCGAGGAAGCTGCAGCTCAGATTCGCGAGGAAGCCGGGGTGGACATCGTCGCTGTCCCCACCGATATCACGACGGAGGAAGGCCGCCGTCTGGCGCTCGAGGCGACGCCGGTGGTCGACATACTGGTCAGCAGTATCGGCGGTCATCCACCCGGTGATTTCGACCGGTTCACGATCGAGGACTGGCGCCATGTCGTCGACGCGATGATGCTGACGCCGATCGAGTTGATGAAGGCAACGCTCGACGGCATGGTCGAGCGTAAAAGGTGGCTACATCACCGGGCAGAACCTCCTGATGGACGGCGGCGAGGCCAGCACCACCTTCTGATCGGACCTCAACCGGGTCAGGCCGTCGCGTGCTCTTCCAGCCCGCGTGAGACCGCTTCGACCCGTCGTTGACCTCGGCATCCCAGCCCTCTCCTCGCCGTTCCCCTGGGCAAGGTTGATATATAATGTGTGATCCAGGAGACTACCGGTCAGGACTGGGACCGCGACCGAGAAGAGGGGTCAATGGGATGAAGAGCTGTGATGTCGCGATCGTCGGCTACGGGCCGGTCGGCCAGGCGATGGCCGCCTACCTCGGCCGGATCGGGGTCTCGGTCGCCGTCTTCGAGCGCGACCTCTACGTCTTCGAGCGGGCCCGCACCGGCGGTACCGACGACGAGAGCCTGCGCTTCTTCCAGCGCCTCGGGCTGGCTCAGACGATCATCGAGGGGATCGAGGAGGGTACCCGGATCCCCGGCACGATGCGCTTCGTCAACCCCGACGACCAGGTTCTGCTGAACTGGCCCGCCGGCGAGCCCGGCCCGAACGGTTACCGGCGCCTATATGTGTGGCACCAGCCCGAGGTCGACCGGATCGTCCGCGAGTACGTCGACTCGCTGGAGAACGTCGAGGTCCAACTCGAACACGCGGTCGAGGCGGTCGAGGTGGGCGAGGACTCGGTCCTGGTATGCGCCCGTGACCTGCAGAGGGATGCGGTGGTCGAGTGCGAGGCCCGCTACGTCGTCGGCTGCGACGGTGCCCGTTCGACCGTGCGGCCCGCCGTCGGCGGCAAGTTCGAGTCGCTCGCCGAGAGCCAGGGCTGGGTCGTCGTCGACCTCACCCTGACCCACGAGGTCGAAGGTTTGCCCGAGGAGTTGGTCCACTACTGCGACCCCCGCCGGCCGGTCACCTACATCCGCAACGTCGGCAACCGGCGCCGCTGGGAGTTCATGGTGATGCCCGACGAGGACCCGGCGACGATGGACGCGCCGGCGAAGGTCTGGGAGCTGCTGTCCCCCTGGCTCGGCCCCGACGACGCCGAGATCTACCGTGCCGTCTCTTACAACTTCCACTCGCTGCTCGCCGACCGCTGGCGGAACGGCCGGCTGCTGCTCGCCGGCGACGCTGCCCACCTGATGCCGCCTTTCCTCGGCCAGGGCCTCTGCTCGGGTCTCCGCGACGTCCGCAACCTCTCCTGGAAGCTCGCCGCGGTGCTCGCCGGCCGCGCTCCGGAGGAGCTGCTCGACACCTACGGCAGCGAGCGCGCGCCCCACGTCCGCGAGCTGATCGAGCTCTCCAACGAGGTCGGCGCGATCATCCAGACGATCGACCCCGAGGTGGCGGCGCAACGCGACGCCGAGATGCTGGCGGGCGACGGCGACGCGCTGCACACGCCCTTCCCCCGACTCGGCCCGGGCCTGCTCCCGGCCACCGCCGAGCGGCCGCTGGGGACGCTCTTCGCGCAGCCGCGGCTGGAGGACGGCCGGCTGCTCGACGACGCCTCCGGCGAGCAGTTCACGATCCTCGCCCTGCCCGAGCTGGTCGATTCGCTCGATCCGGGCCTGCGCGAGCGCTGGATCCGAGACGAGGTTGCGCTCGTCGCCGACGCGAGCGCCGAGACCCGGGCCGCACTGGCCGCCGTCGACGCGCGCGGAGTCATCCTGCGGCCGGACAAATACCTGCTCGGCACGGCCGACTCGGCCGAGGACCTGGAGCGCCTGGTGCGACTCGTGCCGCGAAGTGTCACCCCCGCTCGCGCGGCATAGCCTGACGCCGGTCTACTCGGGCATGTTCAGATCGCGGGCGATCCAGCCGGGGGTGTCGAAGCTCGGCAGCCGGTCACCGACGAGCTGGTCGCGGTTGTCGAGCATCGCCTCGAATCGGGTTGCCTTCAACCCATCCGGGTGGCGGTGATCCCGCCGTCGATATAGAGGGTGGTGCCGTGGACCATCCGCGCCGCATCGGAGGCGAGGAAGAGGACGCCCGCCGCGATGTCCTCGGGGAGGACCACCTCTCCTGCGGGCGTGCCTGCCGTCATCTGGTCGATGACCGCTCGATGTTGTTCGTTGCCGGGGGTCAGGGTCACTCCGGGCGCGACGCTGTTGACGCGGACACCTCGAGGTCCGAACTCGGCGGCCCAGGAGCGGGCGAGTTGCTCATCGGCCGCCTTGGTGGCGGTGTACATGGCGGCGAACGGCGAGCCGACCTGCGCCATCCAGGAGCCGATGTTGACCACCGCGCCGCTGCCGCGCTCGGCCATCGCCGGGGCGATACTCGCCACGAGGACGTGAGGGGCCCTGACGTTCACGGCGAGCATCGCGTCGAGATCTGCGTCGGACAGCTCGGCACTCGCCGTCGCCGGGTAGATGCCCGCGTTGTTGACCAGGATGTCTACGCTGCCGCCCAGGATCGAGGTGGCGGCGTCGACAAATGCGCGGATCTCCTCGTAGGAGCCTCCGAGGTCCGCGGCAAGGAAGTCGGCACGGGCGCCCGCGGCGCGGATGCTCTCCACCACCTCCTCGCCTCGGGCGGCGTCGCGACCGCTGATCAGGACGTGGGAGCCGGCGGCGGCGAGAGCGCGTCCGGTCGCCGCGCCGATCCCACTCGTCGAACCGGTCACGATCGCGGTGCGGCCGTCGAGCCGGGCATTCGATGGCATGTTCTGGTCCAGGGCGGATCTGTTTGTCTCCATGACTCATTGGTAGAGGCATCAGGTGGAAGGCGCGAGGCCTTGTGAAACCTGGTCATGGCGTGACCAGGCGGTTGCCGGCGGCCGCCTCTACCCTGGATGTATGACAAGAGAGAGAGCCGAGCTCGGCGCGTTCCTGCGGGCCAAGCGCGACGGGCTGACCCCCGCCCAGGCCGGCCTCGAGGCCTTCCCCGGGGCACGGCGGGTGCCGGGCCTTCGCCGGGACGAGCTTGCCTACCTCGCCGGTCTCAGCCCCGACTATTACAGCCGTGTCGAGCAGGGAAGACAGGCCAACGTCTCCGCGGAGGTCCTCGACGGGCTTTCCCGCGCCCTCCGGTTGGACGACGTCGAGGCTGCTCATCTACGTGAATTGGCCGCCCCGGCCTCGCGACGCCGTGCCCGCGTATCGAGCGCGATCCAGCGTCCCGATCCAGGGTTGCTTCGGGTGATGGATTCGCTGCCGCACCGCCCCGCCCTCTTGCTCGGATACCGTGGCGACGTCCTGGCCTGCAATCAACTTCTGCGTGCCGTGCTGGGCCCCCAGGTCGAGCCCGGCACGTCGTTCTTCCGCTTCTTCTTCCTCGATCCGGCCTCGCGCGAGCGGGTCGTCAATTGGGAGGCGTTCGCGCAAGCCTCCGTCGGTGCCCTGCGTCGCGAGGTCGGTCGTCGCCCCGACGATCGGCGGCTGTCGGATCTGGTCGAGGAGCTGCGCGCGGCCGATGCTGACGTGAGCCGTTGGTGGGACGACCACTCGGTGCGTGCCTACGCGTCGGTGTCCAAGCGGATCCTTCATCCAGACGTAGGTGAGTTGTCCTTCGACATCGAGATCGTGGCGGCACCCCAGGAACCGGATCAGCGGTTGGTCATCTACACCACCGAGCCCGACTCGCCGACGGCGGAGTTGCTGCCGATCCTCGCGACCTGGACGATGCCGCCGACGATCTCGCCCTGGTCCTCGAGGACCAGGGCGACCGACTCAGTTCATCGACGGCTCATCGGCTCCGGTGGTCGGGAGGCGAAGCAGCCGCGATAGGCCGTCCGGCATCCACCAGTTCCAGCGGCCCATCAGCGCAACGAGGGCGGGTACCGCCAAGCTGCGGACGACGACCGCGTCGAGCACGATGCCGAAGGCGAGCGCCGTCGCGATCATGCGGACGACGAGGTCCGGGCTGGTCCCGATCGACAGGAACGAGATCGCCAAGATCAGCGCCCCGCAGGTGATCAGCCGCCCGGTTTTGGCGAGCCCTTGGACGATCGCCTCGTTCGTCGAGCCGGTGCGGTCGTATTCCTCGCGGATTCGCGAGAGCACGAACACCTCGTAGTCCATCGACAGCCCGAAGAGGAAGGCGAAGACGACGATCGGGATCCAGTCTTTGACGGAGCCGGTCGCATTGGTCCCGTAGAACAGGCTCGAGCCGTGGCCCTGCTGCCAGAAGAGCACCAGGAAGCCGTACGAGGCGCCCAGCGAGAGGACGTTCATCACCACCGCCTTCATCGCCAGCACGACCGAGCGGAAGGCTCGGGCGAGCAGCAGGAACGTGAGAGCGCCGATCACCAGCAGCATCAACCAGAAGTTGCCGTATACAGCTTCGTTGAAGCCGATGTTGGCGGCGGTGTCGCCGCCGACCTCGACCTCTCCGGAGATGCCGGCCAGATTGCCCTGCAGGGCCGTGACCACGGCTTCGCCGGCCGCGGTGTCGCCCTCGGCTTCGGGGACCACCGTAATCATCGAGTCGCCGCCCTGGCGGAACTGCCCGGTTTCGGGGGCGAGCACGGTGTACACGCCGGGCGTTTCTTCGGCGACCTTCGCCGCATCGGCCGCGGCGGTTTCGCCGCCGTGGACCAGGAGCTGGACCGGGAAGACGATCCCGCTCGGCACTCCGTCGGCTTCGAGTTCTTCGAAGGCCGCCGCTCCTTCCGGGTGGGTGGAGCGCAGCGAGGTGGTGCTCGGTTCCGCCAGGTTCAGCGACAGAGCCGGGATCGCCAGCGCGATCAGGATCGCCAGGCCGCAGAGGCCCGCCACCCAACGGCGTCGGACGACCAGCCGGGCCCAGCGCTCCCAGACCCGCGAGTAGGTCGTCGAACCTTTGCGTACCCGATGCCTGTCCAGCGCCGGGCCCCAGGCCCGCAACACGATCGGCAGCAGGGTCACCGCCACCGCCAGTGCGACCAGCGGGATCAGGAAGCCGGCGAAGCCGACGCTGCGCAGGAAGGGGACCGGCAGGACGACGAGCGAGAAGAGCCCGATCGCCACGGTGATCCCGCTGAGCACGACGGCCCGGCCGGCGGTCGCCCCGGCTTCGACGATCGCCTCCTCGTTGGAGAGCCCGCGCTCGCGCTCTTCGCGCCAGCGGGTCACCACCAGCAGGCAGTAGTCGACGGTCACGCCGAGGCCGATCAGGGCGACCAGGTACTGGGCGAGGAAGCTGACTTCGGTGAGCTTGGTCAGCCCGAACAGCAGCAGGAAGGTGGTGAGGATCGAGGGCAGCGCCATCAGCAGTGGCACCACGGCGATGCTCGACCCGAAGACGAAGGCGAGGATCAGCAGCGCTCCGGCCGCGCCGATCAAGGTCTCGACCAGGACGCTCGGGCCACCGCCGGCACCCCCTTCGGAGCTCTGCAGCGCCTCGTTGCCGGTGACTTCGACGCTCGCCCCGGCAGGCGCGGCGGCCTGCAGCGCCGGCTTGACGGCTTCCAGCACGCCGGTGCCGGGCGCTTCGTCGTGATTCGGCATGTCGAAGATCGCCCAGGTGGTCTGGCCGTCTTTCGAGACCAGCTTCCGGTTGCCGCTGGTGGCGAAGTCGATTACCCCGAGTTTCCCCGCCTGGTTGGCGGCGCCGAAGGTACGCGCGGCGATCGCCCGGCCGGCGGGAGTTTCCATTCCTTTCCCGGGTGGCAGATGGAGGACGCCGATCGCGGGTGGCTCACTGCCGTCGAGGCCGAAGGTTTCTTTCAGGTGTTCGTTGGCGTCGTAACCAGAGGTTCCGGCGGCGGACTGGTTGTGAGTGAGGGCGCCGGTCGCCGAGGACAGGGTCAGGATGCCCACCACCGTCAGCGCGAGCCAGGCGATGACGATCAGCCTGCTGTGGCGAAGGGAGAAGCTGGTCAGGGATTTCATCGGCCCAATCTAGGAACCGGTCGGCCGTCTGTCATCGGCCTCGCGGACGCACTTCGAGTACTCCGTCGGGCCGAGAATCGGCTGCTCCGTAGGGGGTTCGACTACTCCTCCCGGCGTATGCAGGTACGTCCAGAGGACGATGACATCGATCGGGCGCTCGGCTACCTTGGGTCGGTGAGGATCTCTCTTCCCAGGCCCGCGGACTCGCTGCTGGCAACGATCTGTTTCCTCGCGCTCCTCGGTCATGCTCTGATCCGGTCCGGGGGCGCGGGCGGCTTCGACGCGGCCTCGATCCCACTCGGGCTCGCTGCCACCGTGCCGCTCCTCTGGCGGCGCCAGGCGCCAATCGCGGTGCTGCTCGCCTGCGTGCCCGGCCTACTCGCCTTCGTTGCCGTGGTCGGGCCGGGCGAGGTGCCGTCGCTGATCGCGATGGTCCCCCTTTACACGGTCGCGGTCTGCGGCGATCGCCGCCGTTCGCTGATCGTCGCGGCGATTTCGGCTGTCTGCCTAGGCGGCGTGATCTGGGTGCTCGCGAGCGGCGACGAGGTGCCGCAGAAAGCGCTGTGGCTGTTGCTGATCCTCAGCGCCCTCGGGATCGGTGAGATCGTGCGGACGCGGCGCGACCTGCGCGCCGCCCAGCTCGCCCGCGCCGAGCAGCTCGAGCGCGAACGCGAGCAGGAGGGACGGCGCCGGATCACCGCAGAGCGGATCCGGATCGCCCGCGAGCTGCACGACAGCCTCGGGCACGCGCTGGTCGCCATAAACGTCCGCGCCGGCGTCGCCCGTCACCTCGGCGGCGATGGCACGGCGGGGTCGGCGCTGCGCGACATCGAGGGCGTCTCCAGTGAGGCGCTCGGCGACCTGCGCGCGACGATCGGCCTGCTGCGCGAGAACGGGGAGGCCCCGCCGACCCGGCCGAGCGAGGCCCTCGAGGGTGTCCCCGAGCTGATCGAGAACCTGCGCGCCGGCGGGATCGAGGCGGAGGCGCGGATCGACCTCGGCTCGACCGAGATCCCGCGCTCGCTCGCCCAGGCCGCCTACCGGATCGTCCAGGAGTCCTTCACCAACGTCCTCCGCCACGCCGACGCGGACCGCGCCACGCTCGACCTCAGGGTCGTCGCGCGGCGACTGGAGATCGAGGTGACCGACGACGGCGGCGCGGTCGGGGTCGGGACGCCGGGGCACGGCCTGCAGGGGATGGCGGAGCGCGCCGAGGCGCTCGGCGGCCACGTCGAGGCCGGCCCCGGCGCGGGCGGTTGGCGGGTCCACGCCGAGCTGCCGCTCGATCAAACCTCGCCGGCGTGAGGCCCCGATGATCTCGGTCCTGATCGCGGAGGACCAGTCGATGGTCCGGGCGGGCTTCCGCGCCCTGATCGAGGCCGAGCCCGACCTCGTCGTGGCGGGCGAGGCGGCGACCGGTCGCGAGGCGGTCGAGCTGGCGCTGGCGCGGCGCCCCGGCGTGGTGCTGATGGACGTGCAGATGCCGGAGATGGACGGGCTCGAGGCCGCCCGGCTGATCGCCGCCGAGCCGAGCCTGGCCGAGACCCGGGTCCTGGTCCTGACCACGTTCGAGTTGGACGAATACGTCTTCGGAGCGCTGCAGGCGGGGGCGAGCGGCTTTCTGCTCAAGGGAGGCGAGCCCGGCGATCTGTTGGCCGCCGTCCGCATCGTCGCCGGTGGCGAGGCGCTGCTTGCCCCGAGCGTCACCCGGCGCCTGATCGAGGCTTTTGCGGCGGCACCGGCCATCGAGGCCCCGCGTATCGACGGCCTCGACGACCTGACTGCGCGCGAGCGGGAGGTCTTGATGCTGGTCGCCGAGGGGTTGACGAACGCCGAGATCGCCGAACGACTCTTCCTCAGTCCGTTGACCGCGAAGACCCACGTCTCGCGGATCCTCACCAAGCTCGGGGCGCGCGATCGGGTGCAACTGGTCGTGATCGCCTACCAGGGTGGGCTCGTGGCGGGCAGTTAGAGTCCGAACAGCGCTTCCGCGTTGCCGTGGGCGATCTTCTCGCGATCGTAAGAGGGTCAATCCATGTTCACTGAGATGGACCGATCGGCAATCAGTCCTTCGGTCTATCTGGGATGACCGTGGTCGGCGTCGCTGACACCGTCCCGGTAATCCTCGCGAGGAGGTCCGAAGACCTCCAGCAGGATGGCTGGACGATCGCCGGGAACTCGGGCGCCGTGGAGCGAGCCGGGCGCGAAGTAGAAGGCTCCCATCGGGCCGAGTACCTGGCGCTCCCCGTCGATCTCGAACTCGATGGCACCGTCGAGGACGACGACTATCTGCTCGTGGGGATGCTGGTGGGGGGCGAATTCGGCTCCAGGTTGGACCTCGCTGTGCACGACCTGCACGCGGGCACCGGTCAGGGCCCGGATGCTCAGCTCCGCACCGATCTCGACGGGGCGGAGCTTCGTCAGGTCGGTGAATTTCGCAGGCACAGGCGGGTCGGTAGCGTCCACCAGGCTGAGAGCATAATGCATTCTAGACCTCAGTAGCGGGAGTGTCACGTACATCGCTCTCGCGCCCGGCATGAGCGTCCATGAGAATGCATTAAGTATAGTGTGTCGTACGCATTGCTTTGGGAAGGCTCTGCCCCTGCAAACGAGGAATGAGACGAGTCGGATTCGCGGCCCTGATCGCGTGTAGCGGAAACGGTCGCCCGGAATGACCGGATGGGCAATCGATCGAAGCCGAGCCTCGCGCTCGAACAAAGGAGACGCATGATAAATCCGTTGAACTCAAGTCACGAGGCGGGGGGACTGAGCAGATGGCCGATAGTCCTGGTTGTTCTCGCGGTCGCCGCAATCGCTTTGGCCGGATGTGGCGGAGGCAGCAACACCGGTGGCACCGATACTGCCGAAGCGACGACGACCGCAGGTAGCGAACCCACCACGGGATCGGCTGGGACGGAAGTACAGGACGCCAAAAAGGCAATCGCCCCTTACCAGGGACAGCCTGCGCCCTTCCCCGTCGAAGAAAAACTGTCGGAACTGCCGAAAGCCGGCTCGCTCATCGCCTATCCGGAAGTGGCAACTCCGATTGGCACGCTACAAGGCGAATTCCTCGAAAACGCCGCCAAGGCCATGGGTTTGACCGTAAAGCGGGTCAAGGCCGGCCCTGCCGCTACCACGAGCCAGACCGGGATGGAAACGATTGTCGGGCTCAGGCCGGCCGGGGTCGTCAACCCGGCTTTGAGTCTCGAACTGTACGGACGGCAGATCGAACAGCTGCAGGCAGACGGTGCGGCGATCTCGACGGTCGGGGTGTCTGGTCCCGAAAACGAAAAGTACGGAATCGAAGCGGCTCTTTCGAGCACGGCGCAGAACGAAAAATCGGGCGAACTACTTGCCGACTACCTGGTCGCCGAAATGAGCGACGAAGCGAAAGTCGTCGTCTACGAAGTCCCGCAGCTTCCGTTCACCGCCGAACTCGGAGGCAAGTTCGTCTCGGAACTTGAAGCCAAGTGTCCGAAGTGCTCCGTTCGGACCAAGGACATCGCGCTGGAAACGATCGGGACGACCGCTCCGTCCGCGGTGGTCTCCGATCTCCAGGCCAACCCCGAAACCACGGTCGCGATGTTCACCACGGACCAGATCGAGGGTGGACTGCCGGCGGCCTTGAAGGCGGCCGGGATCGAAATCGAAACGCTCGGCTACGCGCCCGCTCCGCAGAACCTGCAGTACCTCAAGGAAGGTAAAGAGACCGCGGTACTCGCCTACGACCTCAACCTGAGCGTCTGGTCGCTGCTCGACATGACCGCGCGGGAGATCGTCGGACAGAAACTGACGGGACCGGAGTCGGAAGGCTACGCCGTCACCCAGTTCCTGACCAAGGAAGACATCACGTTCAATCCTGAATACGGGTGGTCCGCCTACCCGGATTTCGAAAAGCGCTTCAAAGAAATCTGGGGGGTCGGAAGCTGAGCGACCGTCCAGGAAGCAGTGCCGTGTCGCCGGTCGGTGTCGCGGCACTGCTTCCCGGAGGTCGAGGCAGACAACATGTCCAAACCGCTGTTGAAAGTCCGCAACCTGTCCAAGAGTTTCCTGGTCTGAAGGCGCTGTCGGAGGTTGCGCTGGAGGTCGCTCCACGCGAGATCGTCGCCCTCGTCGGTCAGAACGGCTCGGGAAGACGACGCTGGTGAAGATCCTGGCCAACGTCCACCAGCCCGACGTCGGTGCCGAGATCGCGCTCGCCACCGGTGCCGACGGCAGCCCGACCGCCCTGCACTTCCGGCCGGCGAAGATGTCACCTTCGTCACCACCCTGGATCCAAAGGGGGTACCAACGTTCGGCTATCTGCGGGCCTCGCACCGCAAGCTGGATGTCGAGAAATCGCTCACCTATCGCCCCTATCACCCGCACGACGAGGTCCAACCACTGGTTCCTGGGGAGGTAGTGGAGCTCGATGTCGAGATCTGGCCGACCTCGCTTCTGATTCCGCTAACCGGCTCGCGGTGACGATCCAAGGACGTGACTTCGAGTTCGACGGTGACGGCCCATGGCCGGAAGTCAACCACGTCCAGATGCGCGGGCACGGCGTCTTCGTCCATCGAGACGAGCGAGACCGGCCGGCCGACATCTTCGGTGGAGAGACGACGCTGTTTTCAGAGCCCGGGCATGAGTCCTACCTGCTGTTGCCGGTGATCTGACCGGCCCGGAGATGGCCCGCTCAGTTCGGAGCGGGGTCAGGCCGCTTCTGAGGGGGCGCCACCGGCATGTTCTCGGTCACGCAAGGTCTTCATCACTACCTCGAAGGTGTGCTCAAGGTGCACCCGCAGCTTGAGCGCCGCCTGGTCGGCGGAGCGGTGGAGGCATGCGTCATAGATCGCCTCGTGCTGGCGCATGCCCTCTTCGCGGGCGGGGAGCTCGGTGCTGAACAGCCGTACGTAGACCAGCGTCCTGAGTCGAAGATCGTCGATCATCTCATTGAGCTTCGGGTTGCCGGCGGCATGGTAGATGGTGTCGTGAAAGGTGGAGTTCAGCTGGATCTCTCGCTCGTCCCCGACCGGAAGGCCGGCGCTTTCGTCAAGCGCTGTCCGGAGGCGCACGATGTCGTCGTCGGAGAGGTTAGGAACACCTTTTCGGGTGGCCAGTTCCTCCAACACGATGCGGATTTCATAGCTGTGGCGAAGATCATCCGGGTGCGGTTCGAAAACCGCAGTGCCGCGGTGGGCTTCGTTGGTCACCAGACCCCACCTTCCGAGCAGAGAGAACGCTTCGCGTACCGGAGTGATGCTGACGTTGAAGCGCTCAGCGACCGCAGTCTGGTGCAGTCGCGTCCCCGGAGCAAGTTGGCCACTGAGGATCTCGTTGCGCAGGCGGAGGGCCACCGACTGCGTGACGGTGCGGGGAGAATCTGATGAAGAGCCGAGGGCGAGCGCGGCTGGGGCAGAAGATCGATTGTCAGGCATGCTTCACTTTTGAAACCTAGTGCGGTTAGCAGATTTCAGTCTATTGCAGGGATCCAATGGCTCCGAGGCCGCTGCCTCAACCCAGGATCTTGAGGCCGCCCATGACTCGGGTCCAGTGGCCGAGTGACTCGAGGAACTTCGTCAGCTCCGCTCTCCACGTCGGGTCCGCAAGCCGCAGGCTTTCGTCGAAGACATCCGGCGCATGGCCGATCTGGATGATTGGAAACGGCATCGTCAAGCTGCGCGTGAACTGGAGGTTCTGCCGCAGTTGAAGTTGGGCGCGACCGGTTCCGGCAGGCCCCGGCGAAGTTCCGATCATCCCGATCGGCTTGTGGACCAACGCGCCTTTCGTCAACGGCCGCGAAAGCCAATCGATCGCGTTCTTCAGCGGCGCACTCGGTCCCCAGTTGTACTCGGTCACCCCCAGGAGCAGGGCATCGGCGCGGGAGACGGCTTCACGCAGCCGGGTCACGGCAGCCGGGGTTTCCGTCCCTCCATAAGACTCGTCCCGGCTTGCGTCATATAGCGGGAGGTCGCCGATCTCCTGGATGGTGATGCGCTGCGAATCGGGCGCGAGGTCGATCGCGGCGTCGAGCAGCGCGCGGGTGTAGGAACCCGTCCTGAGACTCCCGCCGATGGCAGCGATCTCCAGTTTCAAATCGTTCATAGAGGTGTATTATGCATTGGCCGCCTACCCAGGGAGGGTTGAGAGGTGAACATGTTCGTTGACGCGGCACACGTCGCATACCAAGTTCCGTCGATGGAGAAGTCAGTCGACCATTTCACGGGTTTGTTGGGCCTGCGTGAGATCGAGCACCGTGGGAACGATGTCTTTCTCGGTCACGGACCATCTCACGCTTGTGTCCAGCTGAGCGAGGGGGCCGAGTTGGGGCTCCACCACATGTCTTTCGAATTGCGAGACGAGGCTTCTCTCGTGTCACTGCGGGCTGCCTTGGAGGCCGCCGGCGTGTCGATCCTCGCTGACGCCGTCGAGGAGCCCGGTGTCACCGCGGGCATGCGCTTCCACGGTCCGACGGGTCATCTGTTCGAGGCGGTCGTGGTCGCCCCGACGACATCCGAGGGCCTGGCGGCCCGGGCGATGCGTGGTCCCGCCTATCAGGGCTCCGGCGTCCGGCCGAACCGGCTCGGCCACATCACCGCACAGACGAGAGATGTGACGGTTAACACCGAATTCGTGACGGATGTCCTGGAATTCAATCTCTCCGACCTGATCGGCGACGAGCCCTTCATGTCGTTCGCAAGGTGCAACGACGATCACCACACGCTCTCCTTCATGCAAGGCGTCGACGCCTTGCACCATTTCGCCTTCGAGGTCTCCTCGATCGTCGATCTCGCAAATCTCGGGGACTGCCTGGGCGAGGCGGGACGGACGATCCTCTGGGGACCGGGCAGGCACGGCGCCGGCGACAACATCGCCATGTACCACCAGGAGCCTTCGGGCGCGATCGTCGAGTACTACACCGACATGCAGCGGATCGTCAACGAGCGCTGGGAGGCGCGGCGTTGGGACATGGACGACTACCGTTGGAACAACAAGTGGGGCGGTCCGATGCCTGCACCCGAGCTGCTCGAAGCGGTGGTGCCGTGTCTGCCCGCGGGGGCGGCGCTGACCGGCGCCTCATGAACCGGGCGGACTTTCGCGTCGCGATGGCCCGGCCCGCTCCGAAGGTGGTGACGGCGCCACTCGCCCTCGACCCCATGAGCGCCGCGCTCGCGAAGCAGGTCGGCTTCGAGGTGGTCTACGTGGGCGGCGGGGGACTTGGATATCAACGGGCGGTATCCGAGGCCTTGCTGACCGCGAGCGAGGTCGGTGAGGCGGCCCGGGCGATCGCCGAGCAGGTCGACGTCGGCGTGGTGGTCGACGGCACGACCGGTTTCGGGGACGCCGTTCACACCTGGCGAACGGTGCGGATGATGGAGCAGACCGGGGCGGTCGCGGTGGAGCTGGAGGACCAGCTCGCCCCCAAGCGCGCCCACCATCAGAAAGGGATCGATCACATGATCCCGGCGCCCGAGATGGCAGGGAAGATCGCCGCGGCCGTCGACGCCCGCACCGACAGCGACTTCCTGATCATCGCGAGAACCAACGCGCTCTCCCATGACGGCGTCGAGGACGCCTTGGCGCGCCTCGCCGTCTATGCGGAGGCGGGGGCCGACCTGCTGCTCGCCCTGCCGCGGGATCTCGAGGAGCTCGAGTCCATCTCCAGCGGAACCGAGTTGCCGTTGGTGGCGATGCTGCCCGCCGGCAGATCGGATGCGGACCTCCTCGGCCAGGGCTATGCGCTGAAGCTCGACGCGTTCAGCGCGACGTTGCACGGCTACCGCGCGATCCGCCGCGGATACGAAGATCTCCTCGCCGGTGAGGAGATGGTCGACTCGATTCCCGCAGCACTGGCCGAGCTGGCGCCACTGGGGAAGGCGATGCAGATCGAGCTCCTGCGGGAGATCGAGGCGCGCACCACGGAGCGTGCAACCCCGGTCGGGGACGGCGCCGAATGACCGCCGACGAGACTCGTTCCGGCATTGTCCCACTGCCGCTCGAAGACCTTCGCGTCCTCGATCTCACCTTGGCGCGCTCCGGGCCCACCTGCGTGCGACAGCTCGCCGACTGGGGTGCCGATGTTGTCCGTATCGAGCCGCCCGAGCGGCGGGCGGCGGACCTCGGCGACCGCCACGGGCCCGACTTCCAGAACCTGCACCGAAACAAGCGCTCCGTGACGCTCGACCTGAAGTCAGACGAGGACCGAAAGGCATTCTTTGAGCTGGTCCGGACCGCGGACGTCGTCGTCGAGAACATGAGGCCGGCGGTCAAGCACCGGCTGGGGATCGGGTACGAGGAGCTGAGCTCGCTCAATCCGCGCATCGTCTACGGGTCGATCTCCGGCTTCGGCCAGGACGGGCCAGGCGCCGAACGTGGCGGAGTGGACCAGATCGCGCAGGGGATGGGTGGACTGATGAGCGTCACCGGCGACGAGGAGACCGGGCCGGTGCGCGCCGGCTTCCCGGTCACCGACCTCACCGCCGGCCTCTATCTCGCGATCGGCATCCTCGTCGCCCTTCACGAGCGTGAACGCACCGCTCGCGGGCGCTGGGTCCGCACCTCGTTGCTGGAGGCGGCCGTCGCGCTGCTCGATTTTCAGGCGGCGCGGTGGACGATGGCCGGCGAAAATCCCAGACCCCAGGGAAATCACCACCCGACCTCGGTTCCGATGGGCTGCTTCGCCACCGCCGACGGGTACCTGAACGTCGGCGCCTGGGAGGGTCGCCTGTGGGAAGACTTCGCGCGGATCATCGAGCGGG
>JBOGYZ010000278.1:0-11307 GCA_050697015.1 Solirubrobacterales bacterium
GCGCGGCGCCGGTGATCTCGACGGCGCCCTCGGCCTCGTGGCGGGGATCGATCCGCGCGCGCTCGACGAGCTCGATGGAGGCCGGGTCAGGCTGCTGGAAGCGCAGATCGCACTCGAGCAGCGGCGCGGGGTCGACGCGGGCCGGCTGTTCCTCGGCGCGGCGACCCGGCTGCAGGCGATCGACCCGGCGCTCGCCCAGCACGCCTTCCTCGAGGCGCTCGGTGGTGTCCTGACCAACGACGTCGCGGTCGACGGCGGCGCCCTGGTCGTCGCGGCAGCCGCGCGGGCGGCGCCACCGCCGCCAGGAAAGCCAGGGTGCGTGGAGGTGTTGCTCCATGCCTACGCCAGCCGCCTGATCGACGGCTATGCGGGGGCCGCGCCGCTCTACGCGGAGGCGCTCGCGTTGGTGCTCGCCGCGGATCCCGCGGCCGACGATGGCGCCGGGCGGCGGCTGTCGTTGTCGAGCGCCAGGGACCAGAACGTCCTGGCACTCGAGCTCTGGGACGAGGAGGCGCTGCATCTCCTCGCGGATCGCCAGGTGCAGGCAGCACGAGACACGGGCGCGCTCGGCCATCTGCAGTACGCGCTCAGCTTCCTGGCGAGGAGCCACATGGTCGCCGGGGAGCTCGCGAGCGCTGCGGCCCTGCTGGACGAGGCGGACCTGATCGCCGAGGCGACCGGCAACGTGGAGCTCGTCAACGCCCCTCTCGTCCTCGCGGCCTGGCGCGGCGACGAGCCGGAGGCGGCCGAGCTGATCGACGCGAGCGCCGAGGAGGCGACCCGACGGCGCTGGACCTCCAACGGCTAGGCGCGGGCCGTCCTCTACAACGGCCTCGGCCGATATGAGGAGGCACGGGAGGTCGCGTGGGAGGCGATGAAGCCCGACCCGATCGGATACGGGACCTTCCTGATCCCGGAGCTGGCCGAAGCTGCGTCGAGGAGCGCCGACACGGACCTCCTCGATTACGCGGTGGCGTGGCTCGGCGAGCGAACCGAGGTCATCGAGTCGGCCTGGGCGGACGGCGTCGCGGCGCGGGTGCGGGCCTTGGCGAGTGAGGGCGAGGAAGCCGAGAGCCTCTACCGCCGCTCGATCGAGCGCCTCTCCGAGACCCGGCTCCGACCCGAGCTCGCCCGGTCTCGGCTCCTCTACGGCGAATGGCTGCGACGCTCGCGCCGCCGGGTCGACGCGCGAGAGCAACTGCGCGCCGCCTTCGGGGCCTTCGACGGCATGGGCGCGGGGGCATTCGCCGACCGCGCCGAGCGGGAGCTCGAGGCGACCGGGGAGCGGGCGCGCAGACGCACGGTGGAGACGGTCGACCAGCTCACCCCGCAGGAGGGCCAGATCGCGCGACTCGCCGCCGATGAGCTCACGAATCGGGAGATCGCGGCCCGGCTCTTCATCAGCCCCAGCACCGTCGAGTACCACCTCCGCAAGGTGTTCCGGAAACTCGACGTGAAGTCGCGCACGCAGCTTGCGGGCCGGCTTCAGTAGCGCGACGCAGAGGAACGAAATCACCGGGATCAGGTGATGACGCATCACCCGCGTCGTGGTAATCGTTGTTTCCGGTGTCCGAGACCGTTGACCCAAAGCACCTGCTTCTGATCGGCGCCGGACCAGGCGTCGGCGCCGGCGTCGTCCGGCGCTTCGGCCGCGAGGGCTTCCGCAGCACCCTCATCTCCCGTAGCGGGACGGCCGACCTCGTCTCCGAGCTGCGCGGCGGCGGCATCGAGGTCGAGGCGATCACCGCGGATATCGCGGATCTCGACGGCTATCGCAAGACGCTCGAAGGAATCTTCGGCGCCCCGGGCGCCCCCGGTGTCGTCGTCTACAACGCGGCCCTGCCAGATCCGGGGCAGATCCTCGACGCCACGGTCGACCAGCTCCGCACCGCCGACGACGTCGATGTCATCGGCGCCGTCGTCGCGGCACAGGTCGCCGCGCCCGTCCTGCGCGCGGCCGGCGGCGGCACCCTGCTGGTCACGAGCGGCGGTTTCGCGGACAACCCGGTTCCGGCGCTGGCGACCCTCTCGATCGGGAAGGCCGCCCTCCGTTCGGCGCAGACGCTGGTCGCCGCCGGCGTCGCGGAGGACGGCATCCACGCCGCGACGGTCACGATCGTCGGCGCCGTAAAACCGGGGACGGAGTTCGATCCCGACAACATCGCCGAGCTCTTCTGGACCGCTCACACCGACTCGAAGGACGACTGGAAGACCGAGTACCGATTCACCGGCTCCTAGGCGGGCGCCGGTGCCGACGGTTCGGCCTGGTCAGCGGGCCTCCAGCCCTAGAGCTTGCGTTCGTAGACGCGGTACTTCTTCACCACGCGGCCGTTCATCGCTTCGAGGCCGGCGTTCATCGCCTTGTTCGTCTCCAGGATGAAGCCGGCCTCGCCGTGTTTGAGGCGGGAGCGGGCGGCCGCTTCGAAGTGTTCGACGTAGAGGAGGGCGGCGACGCCGGTGTGCTGCCACTCGGGCTTGACGCCGAGGAAGCCGACGCGGAGGCGCTCGGTGGTGCGGTTGCGGCGCAGGAAGTGCCACCAGCCGGTGGGGAGGACGCGGCCGTTCATGCGCTTCTGGAGCTGGTTGGCGTCCATGACGGTGATCGCCATCGCGATCGTCTCGCCATCCTTTTCGGCGACCATGAACCATTCCGGCGAGTAGACGATCTGGAGGTCCAAGGCGTAAGCGTCGAGGTCCTCCTTGGAGTAGGGGACGAAGCCCCAGTTCTCCGACCAGGCCGAGTTGTAGACCTCGGCGAACTTGTCGAGGTCCTTGCGCAGGGACCGACGGGTCATTTTGCGGACGGTGACGCCGTACTTGTCCTGACAGCGTTTGGCGAGTTTTTCGATGATCGGCTTCATCGAGGCGCGGTCGTCGATCGAGAGCTTCCAGGAGAGGAGGTCCATCGCCTTCTCCAGGCCCGTCTCCTCGATCTGCCGCTGGTAACGGGGCGGATGCCAGTTCTGGCGGATCAGCGGTTCGAGCTCGAAGCCCTCGATCAGCACCCCGGCGTCCTCGTTCAGGTTGAAGTCCATCGGCCCGAGCATCTGGTCGCATCCCCGCGCCCGCAGCCACGCTTCGGCGGTGCCCAGCAGGGCCGCGAGGATCTCCGGGTCGTCCTCGTACTCGAGGAAGCCGAACATCCCCGTCCGGGTGCCGTGGAACTGGTTGTAGGCGAAGTCGATCTGGGCGGTGATCCGGCCGACCACGCGCCCGTCGCGCTTCGCCAGGAAGTAGTCGGCTTCGCCGTGGGAGAAGTAGGCGTTCAGCTTCCGCGTCAGGAACTGGTGGCGCTCTAGTTTCAGCGGCGTCACCCAGGGCGTCCCCTTATGGAGACGGAACGGCAGGTCGATGAATTCGCCGATCTGGCGGCGGCCCTTCACGGTGGTGATCTCGACCGCCACGGGCGGGGAACCTACCGCGCCCGACGGCCGGCGCGCCAAATCAGGTGAACTTCTCTTCCACTTCCGCAAGGAAGGCGTCGAAGAGGCGTTCGAAGGCGTCGCCGTCGAGGGAGATTTCCTCGCCCTCCTCGAAGCCCAGCACCGAGCTCTCCGGCGCCAGCTTGATCCCGCGCGGCACCACCATCACCGAGCCGTGCTCGATCACCGACTCGGCGATCGTCCGCACCTCGTTGATCGGGTTGCCGTCGCGCCCTTCGACCTTGGGATTGCGCAGCGAGAACCAGCGGTCGAGCGCGGGCACCAGCTGGTTCCAGGCCGCCGACCCGGCCCCGACCCGCCGCAGCTCCTCGACCGCCGCGCCGACCGACTCGCGGCAGCCGGCGACGTAGCGCCTGTCGTATCCCGTCCGGAGCAGCATCGGCGCGGACGCTACCCGACGCTCCCTCAGTTGAACTCGATCACGCTGCGGATCCCGTCCTGGGCCTCCATCAGCTCGAATCCTCGGTTCACTTCGTCCAGCGTGATCTTGTGGGAGATGAAGGGCTCGACGTCGATCTCGCCCGCCAGGGCCCGGTCGACCAGCACCGGCACCTGGTCGCGGCCCTTGACGCCGCCGAAGGAGCTCCCGGCGATCCGCCGCCCGGTGATCAGCAGGCGCGGCACCACGTCGAGCGTCTCGCCCTTGCCCGCGACCCCCGCCACGGTGCAGAGGCCCCAGGCCATCCGCGTCGCTTCCAGCGCCTGTTGCATCACCGCCACCAGGCCGGTGGCCTCGAAGGTGTAGTCGGCGCCGAACTCGCCGTCCGTCATCGCGAGGATCTCCTGCACCGCGTCGGGCCCGCCGATGATCGTGTCGGTCGCGCCCTGGCCCTTGGCGAGCTCGAGGCGGTCGTCGGACATGTCGACGCAGATGATCCGCTCGGCGCCCTGGAGCCGGCAGCCGGCGACCGCTCCCAGGCCGACCATCCCGGCGCCGAACACCGCGCAGGTCGTCCCGGCTTCGACCTTCGCGGTGTTGATCGCCGCGCCGAGGCCGGTGGAGAGGCCGCAGGCGAAGAGCGCGATGTGCTCGAACGGCGCCTCCGGGTTGACCTTGGCGAGCGCGATCTCCGGCATCACCGTGTACTCGGCGAAGGTCGAGCAGCCCATGAAATGACGAATGTCCTCGCCCTCGCGAGAAAGCCTGACGCTCCCGTCGGGCAGGTGGCCGAGGTTCTGCTCGGCGCGGATCGCCATGCAGAGGTTGGTGCGCGGGTCGACGCAATGGACGCACTCGCGGCACTGGGGGGAGAAGAGGGTGACGACGTGGTCGCCGGGCGCGACCGAGGTGACCCCGTCGCCGACCTTCTCGACGACCCCGGCGCCCTCGTGGCCGAGCACGGTCGGCGCGTAACCCGACGGGTCGGCACCCGAGGCCGTGTACAGATCGGTGTGGCAGACGCCGCACGCTTCGAGGCGCACCAGCACCTCGCCCGCCTTCGGCTCGGCCAGGTCGATCTCCTGGACCGCGAGCGGTTTTCCGAACTCCTCCAGAACGGCGGCGCGGATCTTCACCTCTGCTCCTTCTCCCTAGTTGGCTCTCTCGATCGATCCTAGCCTCATGCCCCCGCCCGACAAACGTCTAGGAATTACGTCTAGGTGGGTCCTTTCTTTTAAGTAGGTCGGGTACGGCTGCCGACATGGAGATCATGCCTTCCTCGATGCGCCCCGATATCCCTGCCCGCACCGTCGCGCTGGCGATCCTGCTGCCGCTCTTCGCCTTGGCGACGCTGCTGGCCATCGGTGCCCGCGAAGCCGGGGCCGCCCCGACCTGCCAGGGCAAAGCGGCGACGATCGTCTCCGACGCGGCGACGATCACCGGCACCAAAGCCCCGGACGTGATCGTCGCCGGCGATGGCGACAACACGATCCACGGCGAAGGCGGCAACGACACGATCTGCGCCGGCGGCGGCAACGACACGATCTACGGGGAACGCGGCGTGGACAAGATCTACGGCGAAGAAGGCGACGACACGATCTACGGGGAACGCGGTTCCGACACCCTTGACGGCGGCGGTGGCAACGACAAGATCTACGGCGAACGCGGATCGGACAAGATCGAAGGCGGCGACGGCTCCGACCTGGTCGAAGGCGAACAGGGCAACGACGAAGTCAACGGCGGCGCGGGCGACCACGACATCGTCAAAGGCAACCAGGGCGACGACACGCTCGATGGCGGCGCCGGCAACGAAGACGTGATCTTCGGCGGCACCGGCAACGACCACATCGACGGCGGCCCCGGCGAACACGACATCGCCGACTACCAGGGCGTCGGCGGCGGGGTGAACGTCGACCTCGCGTCCGGCAACGTCGGCGGCGCCGAGAACGAGCACCTGACCGGCATCGAGGACGCGATCGGCGGCTCCGGCAACGACACGATCATCGGCTCCTCGGAACCGAACCGCATGGACGGCGGCCCGGGCAACGACCACCTCGAGGCGGCCGGCTCCGGCGACGCGGCCTTCGGCGGCCCCGGCGGCGATCAGTGCACTGGCGGCTTCGCCGAAGAAACCTCCTGCGGCCCGGCGGGTGGCTCCAACGGCCTCGCGGTCGAAATCTACGAATCGATCGACGGCTCCTCGACCCTGATCCTGACCGGCACCTCCGGTCCCGACCAGGGCGTCGTCAACTACTCCGGCGGTACGTACACGATCAGCGGCTTCGACATCACCAACGGCGATCCGACCAACCCCGATTGCAACGGCAACGGGACGATCACCTGCAGCGGCCCGGTCGACGCGATCGAAGCCAACCTGCTGGGCGGCAACGACGAACTGACGATCGGCCAGGGCGTGCCGAGCTCGGTGCCCTCGACGCTGGAAGGCGGCACCGGCTCAGACGAGCTGGTTGGCGGCCCCGCCAACGACGTCCTCTACGCCGGTGAAGACCACGACCCCGACACGCTCGAAGGGGGCGGCGGCAACGACGTCCTCTACGGGGTCAACATCTTCCACCCGAAAAAAGACTCGGGCGCGGCGACGATGAACGGCGGCCCCGGCTCGGACCTGATGATCGGCGGCCAGCCCTGTGACGGCGACACCTTCAACGGTGGCCCCGGTGAGAACGACAGCGCCTCCTTCGCTCGCGTCCACAACTCCGGCAGCGTCGCGGTCGAAGCGACCATCGGCGGCGCTGTGACCACTCCCGGCGTCGGCAACTGCACCCCCGGCAACATCGACTCCTCGACCGAGAAGATCGAGGGCTCGCCCGGCAACGACATCCTCACCGGGGACAACGGCCCGAACACGCTGCTCGGCCGCGGCGGCAACGACAAGCTGGACGGCAAAGGCGGCTTCGACGAATGCAACGGCGGCAGCGGCAACAACACCGCCGTCAACTGCGAGAAAGAGGCCCAGATCCCCTGAGCTCTAACTTGGGGGCATGCCGGACCCCGAGATCGAGGTCGTCCTCGCCGCCTACGAGGCGTTCGCCCGCGGCGACGCTCAGGCGGCGGTCGCCGACATGGACCCGGAGGTCGAGTGGATCGAGCCGCTCTCCTTCGCGATGGGCGGGCGCCGGGTCGGGCAGGCCGCGGTCGCCGAATACCTGGACGCCTCGCGCTCGGGCTGGAAGCACCTGACCTCCGAGCCGACCCCGCACCGGGTCGGGCCGGAGGTCGTGATCGTCCACAAGCTCCACGGCATCCTCCTCGACGGCACTCCGCTGGAGGCCGAAGCCACCGACGTCTTCCGCTTCCGCGAGGGGCGGATCGGCCGCATGCGCGCCTACGAGGGCCCCGAGGAAGCCTTTGCCGCGGCGCCGCTGCGGCGCTGGATCGACGGCTATGTCGCCGCCTGGGAGACGAACGACCCGGCCGCGATCGCGAACCTCTTTACCCTCGACGGCTTCTACCGGATCGAGCCCTGGTGGATCCTGCGGGGACGCGAGGAGATCGTCAAAGGCTGGCTCGCCCATGCCGACAAGCCCGGCGACACCAGCTTCGAGTGGTGGCACGTCGCCCGCGACGGCGACCTCTGGATCGTCGAGGCGCGCACGAGGTATCACAACCTCGGCAAGGACTACTCGAACCTCTGGCTGATCGACCTCGACGACGAGGGGCGCGCCCGCGGCTTCACCGAGTGGTGGAAGCAGTGGCCCGACGACGCAGCCGGTTGAAGCGCCCGTCCTTGAGGATGCGCTTCGCGGCGTTGTGTCCCGACGCCGCCATCACGCCGCCGCCCGGGTGGGTCCCGGCGCCGCAGAGGTAGAGGCCGGCGACCGGCGTCGCGTACCCCGCCATGTAAGGGGAGGGGCGCATGAACGCCATCTGGTCCATGCCCTGCTCGCCCTGGAAGATCGAGCCGCCGGTGAGGCCGAAGATGCGCTCGATGTCCGGCGGGGCGAGGACCTCGCGCTCGACGATCGCGTCGGGCACGTTCGGCGCGTACTCCGCCAGGTGAGAAATGCATGCGTCGGCGTATTTCTCGCGCGCGCCCTCCGGCCAGCCCGCCTCGTCCGGCGGCCCGTACTGGGTGAACATCGTCATCACCCAGGTGCCGTCGTCGGTCAGGCTCGAGTCGATCGCCGACGGCAGCTCCGCCTCGACGTACGGTTCGGCGGCGGGGCGCCCCCCGAGCGCGTCCTGCCAGGCCCGCTCCAGGTAGTCGATCGAGGGGCAGAGGTTGACGCCGGTGTGACGGAGCGTCTCCTGCATCTCGTCGCTGACGCCCTCGTAGCGCGGCGGCTCCGAGAGCACCATGTTGATCTTCACCGAGCCGCCGCGGGTGCGGAAGCGGCGCATGTCCTCGACCACCTCGGCGGGGAAGTTCTCGGCGCCCGCCAGGTCGAGCACCGTGTTCTTCGGGTGCGCGCCGGAGGCGACGATCGGGGCGCGGAAGCTCTCGCCTGAGACGAGCGTCACGCCGACCACCCGTTCGCCCCGGATGTCGATCGAGGCGACCTCGGCATCCGTGCGGATCTCGGCGCCGGCGGCGCGGGCCGAGGCGGCGATCGCCTCCGAGATCGCGCCCATGCCGCCCATCACGTGGCCCCAGGCGCCCTTGATCCCGTTCAGTTCGCCGAGCGCGTGGTGGAGCAGGTTGTAGGCGGTGCCGGGGGTGTTCGGCCCGGCCCAGACGCCGACCACGCCGGTCGAGGCGATCGAGCCCTTGATCGCCTCGTGCTCGAAGTACTCGTCGAGCATGTCGGCGACCGACATCGTGAACATGCGGACCAGCTCGTGGACGTCGCGGCGCGAGAGGCCGGCGGCGCGGGCGCCCTCGCGGGCCAGCGAGAGCAGGTCCCCGGGCTTCTTCGAGCCGAGCGCCGGCGGTTCCCGCATCAGCATCGGGCTGAGGAAGTCGGCGACCCGGAAGAGGCGATTTTCGAAGGCCTCGAAGTTGTCGGCGTCGTGGGAGCTGATCGGGCGGATCGACGCGGCGGTGGCGGCGGGGTCGTCGTAGAAGACGACGGGGCCGTCCGGGGTGAGCGCCGCGTAGGCCGGGTCGAGCGGCACCGCGTGGTAGCCGAAGTCTTCGAGTCGCAGGTCCTTGACGATCTGCGGCTGCAGCATCGAGACGACGTAGGAGGCGCGCGAGACCCGCTTGCCGGGCCAGACTTCCTCGGTCACGCAGGCGCCGCCGAGGATCGGCCGGCGCTCCAGCACGAGCACCTTCTGCCCGGCTTTCGCCAGGTAGGCGGCGGTGGTGAGGCCGTTGTGGCCGCCGCCGACCACGATCGCGTCGTAGGAGGTGCCGGACGAGCCGCCGACCTTGCTGGGGAGGTGCGTCGAGGTAGTCGCCATGGCGCGGCAGCCTAACACAACTTTGTACATTTGACTACAAAGTAAACAAGTCGCATATGATGCAGGAATGGACACGCGTCTACAGTCCCTCGCCAAAGAGCACCTGATGCTCCACTTCACCGATATGGCGTCGCTGGTCGCCGACGGGACGACGATCATCGACCGGGGGGAGGGGTGCTTCGTCTTCGACGTCGACGGGCGTCGCTACATCGACGGGCTCTCCGGCCTCTACTGCGTGAACCTCGGCCACTCGCACGGCGAGGAGATCGCGATCGCCGCGTCCGAGCAGATGGCGCGTCTCCCGTTCACCAGCAACTGGACGGTCGCCCACCCGCCCGCGATCGAGCTCGCCGCGAAGCTGGCCGAGCTGGCGCCCGCCGGTCTCGAGCGCGTCTTCTTCACCTCGGGCGGGGCGGAATCGGTCGAGTCGGCCTGGAAGATGGCGGTGCAGTTCCACCGGGCCAACGGGGAACCGGAGCGGCGCAAGGTGATCGCCCGTCAGGACGCCTACCACGGGGTGACGATGGGGGCGCTGGCGATGACCGGCCTGGAGGAATGCCGGGTGCCGTTCGAACCGTTCGGCGTGCCGGTGTCCCACGTCGCCAACACCAACGCCTACCGGCACCCCGACGGGGGCGACGAGGCGCGGATGCGTGACGCGCTGCTGGCGGAAGTGGAGGCGAGGATCGAGCGCGAGGGGGCGGCGACGATCGCGATGCTGATCGCCGAGCCGGTCCAGAACGCGGGCGGTTGCCTGATGCCGCCGGCCGGCTACTGGCACGGCCTGCGCGAGCTCTGCGACCGTCACGGGATCCTGCTCGTCTCCGACGAGGTGATCTGCGCCTTCGGCCGGCTCGGCACCTGGTTCGGGGCGCAGCGGTTCGGCTACGAGCCGGACATGATCACCTTCGCCAAGGGGCTGACCGGGGCGCACTTCCCGATGGGCGGGGTGATGATCTCCGAGCGCGTCGCTGAGCCCTTCATCGAGGGTCGGGAGATGTACCTGCACGGGATCACCTTCGGCGGCCATCCGGTGGGGTCGGCGGTGGCCCTCGCCTCGATCGAGATCTTCGAGCGCGAGAACGTGCTCGACAACGTGATGGCGAACGAGCCGCTCCTGCGCGATCTGCTGAACGGGCTGCGCGACATCCCGATCGTCGGCGACGTGCGCGGCACCGGTCACTTCTGGGCGATCGAGCTGGTCCGCGACCAGGAGGCGCGCGAGACCTTCGAGGGCCCGTCGGCGGAATGGCTGCTGAAGGACGTGCTCTCGGCGGAGCTCTGGGGCCGCGGCCTGATCTGCCGACTGGACGACCGCACCGAGCCGATCGTCCAGATCGCCCCGCCGCTCGTCGCCGACACCGGCACGATCGAGGAGATCGCCCAGATCCTTCGCGAGGGATTGACCGTGGCGGCCGAACGCATGAGCGAGCGCCCCGAGCTCAGCCCCACCGCCTAGCGACCGCGTCCAAGGCGACGCAGCCGCGGGGTGAGGCGAGGGCGGGGTTGACCTCGAGCAGGCCGAGGTCGTGCTCCAGCGCCAGCTCGCCGAGCCGGGAGCCGAAGCGCGCCGCGGCGCCGAGGTCCACCGCCGGGCCACCGCGGCCGCCGGTCAGGAGCGGCGCCGCGCGCAGTCCCCGGAGCGCCCGCTCGACCCGGGCCGGCGAGGCAGGGAGGGGGACGATCGCGACGTCGTCGAGCGCCTCCGCCCAGATCCCGCCGATCCCCACCAGCAGCGCCGGCACCACCCCGTCGCGGCGCACCGCGAAGATCAGCTCGACCCCCTCGCCCGCCATCCGCTCGACCAGCAGCGTCGCGTCGGCCGCCTCGGGCAGCGAGAGCAGCCTCGTCGCCGCCTCCCGCACCTCGTCCTCGTCGCGGAGGTCGAGCGCGAGCGCCCCCGCCTCGGTCTTGTGCAGGAGCGAAGGGGAGGAGAGCTTCAGCGCCACCGGCACCCCGATCTCCCGCGCCGCGTCCACCGCTCCCGCGATGTCGACCGCGACCGCCCCTTCCGGCACCGCAAGCCCCCCGGCCGCGAGCAACCCCTTCGTCTCCGCCTCCCCGAGCCTTCCGTCCCGTGACGGCAACCCCGTCGACCCGGCGGACAGCTGCCGGTGAGCC
>JBOGYZ010000279.1:0-3864 GCA_050697015.1 Solirubrobacterales bacterium
CCCGCTCGATGATCCGCGCGAAGTCTTCCCACAGGCGACCCTCCCAGGCGCCGACGTTCAGGTACCCGTCGGCGGTGGCGAAGCAGCCCATCGGAACCGAGGTCGGGTGGTGATTTCCCTGGGGTCTCGGATTTTCGCCGGCCATCGTCCACCGCGCCGCCTGAAAATCGAGCAGCGCGACGGCCGCCTCCAGCAACGAGGTGCGGACCCAGCGCCCGCGAGCGGTGCGTTCACGCTCATGAAGGGCGACGAGGATGCCGATCGCGAGATAGAGGCCGGCGGTGAGGTCGGTGACCGGGAAGCCGGCGCGCAGCGGCCCCGTGTCCTCGTCGCCGGTGACGCTCATCAGCCCACCCATCCCCTGCGCGATCTGGTCAACTCCGCCACGTTCGGCGCCTGGCCCGTCCTGGCCGAAGCCGGAGATCGACCCGTAGACGATGCGCGGATTGAGCGAGCTCAGCTCCTCGTATCCGATCCCCAGCCGGTGCTTGACCGCCGGCCTCATGTTCTCGACGACGACGTCCGCGGTCCGGACCAGCTCAAAGAATGCCTCGCGGTCCTCGGCGGCCTTCAGATCGAGGATCACGGAGCGCTTGTTTCGGTGCAGGTTCTGAAAGTCGGGCCCGTGGCGGTCGCCGAGGTCCGCCGCCCGCCGCTCGGGCGGCTCGATACGGACAACATCCGCACCCCAGTCGGCGAGCTGTCGCACGCAGGTCGGCCCGGAGCGCGCCGAGGTGAGGTCGAGGACGCGAAGGTCTTCGAGCGGCAGTGGGACAATGCCGGAACGGGTCTCGTCGGCGGTCATTCGGCGCCGTCCCCGACCGGGGTTGCACGCTCCGTGGTGCGCGCCTCGATCTCCCACAGACGCTCGATCTGCATCGCGGTCCCCAGCGGCGCCAGCTCGGCCAATGCTGCGGGAATCGAGTCGACCATCTCCTCACCGGCGAGGAGATCTTCGTATCCGCGGCGGATCGCGCGGTATCCGTGCAACGTCGCGCTGAACGCATCGAGCTTCAGCGCGACGCCGAGTCGGTGGAGGTCGGCGTCCGGCCTGCCGACGGGCAGCATCGCCACCAACGGCAACTCGGTTCCGTCGGCGATGGCCTCGAGCTCCTCTAGATCCCGCGGCAGGGCGAGCAGCAGGTCGGCCCCCGCCTCCGCATAGACGGCGAGGCGCGCCAAGGCGTCCTCGACGCCGTCGTGGGAGATCGCGTTGGTCCTCGCGATGATCAGGAAGTCGGGGTCGGTGCGGGCCTCGACGGCCGCGGCGATCTTCCCTGCCATCTCGGTTACCGGGATGATGTGATCGATCCCTTTCTGATGGTGGGCGCGCTTGGGGGCGAGCTGGTCCTCCAACTCCACCGCAAAGGCCCCGGTCTGCTCCATCATCCGTACCGTTCGCCAGGTATGCACGGCGTCCCCGAAACCGGTCGTCCCGTCGATCACCACGCCGACGTCGACCTGCTCGGCGATCGCCCGGGCCGCGTCGGCCACCTCACTCGCCGTCAGCAGGGCCTCGGATACCGCACGCTGATATCCAAGTCCCCCGCCGCCGACGTAGACCACCTCGAAGCCGACCTGCTTCGCGAGCGCGGCGCTCATGGGGTCGAGGGCGAGCGGCGCCGTCAAGATCCTCGTTGCGGGCCGCGCCATCGCGACGCGAAATTCCGCCCGGTTCATGAGGCGCCGTTGGTCGCCGTCACCTCCGGAGGACACGGGACCACCGGTTCGATCAGCCCGTCGTCGGGCATCGGACCTCCCCACTGAGCGATCGAGCGGTAATCGCCCATGTCCCAGCGGCGTGCCTCCCAGCTGTCGTTGACGATCCGCTGCATGTCGGTGTAGTACTCGACGATCGCGCCCGAAGGCTCCTGGTGATAAAGGGCGATGTTGTCGCCCGCGCCGTGCCTTCCCGGTCCCCAGAGGATCGTCCGACCCGCCTCGCAGAGACAATCCCCGAGGTTCGCAAGATCGTTGATGGACGAGACCTCGAAGGCAAAGTGGTGCAGACCGTCGATACCTTGCATGAAGGCGAGCGCGTGGTGATCGTCGTTGCACCTTGCGAACGACATCCAAGGCTCGTCCCCGATCATGTCGGAGAGCTGGAACCCGAGGACATCCGTCGCGAAGGCCGTTGCGGCCGGTACATCGGTCGTCTGCGCAGTGATGTGTCCGAGCCGATTCGGCCGGACGCCCGAGCCCTGAGGGCCGGGACCGCGCGCCACCCGGGCTGCGGGCCCCTGCGATGCCGGCGGCGCGAGCACCACCGCCTCGTAAACATGACCGGTCGGGCCGCGAAAGCGCAGGCCGGCGGTGATGCCGGGCTCGGCGACCGCATCCGGGACGGTCGCCACTCCGGCAGCGTCCAGCGCAGCGCGAAGAGACACCATCGCCGCTTCGTCCCGCAATGCGAACGCTATGTGGTCGAGCCGCAACTCAGCCCCCTCACTGAGCTGGACGCAGGCGTGAGCTAGCCCGTGACCGAGAAAAACTTCGTCGGCACGCCGGTCGAGCACGCGCAGGCCCAAAACGCCGGTGAAATGGTCGACAGACTCTTCCAGCGAAGGCACTTGATAGGCGACGTGTGCCGCATCAGCAAACATATCCATCCCCAATCCCTCTCTCCACAATACAGATCGATAGTGCATACTACATCCCACGATGGAAGACACCGAGTTTGAGATAGCGGCGATCTGCGGCAGCCTTCGGGTGGGCGCTTACACCCGCGCGCTGCTCGATGCCGCGATAGAAGTAGCGCCCCCTTCACAACGCATCACCGTCCATGAGATCGGCGACCTCCCTCTGTATGACGCCAGCCGTGACGAGGCCTATGGGGGGACGGATACTCCGGCCCCCGTGACCAGGCTGCGGGAGGCCGTCTCCCGGGCCGACGCGCTGCTTCTCGGGGTGACCGAGTACAACTGGGGACCGAGCGCGCCGCTGAAGAACGCGATCGACTGGCTATCCCGGCCCCTCGAGGGAGGCTCGCTGGGCCACAAGCCGATCGGGATGATCGGAGCTTCTCCCGGACCCGCGGGGACCGGACGCGCCCAACTTCAACTGCGCCAGAATCTACACTTCACGCGGGCTTTGACGATGCCGTTTCCATTAATCCAGATCGGTAACGCAGTGGAGGTGTTCGACGATGATCAGCGTCTCGCCGACCCCACCTGGAGAGGGGAGCTGGCGAACTTCCTTGCCTCACTCGGCCACTGGACCCGAGCGATCGATGGTTTCGGGCTTCATACTGAGGGAGCGGGCTCCGAGGGACCTCGAGAGTCTTCATCAACTGACGGTCCCACGCGATCGTAGCTCCAACGACCTGATGCCCGATACCCGAACCTCCCTCTCGGCCGCCGTTGGACTCGGGCCGCCCTCTGATTCTCCGCGCACCGTCACTCAAGCAGTAGCGGTCGCACTGCGCGACGAGATCCTGAGCGGTCGCCTCGCTCCGGGATCTCGGCTCCATCAGACCGGAGTCGCCGAGCGCTTCAACGTCAGCATCACCCCGGTTCGTGAAGCGTTCTCTCTGCTCGCCAGCTGGGGTCTGGTGACCAATGAGGCCCACCGGGGCGCCGCGGTGTTCGAACCGCAGCCAGATGACCTTCGCCACAGCTATGAAATCCGCATCGCACTAGAGGAGCTGGCCACCCGCAAAGGGGTTCCCAACCTCACCGACGACGACATCGCCCGGCTGCGAACGACGCTCGACGAAAGCGCCGGACTGCCGGTAGGAGACGAGCGCCAGATCCAGCTGAATTCCACCTTTCACGGCATCATCTATCAGGCTGCGGGCAATTCGAAGCTCAGTGAGGCGATCGATGACCTGCGGCTTAAGACGCTTGCCTACGTGCGGCTGTACAG
>JBOGYZ010000280.1:0-4097 GCA_050697015.1 Solirubrobacterales bacterium
GCCACGGCCACAGCCTGCCCGGGCCGTGGCCGAGACGGCCGCGTCCCTTTGCCGGGCGCCGGCTCCGACCCGACCCGACCCGACCAATCCCCACTCGCGGAACCGCAGAGTCGACATCTAGCTCCCCGCGGCGATGATCGCCGCGAAGCCGAGGATCATCAGTGCGCGGGTCTCTACTTGCCGGCGGGCACCGGGACGAGGTCGAACTCGGTTCCCAGGCGCAGCTCGGAGTAGCGCTTCGTCCAGCCGTCGTTGACGCTGTCGGACTGTTTCTTCATCCGCGGCTCCAGCTTGAAGTCGTCGGGCGCGGAGAGGTCGAGGCGCTCCAGCAGGTTCAGCGTCGAGGTCTCGTAGTCGGCGGCGAAGTTCTCGTAGAGGACGAGGATCGGCTTGATCCCCGAGTGCTCGAAGAAGGCGTCCCAGGCGGCCTCCTCGATGATCAGCTGCTGCAGGAGGTGGTCGATCGCCCGGTAGTGGAAGCGCAGCTGGGGACGGTGCTCCTCGATGAAGGTGCGGTAGGGCGGCGCGCCGTCGTCCTCGACCGAGATTGCGTTCGAGGTCGCCTGGTCCTCGCGCCAGGTCGCCGTCTGCACCGCCTTCCACAGCGAGACCGCCTGGCGCACCTTGTTGGCGCGGACGACGCGGACGAAGGTGAGGTTGGGGAAGACGGTGGGGAGGAGCTCGGCCAGCGGTACATCGCGGTAGGCGGGGATGTTGCGGACGAGGCTGACGAAGTCGCCGAAGTAGCCCCACATGAGCTTGGCGCCGAAGACGCCGTTCGGGGTCGTTCCCGCCTCGAAGGTCCATTCGAGGTACCGGTCGTAGGCGGCGCGGCTCCAGAGCGGGGAGCGGGGATTCTGCTCGGCGCCGACCCCGCGCTCGCCGAGATGATCGCGGATCGACTGGTCCTCGACGCCGAGGAAATACTCCTCCGGGCGCCGCGGCCGGCCGGAGTGCCGGAGCGCCTCGTAGTACTCCTCCGGACGCCCGGCGACGCCGGTTTCACCGAGGGCATGGCAGACCAGGGTGGAACCGCTTCGCGGCGTGGCGCAGACGATGTAGGAGCGCTCTGGCTTCATTGCTGAGTAAGTTAATCAACAAACGAGCGGAGAGATTGTTACGCTCGAAGTCAGACCTCAGTACCCAACCTAGAGCCGATCATCCCTCAGGTCCAACCGCCCAACATCCTCTACATCCACTCGCACGACACCGGTCGCGTCGTGCAGCCCTACGGGTTCCAGGTCCCGACCCCGAACATCCAGATGCTGGCCGATCAGGGGGTCCTTTTCCGCCAGGCCTTCTGCAACGCGCCGACCTGCTCCGGCAGCCGCGCCAGCCTGCTCACCGGCCTCTACTGCCACAACAACGGGATGGAGGGCCTGGCCCACCGTGGGTGGGAGCTGCGCGACTACGGGCAGCACTGGGTCCACACCCTGCGCCGGGCCGGCTACCACTCGATCCTGGTCGGCGAGCAGCACATCTCCAAGGACCCGGCGGTGATCGGCTACGACGAGATCGTCAAGGTCGAGACGAACAAGGCGGGCGACGTGGCGCCGCTGACGATCGACGCCCTGCGTGCGGCGAGGAACACCGGCAAACCGTGGTTCATGTCGGTCGGCTTCTTCGAGACCCACCGGGACTTCTCCGCGCCGACCTCGGTCCGCGACACGCTCTACTCGCTCCCGCCCGGCAATCTCCCCGATGCACCCGCGACGCGCCGCGACATGGCCGAGTTCAAGGCCAGCGTGCGCTCGCTCGACCAGGGGGTCGGAGCCGTCCTGCACGCCCTCCACGACCTTGTCCTGGTCGACGACACCCTGGTCATCTGCACCACCGACCACGGCGTCGCCTTCCCCGGCTCGAAGGCGACCCTGACCGACCGTGGCACCGGCGTGATGATGATCATGCGCGGGCCCGCTCCCTTCGCGGGCGGCAAGGTGATCGACCAGCCGGTCACCCACCTCGACGTCTACCCGACGCTCTGCGAGGTCGCCGAGGTCGACCCGCCCGACTGGCTCCAGGGCGAGTCGCTCGTCCCGCTGCTGAAAGGGGAGGTCGACTCCCTGCACGAGGCGACCTTCGCCGAGATGACCTACCACGCCGCTTACGAGCCGCAGCGCTCGGTCCGCACCGAGCGCTGGAAGTACATCCGTCGCTTCGACGACTACCCGGGCCCGGTGCTCGCCAACTGCGACGACTCGGCCTCGAAGGAGATCTGGGTTGCGGCTGGATGGGCCGACCGCCGCGTCCCCCGCGAGCAGCTCTACGACCTCGTGCTCGACCCCGCCGAGCAGAACAACCTCGCCGCCGACCCGGTCGCGCGTGAGGCGCTGGAGGAGATGCGCGCGCGACTCGCCGACTGGATGCGGGACACCGACGACCCGCTCCTCGACGGGCCGGTCGACCCACCCCCCGGTGCCGCCGTCAACGAGCAGTGGCAGGTCTCGCCCGACGAGCCGACCCGGATCGTCAGGGGAGATCCCACGGCCGCGCCATCCAGGTGACGCAGGACCAGTCGAGCGACTCGTCCGGTTCCCCGGTCTCGCCGTGGGCGAAGACCGAGAGCGCGCAATTGAACGTCCGCAGCCCCCACATCCGCGGTACCAGGTCAGCGGTGAAGCCGGCGCCGAGGATCGAGTCGAGAAGGAAGAAGCGCAGCAGGATGCCGTGCGCGATGAGCAGCGGGAGCCCGTCGTCCGGGGCCGCCTCGAAGTGGCGCTTGATCTCGCGCACGCGCCCCATCGCTTCCTCGAAGGTCTCCTCGCGGTGGTGCTCGAAGGCGTAGGGGATCGGGTCCGGCGCGAGCCGCAGCACCTCGCCGACCGCCTCCGCGGTTTCGGTGGCGCGCCGCATCGGGCTGGTGTAGAGACGGGTGATGCCCGCGTCGCGCAGCGCCTCGCCCGCCGCTGCGGCCTGGGCCCGGCCGCGCTCGGTCAGCAGGTCGCCGAGCTCCTCGGCCAGCCGCTCCTCGCCGGTGTGGGCGTTGTGCACGGACTCGCCGTGGCGGAGGAAGAGGACCCTCATCGGCCGGCGGCGCTCATTCAGCCGCCGGCGCCGCGCCGGCGACGACGTCGACGAAGTTCTCCAGGTGCCGGGTCGTCCAGCACTCGAAGGTCCCGTCGCAATAGCGTTCGTAGGAGGACATCACCGAATCGCCGTAGTTCCAGTAGAGCTTCGGCTCCGGGTTCAGCCAGAACAGGCGCCCGGCGCGCTCTGAGATCCGGGCGAAGACGTCGGCGTGCGGCTCGCGCCCGTTGGTGCGGGCGTCGCCGAGCACGATCACGGTCGAGCGCGGGTCGAGGTCCTCGGAGATCTCGGTCAGGAACTCGAGCCAGACGCGGCCGTAGTCGGTGTAGCCGGAGATGTCGGCGACGCCTCCCTCGCTGGAGATCTTGCGGGCGACGGCGGCGAAGTCGCGCTCGTGCTCGAAGACGTCGGTCACCTCGGAGATCCGCTCGATGAAGACGAAGCTGCGCAGTTTGCGGAACGAGTCGTGGAGGGCGTGGAGGACGGAGAGGAAGAAGACGCTCGCCGAAGTGACCGAGGTGGAGACGTCGCAGAGGACGTAGATCTCGGGCCGCCGCGGGCGCTTCGGTTTGTAGCGCAGGTGCATCGGCACGCCGCCGGTCTCGAGCGAGGCCCGCATCGTCCGCCGCACGTCGACCGTCCGACCCTTTTTCACCCCGCGCTGCTCGTGGCCGAGCGTCGCCAGCCGGCGCTTCATCTGCGAGACGGCGCGGTGGACCGCGGCGAGGTCCTGGGTCGGCGAGGTGGGGAGGGCGCGATCGAGCTCGGCCAGCGGGCGCGAGGCGGGCAGCGTCTCGGTCCGCTCGATCAGGTCGCGTTCGAGTTCGCGCCGCAGGTGGCGCTCGAAGCCGGTCAGCTGGTCGCGGTCGAGGGTTGGCCGCTCCTCGCCGGTGTCGGCCCGCGACGGCTGGGCGCCGGCGCTGAGGCCGAGGCTGCGGCGGATCCGCTGGACGTCGACGCCGACCACGCCGGAGCCCTCCTCGCGGCCGAAGGCGGCGATCGCCAGGCGGGCGAGGTCGCGCAGCGCGTTCTCGTCGCTCTGCTGCATCGCGTCGCGGATCAGCTCGCTC
>JBOGYZ010000281.1:0-3227 GCA_050697015.1 Solirubrobacterales bacterium
GGCCGCGGCCAGCGATTCGACCGAGGTGTGGGCGACGCGCTCGGTCTCTCCTAGCTCCTCCAAGGAGCTCGGCGTCCGCGCCCAGACGTGCAGCGGATAGCCGGCCTCGGCGATTGCCACGGCCATCGGCAGGCCTTGGTCGCCGAGGCCGATGAAGCCGACGGGCGGCAGCGTCGTGCCAGGGGTCATCCGACCACCACCGCGGCGGCAAACAACTTCGACACCATCGCAATCCCCTTCCGTAGCTGTAGCTGACTAACCGGTTAGATCAATACCAGATCTAACCGGTTAGTCAACCGTTAGGATCACGATCATGAGCGCGGAGGCGACGAAGACACGGATCCTCGACGCGGCCTTCAGGGAGTTCTCCGAGCACGGGCTCGCAGGCGGTCGCGTCGACCGGATCGCCAAGCACGCGAAGTGCAACAAGAACCTGATCTACATCTACTTCGAGAGCAAGGAAGGCCTTTTCGCGACCGTGCTCGAGGAGCGTCTCGCCGGCGTCTACGCGGGAACCCCGTTCGACGTCGGCGACCTGCCGGCGGCCGCCGGGCGGATATTCGACTTCTCCCATCAGAACCCCGACGTCTACCGGCTGCTGATGTGGGCGACCCTCGAGGGTCACGCGGCCCTGCCGCTGGTCCGCCGTCAGGAGCACGACCGCAAGATCCCCCTGATCGAGGCCGAGCAGAAGGCGGGCACGATCGATCTGGACGTGCCGCCGGAGATGATCCTGATGGCGGTCACGGCCCTGGCGACCGCCTGGTCCTCGGCATTTCCCTTCGGCGTCATGGCCAATCCGGACAGCAAGCTGTCCGAGGAGACCATCCGCGAGGCGGTCGCCGAGATGGTCGCCCGCATCACCGGCCAGGCCCCGTAGCGCCGGTCCGCCGGAAGCGCTGAATCGGCCGCGCCGCCCGAAGCAGTGGCACGCCCGTCGCGGCGTCCTCTCTCGACAGCTGACCCAGGGCGTCAGGTCGGGAACCAACCCCCTGTATCTCGTGGGGGGACGCGACGTACGCGCGCAGCCAGGCGGCGGAAATCTCCGGCTCTTCCCAGGCGAGGAAATGACCGCCGACCTGATTTTTCCCGAGCTTCCGGGACTCGGACCGAGCCTCGCCCTACTTGCTGCCCCAGAACAGGCGGCAGGCCATCGGGAACGCGTAGCTGCCATCGGTGGCGCGGGCGTCGGCCGTCGCCTGCTCCAGCTCGCTGCCGACGAGCGCCAGTTCGTCGGCAGCGAGGGCCTCCATGGCCCGTCCAAACGGGACAGGTGCGGAGATCATCGCCCAGACAGCGTCGGCCGACGGCAGTGGTAGCTGCCACGAGAACATCTCGGTACGCAGGGTAGAGATGCCTGCCTCGCGCAGCAGCCGCTCGCGCAGGCCGGGCGTCGCCAGCTCGTTCAGGTAATCGAAGTCGGGCAGCAGCTCAGTCGGGACGTGGCGCTGCAGCACCGCCGTCGCGCGGCTGAACAGCGTGTTGAACTCCATCGCGTCGAAGGCGGCGACGCTGAATGGCGCGCCGTCCTTCAGTACGCGGGACAACTCGTTCGCCGACGTGGCGACCTCGCCCTCCTGCAGGAACCCGAACTGTGAGATCGCCGCGTCCACGGACTTGTCCGGCAGCGTCAGTGCATCCAGCGACATCACCTCGAACTCGGCATTGGTGACCGCATGCGCGGCGGCGAGCGCCCGAGCGTCTTTGATCCGCCCGTCGGCCCGGTCGACGCCCAGAACCCGCGCCGCCGGGTTCCGGCGAGCCGCCTCGAAACCCGGTGAGCCGGTGCCGCAGGCCAGATCCAGGATCGTGCCTCCGGCCTGCTCCGGGAGGTTCCCGAGCAGCGCGTCGGTGGGCGGGCCGACCGGTGGTAGCGGCGCTGTTTGAGGTCCGCCGCTGCCCCTGTTCCAGTCAACCTCCGGCTGTCGCCGGGTTGGAGCACCGGTCTGTCCTGTCGAGTCCCCTGTCATCTGCTACGCGGTGAAGCGCATCTCCTGCAGCGCGTGCTCATGGTAGAGCTTGGCGGTCCTCATCGACGCCGCCGACGAGATGTCAGGAACTCGGTCTGCCCGAGGCCGGCGACGGCGAGCTCGGTGATCGACTCGCGAGCCGCTATCGACTTGACGTTCATGGAGGCAGGTTACGCGCCCGCGACTGCGGGCTCGATCCCGCAGGTGTGGGGGGGTCCTCAAAACCCGTTTCCTGCGGGATCTACAGCGACCCGTGCGCGTTGCACCATCGCGGCGATGGTCCCCCAGATCGCCTGGAGCGGGCTCGCCTCGTCTCAACTTCCCCTCGAGCTGCTTCCCGGCGCGGCGGGGTTCGTCGATCTGGCGAGGACGGTCGGCGTCCTCACACGGGAGAACGTTCTCTTCGCGCGCCGGCCTCCGGAGCCCGAAAGGCCTCGATCGTGAGGGCGGCAAAGCGGCGCGACGCGGCGATTCGGGAGGCCCGGGAACCGCCGCGGATGCCGCGGTTGGCCATCAGCATCAGGACCAGGTCATCCACCGACACGTCCGCGCGGAGCCGCCCGGCTTGTCTGGCGCAAGCGGCGATCTCGGCGAGCGCACCGAGCGATTGTCGCCGCTCGGTTGTGAATTCCATCGCCTGGGGAACAGCCGAGATGAAAGCCGACGTGAAGCTGTGGTTCCGCGCGTGCTGTTCGCAGAGCCTTTCCAGCACGCGGCAGAAGCCGTGCCAGGGGTCGGGGTCGTCGAGGCCCTCGTCGAGGATCCGGTGACAGGCGCGCACCTCGTCCTTGAAGGCTTCGGTGGCGAGTGCCTCCTTGGTCGGGAAGTGTCGGTAAAGGGTCGCCGGGCTGACCTCGGCCCGCCGCGCGATCTCGCGCATCGGCGCCCCCAGACCGGCGGCCATGAACAGCTCGGAGGCCGCGGCGGCGATCCTTTCGCGGTTCTCCAGGGCGTCGGAGCGGTGCGTCTGAGGCAACTGGACGGCGATCGCTCTCACTTTAGCCAAGCGGACGAACCGGTCCACTACCGTCGTGGCACGGTCAGCCGGGCCGCGCAATTCCCAAGGAGGCGAGCTTGAAGGCAGTCGCGATCAGAGAATTCGGAAGCCCCGAGGACCTGGAGGTTGTCGACCTGCCGGCCCCCGAGCCTGACGCGGGCGAGGTCCTGATCGCCCCTGAGGCGATCGGCGTCGGCGGCGTCGATGTGATGATCCGCAGCGGCGCGCTCGCCGACTTCGGCTTCGAACCGGGGCTGATC
>JBOGYZ010000282.1:0-5918 GCA_050697015.1 Solirubrobacterales bacterium
CGGCCGAGCTGGCGCGGCTGGGCGCCGAGCTGGACCTCGGCGCCGGCACCGCCGAGGCGGTCGACGCCTGGCGGTCGCGGATGCGCTCGGAGCGGGTCGACGCTTTCGCCGCCGCGCTGCTCAGCCAGCGTCTGGCGGGCGGCGACCTCGCGGGCCTCCTGCGCCGCTTCGCCGCCGGGGCAGCGGAGCGCGACCGGGTCGCCGAAGACGCCAAGTCGGCCACCGCCCAGGCACGCTTCACCGGCCTCCTCGTCGTCGCGATGCCGACCGGCGGCGCGCTCTTCGCCGAGCTGGTCCAGCCCGGCTTCCTCGCCAAGCTGATGGGCTCGCCCGCGTCCGCGGTCCTGCTCGCCATGGCCGCCGGCCTGCAGGTGATCGGCTTCGTCGCGATCCGCCGGCTCTCGCGGGTGGTCGATTGACCCCCGTCGGCCTCTGCTTCACGGTGGCGACGCTGCTCGCCCTCGCCGCGGGCCGCGAGATCCTGATCGCCCGTGCGACGCGCCGCGGTGTTCGAAAGCTCGGCCATGGCGAACTTCCGAACACCGCAAGGGAGCAGGAAGGCCGAATCGACGCCCGTTGGGCGCGCGCGGCGCTTGCGCTCAACCTCCCCGAGCGGCTGCGGCGCTCCGGTCTCGAAGCACGGCTACCGTTGCCCGCGCTCCTGCTCGGCAAACTGGCCGGGGCGTGCCTCGGCGCGATCCTCGCCCTCGGGGCCGCCCCCGCGGCGCCGGGGCGGGTCGGGATCGCGGTCGCGCTCGGGCTCCCTGCGGCGGGCTTCTTCGTCCCCGACGCCCTGCTCGAGCGCGAGGCGCGTCGCCGTCGTCGCCGTCTGGTCGCGGCGCTCCCCGACGCGCTCGATCTCCTCGCGGTCAGCGTCGCCTCCGGCCGCGGTCCCGGCGAGGGGCTGGCGCAGGTGGCGCGCGCGGGGGAGGGACCGCTGGCCGAGGAGATGCGGATCGCGGTCGCCGAGCTCTCCTGCGGCAGCTCGCTGAGCGTCGCGTTGGCCGCGCTCCGCGCCCGCGTCCCCGGTTCGGAGATCGCGACGCTGGTCGCCTCGATCGAACGCTCTCGCCGCTTCGGTTCGCCCCTCGCCGAGCAGCTCCGCCGTCAGGCCACCAATCTCCGCCGCGAGGGCCGCCGCACGGTCGAAGAGCGCGCCGCCCGCGCCGCGCCGAAGATCCAGCTGGTCGTCGCCCTGGTCCTCGTCCCCTCCGTGATGCTGATGATCGCCGCGGGGCTGATCGCCAACGCAGGGACGCTGCTCTCGGGCTTCTAGGTAGGGCCTGCGGCCCTTCGAAGCCGGCGCCCGGGAAAGGGAAGGGCCGTCTCGTCCACGGCCCTGGCAGGCTGTGGCCGTGGCCGAGACGGCCGGGTACGTGGGGAGTGTGGAGGGACACCCGCGGGCGGGTCACGCGAGAGCGACGGAAGTCCCACGGATCCGTCGCCGATGTCCGACCTCGTCACAGAGATGCCGGGAACGTCACCCTTCCGCGCGCCTTCCTCATCCTCACCCCCGGTGAGTTCGCAGTTTCCCGCGCATAGCGCGGAGAACTGCGAACTCATCCTTCCGGGGGCCCCACTTTCATGCAGGACCGTCACGGAAGTCGGACCTTCGTGCCGTCCCTGTGCCCGTTGTTTCACGAACCCCTCACGTCCCGGGCGTCTCGGACACGGCCACAGCCTGCCAGGGTCGTGTCCCAGACGCCCGGGACGCTGCTCGGACGGCCGCACCCGCCGGAACAACGCCCGCTCAGCCCAGCAGCAGCTCGAGCAGGGCCTTCTGCGCATGCAGGCGGTTCTCGGCCTGGTCGAAGACCGCGGACTGCGGGCCGTAGAGGACGTCGGCGGTGATCTCGTCGCCGGGATGGGCGGGCAGGCAGTGTAGGACGATCGCCGAATCCTTCGCCGCGGCGACGAGGTCGGCATCGAGCCGGAACGGCGCGAGGTCCTTGCGTCGCCGCTCCTCGTCTTCGTCGCCCATGCTGACCCAGACGTCCGTATAGAGGGCGTCGGCGCGGTCGGCCGCGGCGCGCGGGTCGCTCGTCAGCTTCACCCCGTGGGCCTCCTCCAGCTGGTAGTCGGCGGGCGCGGCGACGACGACCTCGACCCCGGCCAGCTCGCCGAAGATCGCCAGCGAGCGCGCCACGTTGTTGCCGTCGCCGACGTAGGCGAGGCGCAGGCCGGCGAGATCGCCGAAGCGCTCGCGCAGCGTCAGCAGGTCGGCGATCGCCTGGCAGGGGTGGTGCAGCGGGGTCAGGGCGTTGATGACCGGGACATCGGCGGCCGCGGCCAGCTCGACCACCCGCTGGTGGGACCCCGAGCGGATCACGACCGCGTCGACCATCCGCGAGAGGACCTGCGCGGTGTCGGCGACCGACTCGCCGCGCGAGAGCTGCATTTCGTCCCCGCGCAGGACGACCGGGTGCGCGCCGAGCTCGAAGACGCCGACGTCGAAGGAGATGCGGGTGCGGGTCGAGGGGCGCTCGAAGACGAGCGCGACGCTGCGCCCGGCGAGCGCCGCGGCGCCGAGGCGGACGCCCTTGCGCGAGGGGTCGCGCCCCGCTTTCAGGTCGGCGGCACGGTCGAGCAGGCGCTCCAGCTCGAAGGCGCCGAGCTCTTCGCCCGTGAGGAAGTCTCGCTTTGCCAAGGCGCCGATACTACGGAGCACATGGAGATCACCGTCCTCTGCTGGAACCTCTTCCACGGCCGCGACTTCCCGCCGGACCCCGAGCTGCGCACCTGGCGCTCCCGCCTCCTGCGCCTCGACGAGTCCAACGACACCCACGTCCAGGTCAACCGCGACCTCACCCCGGAGTTCGCGACGCTGCTCGGCTCGGCCGCCTGGGACGTGGCGACGCTGCAGGAGTGCCCGCCGCGCTTCGCCGAGCCGCTGGCGCGGGCGAGCGGCGCCGAGTACCACCGCGTCTTCACCTCCCGGAACGAGCTCGGCTTCTGGCGCGCCTTCCTCGCCCGGCAGAACCCGGACCTGATCGCGAGCGGCGAGGGCGGCTCGAACACGACGCTGGTGCGGGTGCCGGGCAAGCTCGGCGGGATCGCCGAGCGGCGCGAGCTGGAGATCCACGCGGGCGAGCCGGAGCGGCGGGCGATGGCGTTCACCCGCACGGCGTCGGGACTCTGCGTCGCCAACCTGCACGCGACCAACGACAAGCCGCCGCTGGCGGGGGCCGACGTGCTGCTGGCTGCCGAAGCGGCGAGTGGGTGGGCCGGGGACGCGCCGCTCGTCTTCGGCGGGGACCTGAACCTGCGCCCGGCGGAGGACCCGGAGGTCTTCGAACGCCTCGCCGCGGACTTCGGCCTCGACTCGCCGACGACGGGCGCGAAGAAGATCGACCACGTGCTCGTGCGCGGGCTCGAGGTCGTCTCAGCACCCGCCCAGTGGGCGCCCGAGCGACGCGAGCTATCCCTCGACGGCAAGGCCCTCCGCCTCTCCGATCACGCCCCGGTCGAGGCGCGTTTCGCCAGACAGGACCCGCCGGTGCTCGCGAATTGAGATATTCGGAGCGTGGGTACGCAGTCCCAGACTCGAAATCGGTGACAAAAGGGGCGACTTATGGCTGACGAGAACCCGGACAAAAAACAGACCGCGAAAAAACCGGCAGCGAATAAAGCTTCGGCGACCAAAGCGAAAAAAGCCGCGGGCAAAAAACCGGCCGCCAAAAAAGCGAAACCCAAAAAAGCCGCGGCCAAAAAACCGACGGCGACCAAAGCGAAAGCCGCCCCGAAAAAATCGGCGTCGAAATCCAAACCCAAAGTGGTCGGGATCGACAAAAGCTTTGCCCAGCTTCGTGACTCGCTCGAGCACAGCGTCACGCTGAGCCGGGATCGCATCCAGGAGGTCGTCGACGACGCGGTCAAACGCGGCCGGATGACCCACGGGGACGCGGAGAAGATGATCGGCGAGCTGCTCAAACGCGGCCGCAAACAGACCGACGCGCTGGTCGCCGAGCTGGAGAAACTCGTCCGCCAGGCGCGCAGGAAACTCCACTAGGTGGAGTCCGGGACGCACACCGAGGCGCCGAAACGGGCGCCGCGCCGCGGCGAGCGGCTCGAGGTTGAGATCGACTCGCTCGCCTTCGGCGGCCGCGGGGTCGCCCGCGCCGACGGCTTCGTCGTCTTCGTCTCCGGCGGGCTGCCGGGTGACCGCGTCCTTGCCGAGGTGACGAAAGGCAAGAAGCGCTTCGCCGAGGCCCGCACCGTCGAGCTGCTGCGCGCAGGCGCCGACCGCCTCCCGGACCGCTGCGTCCACGGCGGCGAGCCGTGCCCCGGTGCGCCCTGGCAGGGCCTCGCCTACGAGCGCCAGCTGGCCGAGAAGCAGGCCCAGGTGGAGGATTCGCTGCGGCGGATCGGCGGGCTCGACGACTTCGAGATGGAGCCGATCGTCCCCGCCCTCGAAGAGTGGCGGTATCGCAACAAGCTCGAGTACTCCTTCGGCGAGGGCGCGGTCGGGACCGCCGACGAGGGCGTCGCGCTCGGCTTCCACGCGCGCGGCCGCTGGGACCTGATCGTCGACGTCGACGATTGCAAGCTCGCCTCGGAACCCGGCAACGCGGCTCGTAACGGCGTGCGCGAATGGGCGCGGATGGAGGACGTCGCCGCCTACGACGCAGGGGCGCGGCGCGGCGTGCTGCGCAACCTCATCGTCCGCGAGGGGCGGCGGACCGGCCAGATCCAGACCCGCCTCGTCACCACCGCGACGCGCCTGCCGCGGCCGCCGGTCGATCTCCACACGACGATCGAGGGCGACTCGGGCAGCACCGACGGCCCGACCGGGGCGCTCGGCGAAGAGCGCCTGCACGAGACCCTCTGCGGCCTCGACTTCGAGATGTCCCACGGCGCCTTCTTCCAGACCAATACCGAGATGGCGGAGCGCCTCTACGCGGTGGCGCAGGAGTTCGCGGGCCTGAGCGGCCGCGAGCGCGTCTTCGACCTCTTCTGCGGCATCGGCACCATCGGCCTCTCGGTGGCCGGCGCCGCGGGCGAGGTCTGGGGCCTCGAGATCGTCCCCGAGGCGATCGAAGACGCTGAGCGCAACGCCGAGCGCAACGGGATCGGCAACGCCAGGTTCATGGCGGGCAACGCCCGCACCAGCGTCCGCCCCCTGGTCGAGAAGGCGGGCAAGCCCGACGTCGTCATCGTCGACCCGCCCCGCGCCGGCCTCTCCCAGAAAATCGTCCGCCGCCTGATCGAGTGCGAGGCGAAGAAGATCGTCTACGTCTCCTGCAACCCGACCACCCTGGCCCCGAACGCCGCCCAACTCGAGGAGGCCGGCTACAAGCTCCGCCGCGTCCGCCCCGTCGACATGTTCCCCCAGACCCCCCACATCGAGTGCGTGGCCCTCTTCGAGAAGACCGGCCCGACCGCAACCGCGCCCGAGGCCACCGAGACGTTCGGCGTGGCCGCCGCCGAGGGCAGCGCCGCGGCCGTTTCCGGCGCCTGACCCCCACCGGCGAGTTCGCAGTTCTTGCCGCTGCGGTCATTACTGCGAACTCAATACGGGGGAAGGTCCTCGTACCACTTGCCGAGCATGCGGAATGCTCGCCAGAAGCGTTGCTTCGCGCCCTCTTCGTCGAGGCTTTCGTCGATGTCGGGGACGTAGAGGGCGTCGATGGTCGGGGTGAAGGCCTGGATCTCGCCCTCGCGCTTCTCGATCTGGCGGGAGAGGGGGACCTGGAGGCCGTTGAGGACGCGGAGGCTCGGCTCGCCCATGACGACGACGATCTTCGGCTGGACGATCGCGATCTCCTCGATCAGGCGGGCGACGCACTCCTGCGGCGCCAGGTCGGGCTCCGCCACCGGGCATTTGACGCAGAGCGTGCCGTAGACGACGAGCGGGTCGATCCCCAGCCGTTTGAAGGATTTCATCAGTGCGTTGCCGGAGCGGCCGTAGAAGGCGACCC
>JBOGYZ010000283.1:0-10727 GCA_050697015.1 Solirubrobacterales bacterium
CGCCGGGGCGGTGCGGAGCGCGGTCGAGGAGTTGCGCGAGGCGCTCGGCCCGATCGACGCGGTGGTGAACAACGCCGCCATCCCTGCGCTGACGGCACTCGACGGCCCCGACTTCGATGCGCAATGGCAGGCGAGCCTCGATGTCAACCTGACCGCGTACCTCAGCTTCGTCCGCTGCGCCCTGCCCGATCTCCGCCGGGAGGGCGCCGGCCGCGTCGTCAACATCGCCTCCACCGACGCCCTCGGGGCGATCGCCGGAGCGCTTCCCTACGTGGTCGCCAAGCACGCGGTGGTCGGCCTGACGAGGGCGTTGGCGGTCGAGCTCGGCGGCGATGCGGTGACCGTCAACTGCATCTGCCCGGGGCCGATCGACACGCCCCTGACCGCCGCGATCCCGGCCGAGGTCAAGGACCGGTTCGCGCGGCGCCGCACCGCGTTGGGTCGTTATGGGACCGCCGCGGAGGTGGCGCAGATGACGCTCTCGCTGCTCCTGCCCGCGGCGTCCTATACGACCGGCGCCGTCCTCGTCGTCGACGGAGGCCTCACGATCCGCCATGTCTGATCTCCCCGAGCCGATCGCCACCCCGCCCCGGCCGTGGACGGAGCTGGATCCATCCCTGGGGCACAACCCGAACTGCATCGTCTGCGGGGAGTCCAACCCGGCGTCGATGGCTTTTCGGAACCTCGAGCGCTCCGCCGACGAGCTGCGCGCGCTCGTCACTTTCACTGCCGCCCACGAGGGAGACCACCGGCGGGTGCACGGCGGGATCATCGCCACGGCGATGGACGAGGCCTTCGGCAGGCTCGCCTTCACCGTCTTCCGCGCGGCATGCCTTACCGCCCGCCTCGAGGTCGACTACGAGGGGAGCGCGGTGGCCCCCGGGGACTACGAGCTCCGCGTCGCGGTCGACCGTCGCGAAGGTCGCAAGCTCTGGCTGCAGGGTCAGCTCGGCGTCGATCCGCGCCTGGCGCGGGCGCGGGCACTGTTCATCGAAATCTCGTCACCGGGTCGAACATGATGACTGGACATTAAGTCGGACAGTCTGTATGGTGTACCTGTGCAGGCGCGTGAACGGACTCGCGCCCGAGCAATGGGAAGAGGAGGAGATGTGAAGGTGAAATCAACCGCGAGTCGGTCAAAGCGACTTGCCCTGGCTTGCTTCTTCGCAGTCGCGGTCGCTGTCATTGCGGCCGGCTGTGGAAGCTCGGGTGGCAGTTCGTCGTCGAGTGCGGAAACGCCGACGACGTCCGGCGAATCCACCACCGCCACCACGGCGGCCGATACGTCGGCCAAGCCCACCGGCACGCCGATCAAGATCGGGTCGATCTGTAGCTGCAGCGGCGTACAGGCATCGGTGCTCGGCTCCGCCGGAGTCGCGATGGAAGCCTGGGCCCAGAACGTCAACGCCAAGGGCGGCCTCAACGGCCATCCGGTCGAACTCTTCCTCGAAGACGACGGTGGCGACCCGGCGAAATCTCAGCAGGCGGTCAAGAAGCTGGTCGAACAGGACAAGGTCACGGCGATCGTCAGCGACTACAGCCTGGTCGACGAAACGTGGCAGGAATACGTGACCGAAAAAGGCATTCCTGTCGTCGGCGGGCTGATGGTCGAGACGACGTTCCTTACCAACCCCAACTTCTTCGCCACCGGGGCGCAGCCCCCGACCAGCCTCCTCGCTCTCACCGAAGCGCTGGAACAGAAGGGGAAGAAGTCGCTGCGAGTGCTCTACTGCGCGGAGTCGCCGATCTGTGCACTGTCGGAAAAGCTGGCGCAGCTTGCGGCCGCGGCAGCGGGCGGGAAAGTCGACGTCTCCGGGGCGAAAGTCTCGAGCACCGCTCCTGACTACACCGCGACTTGTCTGGACGCAAAGAACGCGGGTGTCGAAGCCGTCCTCCTCGGCGTCAACGCGCTGGTGATGTCCCGGATCATGAACTCGTGCATCCAGCAGAGCTACACGCCGACGGTCACGGCCACCACCGAGGGCTCCGGTATCAGCTTCGCCGAAGGCTCCGGGTTCGAAGGCGGGCTGACGTCAGGCCCGACGGCGTACTTCACCGACGAAGACATCCCCGGCACCGCCGAATTCCGCGAAGCGATGGAAACGTACGAGTCCGGCTATCTGGAATCGTCAACGATGAGCGACAACGCGGTCGAGGCGTGGGCAGCAGGCAAACTGTTCGAGGCTGCCGCCGAAGCGGCGAAACTCGGACCGAGCTCCACCTCCGCCGACGTCGTCAACGGTCTCTACAAGCTGAAGGAAGAGACGCTCGAAGGGCTCGTCGCGCCGATCACGTACACGAAGGGGCAGCCTTTCGTCACGCCGTGCGCGTTCGTGCATGAAGTCCAGGAAGGTGCCTTCGTCCTCCAGGGCGGCGAACCGTCCTGTGCGCCGGAAGCAGCCTTCAAAACGCTGGTCGGATCGCTGTCGCAACTGTCTGGCTGATCCGATGACGGGTGGGGCGGTCCCGAGCGGCCGCCCCATCAGTCAGGAGCACGCATGGCCGACTTGGCGCCATTCATCATCATCGGGCTCACCACGGGGGCCATCTACGGACTGGCCGCCGTCGGGCTGGTCCTGACCTACAAGACGTCGGGCGTCTTCAACTTCGCCCACGGGGCGGTCGCCACGGTCGCCGCCTACGTCTTCTACTTCCTGCATATCGAACATGGCCTCGGCTGGCCGTTGGCCGCCGCGGTGGCGGTGATCGTCGTCGGCATCGTCGTGGGCGTGGCCATGGAGGGCCTGGCACGCGTGCTCGTCAGGAGGCCGCTGGCCTTGCGCGTCGCCGCCACGGTCGGCCTGCTGCTGATCGTCGAGGCGGTCGCCCAGTTGCTCTACGATCCCGCGATCCCGCGGCTGGTGCCGCCCTTCCTCGCCTCCGGCGACGTCCACGTATTGGAAACGACCGTCGACTGGTCGCAGATCGTGACGATGGCGTTCGCCGTCGTCGTGACCCTCGCTCTCTGGCTCTTCTTCCGCTACGCCCGCAACGGCCTGGCGATGCGGGCGGTGGTCGACGATTCCAGCCTGCTCGATTCGGCCGGGACCAGCCCGGTGGCCACGCGCCGCCTCGCCTGGATCATCGGCGTTCTGTTGGCGGCCGCCTCGGGGGTCCTGTTCGCGCCGCTCCTGCCGCTGGACCCGGTCTCGCTCACCTTCCTCGTCGTCGCCGCCTTCGGCGCCGCCGCGATCGGCGCTTTCAGCAGCCTGCCGATCACCTTCGGCGGCGGGCTCCTGATCGGCGTCCTCGCGTCTCTCTCGACCAAGTGGTTCACGACCGGCCTGCTCGCGGGTCTGCCGCCGTCACTGCCGTTCGTGGTGCTGTTCGTCGTCCTGCTCGCGTTCCCCAAGCGCTGGCTGGCGGCGGGCGGGATGCGGGTCGCGCACCGGCGTCCGGCCTGGCGCCCGCCGTTCGCCGCCCAGGCGGTCGGCGGCGGGATCCTGATCGTGGTGCTGGCCTTCGTCCCGGCGTTCGCCGGCATCCACCTCTCGGCCTGGACGACGATGCTTGCGTACTCCCTCGTCTTCATGTCGCTGTGGCTGCTCGTGCGAACCTCCGGGCAGGTCTCGCTCTGTCACGTGGCGTTCACGGCGATCGGCGCCGCGGCCTTCGGGCACCTGGCCGGCGACGGGCTCCCGTGGTTCGTCGCGCTGCTGGCGGCGGGCGCGATCGCGGTGCCGATCGGGGCGATCCTCGCGATCCCCGCGATCCGCCTCGGCGGGATCTACCTGGCGCTGGCCACCTTCGGCTTCGGCCTCCTGCTGCAGGGAATCTTCTACACCCAGGACTACATGTTCGGCTCGACCGGCATCGGCCTGGCGATGCCGCGACCGTCGGTCGGCTTCGTCGATCTGAGCGGCGATACCGGTTACTTCTACGTCGTCCTCGCCATCGCCGTGGTCACCGGCCTGGTGGTCACGGCGATCAGTTACAGCCGGCTCGGGCGTCTGCTGCGCGGGCTCGCGGATTCGCCGATGGCGCTGGAGACCAACGGTGTGGACACGAGCGTGATCCGGGTGCTCGTGTTCTGCCTCTCGGCCTTCCTGGCCGCGGTCGGCGGCGCTCTCGCCGGAATCTCCGAAGGGACCGTCAGCGCCGATCCCTACGTGCCGCTGCTGTCGCTCACCTACTTCACCCTGATCGTGATCGCCGTGGGCGGGCCGGCCTGGGGTGTCCTCGCTGCCGCCGCCCTGACGCTGGTGCCCTCCTATCTGACCGGCAGCAACGTGACGGTGGTGCTGCAGCTGTTGTTCGGCGTCACCGCGGTCCTGGTCGCGATCGTGCCGGAGGCGCGGCGCGGTGTGCCCGCGCCGGTGCAGCGCCGGATCGACCTCGTGTTCGGGCGCCGCGGCAAACTCCGCGGCCGCCGCTCCCGAGCCGCCGCGCCGGCAGTTGAGCGCCCGGCGCGGGCAGGTGGGAATCTCGTCGTCGAGGACCTGCAGGTCCGGTTCGGTGGGCTCACCGCCGTCGACAACGTCACGCTGGAGGCGCCGCTTGGCCGCATCACCGGACTCACCGGTCCGAACGGCGCCGGCAAGACGACCACCTTCAACGTCTGCTCGGGTCTCGTTCGAGCGGCGTCGGGCACGGTCGTGCTGGGGTCGACCACGGTGACCCGCCGCCCACCATCGGCGCGTGCCCGCCTCGGACTGGGGAGGACCTTCCAGAAGATCGAGCTGCTGGAGTCGTTGACCGTCGCCGACAACGTCGCCCTTGGCGTCGAGGGCCCGCAGGCGGGCGCCAATCCGTTGCGGCAGCTCGTCGCGCGTCCGTCCGAGCTCCGCCAGGCCCATCGGGACAGCGAGGAGGCGCTGCGAATATGCGGCCTTGACGACGTTCGCGATGTCTCGGTGGCCGACCTCTCGACCGGGAGGCGGCGCCTGGTCGAGCTGGCGCGCTGCCTGGCGGGGCCATACGAGGTCCTCCTGCTGGACGAGCCCTCCTCCGGCCTCGACGAGCATGAGACCGAGGCGTTCGGCAAGCTGCTGAAACAGGTGGTCGCCGACCGCGGCATCGGCGTCCTCCTGGTCGAGCACGACATGTCGCTGCTGTTGGGTGTCTCGGCCCACGTCTACGTGCTCGACTTCGGCAAGCTCGTCTTCGAGGGACCGCCCGCCGCGGTCGCGACCTCGGAGATCGTCCGCGCGGCGTACCTCGGCGACACGGCGGTCGAGCAGAAGATCGCGACGGTCGCCGATGCCTGAGGCGCCGACGCTCGCGGTCGAGGCGGTCGAGGCGGGCTACGACGGCGCGAAGGTGCTGCGGGAGGTCGACCTCACCGTCCGCCAAGGCGAGGTCGTCGCGCTGCTCGGCCGCAACGGCGCCGGCAAGACCACGCTGCTGAAGGCCATCGGCGGACACCTCCGCCCGACCGCGGGCGCGATCCTGATCGACGGCGCCCCGGCACCCCCGCGCCCCTTCCAGCGGGCCCGGGCCGGGATCACGCTGATCCCCGAGGGGCGCGGCGTCTTCCCCCACCTGACCGTGCGCGAGAACCTGCGCCTGATGCTGCCGCCGTGGCGGCGCGGCGAGTCGACCGACCCGGCGCTGGACATGTTCCCGGTGTTGCGCAAGCGCCTCGGCCAGTCCGCCGGGACGATGTCAGGAGGCGAGCAGCAGATGCTGGCGCTCTCGCGTTGCGTACTGGCGGAGCCGCGCGTCGTCCTCCTCGACGAGGTCTCGATGGGGCTGGCGCCGCGGGTGGTCGAGACGATCTTCGAGGCGCTCCGCGACCTCGCCGCCGCGGGCACCTCGTTGCTGTTGGTCGAGCAGTACGTCGCCAAGGCACTTGACCTGGCCGACTCGGTGCTGGTCCTCGATCGCGGCCGCGTGGTGCTGACCGGCACCTCCTCGGAGATCGACGAGGGCGTGCTCTCGCGCCAGTACCTGTCCGTCCCGGACGCGAGCTAGTCCAGCACCGAGGGGCCGAGGCGGTCGGCGACGGCCAGCGCGGCGTGCAGTTCCACCGGCTGCGAGCGGAAGCGGTCGCCGAGCAGCTCCTCCGCCGTGCGGAGGCGGTTGCGGACGGTGTTCACGTGGACGCCGAGGCGCTCCGCCGTCGCGTGTCGGTTCCCGCGCTCGTCGAGGAAGACCTTCAGGGTGGCGCGCAGCCGGCGGTTCTCGTCACCGTCGACGGCCAGCTCGCCGAGCTGCGCCCGGACGAAACGCCGGACCCGGTCCAGGTCGGTCGCCAGCATTGCCGCGAGGCGGACCTCGCCGTACCGGGTCACGGCCCCGGCGCGCCGCTTGCTGAGCTTGGCGACCCGATGGGCGACCTGCGCGTCCTCGTGCGACGTGCGGAAGCCGGTGATACCCGGGGCCGGCTCACCGAGGGCGATCGATACGCCATCGGTTCGCCCGGGCAGTCGGGAGATCGCCTCGTGTGGGGCGCCCGTCGTCGCTACCCAGGCCCACAACGTCGCCCCGGCCACGGCGAGGACGAGGGGCCGCGGTGCACCGAGTGCCGCCGCCACCTCGTTGGCCGCGTCCTGAAGGGTGCCGCTCTCCTGCGAGCTCTCGGTCCAGAGGATCAGCGCCGTGTGCCGGCGCGCCAGGTCGTAACGCAACGCCCGCGAGGTCGCCGGGGCGTCGACCACGTCCTCGGCCAGGATGGCGCGGATCGCCCGCGCCCGCTCGGCGTTACCGGAGCGGGCCAGCCGGTCGTGCTCGTCCTGGTACTCGCCGATCAGCCGGGACAGGCCGGCGTCGGTCCAGTCGAAGGTGATCTGCTGGCAGGTGGCTACCGCGTCGCCGAGGACGTCGGGGGGCAGGTCGAGGGCGATCAGGCGTTGCTGGAGCTGGGTGAGAAGCACCCGGTGGCTGATGTGGACGACCCGGACCAGGGCCCGGGCGTCCTGCCCGGAGCGGGCCATCGCGCGGGCGGAGAGGATCGAGCGCACCGGAGGGTCGGGCGGGCCCAGCGGCGTGCCGCTCACCATGCGGGCCATCTCGCGGGTGGAATCGGCCGCGGCGCGGCGGGTCGCGTGGCGCGAGGCCGCGTCCTCGGGCAGCTCGGCGACCTCGCAGTGCAAGGTGTCGGTGAGCTGCTCGGCGATGCTCTCGACGTCCAGCTCCAAGGCGACGGCGGCCGAGCGCATCGCGGCCCGCACGGTGGCCGATGGTGCCTGGTCGGACACTGTGTCCAGCATAGTTGTTCATGTTAGCGCTCGGCGACCGTGTTGTCGCCTCCGCACTCTCGGTTGTGGGGTTCGACCAATCCCCCTCGGCGAGCCGTTTATAGCGTCGCCGGGACGGCAAAAGGCCGCCGCAGAACAAGGAGGAATCGATGGCAGCCGCCGAGGCACTGGTTTTCGACGCGATCCGCACCCCGCGGGGACGCGGTAGGCGCAACGGGTCGTTGCACACGGTCAAGCCGATCGACCTGGCGGCAGGCCTGATGCAGGAGACCTTCGCCCGCAACGCCGACCTCGACCCCGAGCGGGTCGACGACGTCGTGCTCGGCTGCGTCACCCCGCTGGGCGACCAAGGCGGCAATATCGCCAAGACGGCGGCGCTCAAGGCCGGCCTGCCGCACACCGTGGCCGGCGCCCAGATCAACCGGTTCTGCGCGTCGGGCCTCGACGCCGTGAACGTCGCCGCCCAGAAGGTGGCCTCGGGCTTCGAGGACCTGGTCCTCGCCGGAGGAGTCGAGTCGATGTCGCGGGTGCCGCTCGGCGCCGATGGCGGGCCGATGCTGAACGATCCGGAGACCAACCTGGCGATCGATTTCGTGCCCCAGGGCATCGCCGCCGACCTGATCGCCACGCTCGGCGACTTTTCGCGCGAGGACGTCGACGCGTACGCGTCGGGCTCGCAGGAACGCGCCGCTCGGGCCTGGCAGGAGGGCCGTTTCGAGGGCTCCGTCGTGCCCGTCGCCGACTTCAACGGCGACGTCCTCCTCGATCGCGACGAGCACATCCGCCCCGGGACCACCGTCAACGGGCTGGCGGAGCTGCCACCTTCGTTCGCGGAGATGGGGGACGCCGGTGGCTTCGATGCGGTGGCGATGCAGAAATACCACCAGCTCGAGCGCATCGAACACGTCCACACGGCCGGCAACTCGTCGGGGATCGTCGACGGCGCGGCCCTGGTCACGATCGGCAACGCCAAAGTAGGCGAAGAGCTCGGCCTCACCCCCCGGGCGCGGATCGTCGCCGCGGCACTTTCCGGGGACGAGCCGATGATCATGCTGACCGGCCCGATGCCGGCGGCGCGCAAGGCCCTCGCCCAGGCGGGGCTGACGGCCGATGACCTCGACCTTGTGGAGATCAACGAGGCGTTCGCCGCGGTCGTACTGCGCTTCGCCGCGGACATGGGAGTCGAGATGGACAGGATCAACGTCAACGGCGGCGCGATCGCCATGGGCCATCCCCTCGGGGCGACCGGGGCGATGATCCTCGGCACTTTGGTCGACGAGCTCCACCGGACGGGCGGTCGCTACGGCATGGCGACGCTATGCGCCGGCGGCGGGATCGGGATCGCCACGATCGTGGAGGCGGTTCGATGAGCGGCGCCGCGACCCCGATCCGCTGGGAGAAGGACGCGAACGGCGTCGTCGTCCTGACGATGGATCACCCCGACCAGCCGGTCAACACCTTCAACGCGGAGTTCCGCGAGGCGCTGACGGCGGCGGTCGATCGGCTCGAGCAGGAGCGCGACGAGCTCACCGGGGTGGTGATCACGTCCGCCAAGCCGACCTTCCTGGCGGGGGCCGATCTGAACGAGCTCCGCGAGCTCACCGAGGTCGACGTCCATGCGTTTGCCGAGCTCGCCCGCAAGGCCAAGCTCCAATTGCGACGGCTCGAGCTGCTCGAGCTGCCGGTCGTCGCCGCGATCAACGGCGCCGCGCTCGGCGGTGGGCTCGAGCTGGCCCTGGCGTGCAACTACCGGATCATCGTCGATGATCCGCAGGCCGTCGTCGGTCTGCCCGAGGTGACGCTCGGCCTGCTGCCAGGAGCCGGCGGGGTGGTCCGCTCCGTCCGCCTGCTCGGGGTGGTCGAAGCGCTGACGAACCTGCTCCTCCGCGGCCAGCGCCACCGGCCCCAGGCCGCGCTCGAGCTCGGCATCGTCGACGAGCTGGTCGACAGCCCGGCCGATGCCCTGGCGGCGGCAAAGGAGTGGATCGCCCGGCGGCCGGCCGGCGAGCCGACGGTGCAGCCGTGGGACGTCAAGGGCTACTCGATGCCCGGCGGGACCCCGTCGAGCAAGCAGCTGGCGACGGTGCTCCCGGCCCTGCCGGCGAACCTCCGCCGGCAGCTGAAGGGTGCCGACTACCCGGCCCCGAAGGCGATCCTCGAGGCGGCGGTCGAAGGCGCCCAGGTCGACGTCGACGGCGCCCACGAGATCGAGCTGCGCCACTTCATCCACCTGGCCGACGGGCAGGTGTCGAAGAACATGACGCAGGCCTTCTTCTTCGATCTGCAGGCCGTCAACGGCCCGCGCGGCCGCGACGACGTCGGCAAGTGGCGGGCGCAGAAGGTCGCCGTGCTGGGTGCCGGGATGATGGGCGCGGCGATCGCCTACGTCTGCGCCAAGGCAGGCATCGCGGTGGTGCTGAAGGACATGTCCCTGGAGGCGGCGACGCGGGGCAAGGGCTACGCCGAGAACCTCGTCGCCAAGGGCAAGGGCGATCAGGCGCTGCTCGATCGGATCACGCCGACCGACAGCGTCGACGCGGTCTCAGGCGCCGACCTGGTGATCGAGGCCGTCTTCGAGGATCCCGCGATCAAGGCGAAGGCCTTCGGCGAGATCGAGGACCTCGTCGCTCCCGACGCCCTGCTCGGCTCGAATACCTCGACCCTGCCGATCAGCGGATTGGCGGCGAGCGTCGGGCGCCCGGAGGCCTTCATCGGCCTGCACTTCTTCAGCCCGGTGGACAAGATGCCGCTGCTGGAGATCATCAAGGGCCGCGAGACCAGCGAGGAGACGCTCCACCGCGCCCTCGACCTCACCAGGCAGATCAAGAAGACGCCGATCGTCGTCAACGACAGCCGCGGGTTCTTCACCAGCCGCGTGATCGGCAGGTTCGTCGACGAGGCCCTGAAGATGCTGGCCGAAGGCGTGCCCGCGCCGTCGATCGAGCAGGCCTCGTTGCAGGCGGGCTATCCGGCCCCGGTGCTGCAGCTGCTCGACGAGCTGAACCTGGCCCTGCTGCGCAAGATCCGCGACGAGGGCCGGGCCGCGATCGAGGCCGAGGGCGGCACCTGGGTCGCCACCCCGGACCAGGTCGCCGTCGACCGGATGATCGACGAGTTCGACCGCCGCGGTCGGGCGGCCGGCGCCGGCTTCTACGAATACGAGGAAGGGCGTCGGACCAGGCTCTGGCCGGGTCTCGCGGCGGCCTTCCCCGCCCCCGAGGGCTTCCAGGTCCCCGACATGCGCGAGCTCAAGGAGCGGATGCTGGTCGCCCAGGCGCTGGAGGCCGTCAGGGCACTCGACGAGGGGGTGATCGAGTCGGTGGCGGACGCCAACATCGGCTCGATCCTCGGCATCGGCTACCCCGGTTGGACCGGCGGCGTGCTGCAATACATCAACGGCTACCCTGGCGGGATGGAGGAGTTTGTCGCTCGGGCGCAAGACCTGGCGGCGCGCTACGGCGATCACTTCGAGCCCCCGGCGTCGCTGGTCGAGCGTGCCGCCGAGGAGAAGCGCTACGGCGACGAGCCGGCGCTGGCGACGGCATGAGACGTCCTGTGTCAACCCCCCGTGGGTTCGAGCCGTCGGAG
>JBOGYZ010000284.1:0-28673 GCA_050697015.1 Solirubrobacterales bacterium
GACCAACACCGCAAGGGGCACGGGCGACATGAGGACCGTCGCCACCACGGCTTCGGGTCCGGTTCCGATGACGCGCGGGAGGTCGAGCCCGCCGTCGCCGCCGCACCGACGGTGGTCGACGACTCGACGCCCGCGCCCGGCCCCGGACCGAGCACGAGGAGCGACAGCGGCGACGGGCCCGGCCCGTCACGCAAGGTTGGCCACGACTCCAGTGGAAATTCAGGCGACGACCGCTCCGGTCACAAGGGTTCCGGTCGCGACGGCGGTTCTGGCTCCGGCTCCGACGACGATCACTCCGGTCACAGCGGTGGCTCTGGTTCCGGCTCCGGCGACAGCAGCTCCAACAGCTCGTCCGGCTCGGGTTCCGGTTCGTCCTCCGGCGGCCACGGCTCCGACGACCTCGCCGAAGTCGTCGTGGAAGCTCCGCCGGTCGAAACCCTCGCCGCCGAACCCTCGTCGTCCGGCGGCCCGGGACCCTCGTCGTCCTCGGGCGGGCCCGGCCCCTCGTCGCCCTCATCGTCCGGCGGCGACGGCTCGGGCACCTCGGGTGGCCACGGGTCCGACGACGGCGTCGAAATCTCTCCGTGATCTTCGTCCTCGCCTCGGGTTGAGGCCCTGAAGTCCCAACCCCAGAAGGAGAGGATCCGAATGAAACGACTGAAACTGACTCTGGCGCTCGCCGCCGCGGCGCTGCTGGCGCTGTCGGGGATCGCGGTGGCGAAGGACCGCCATGGCGACGACCACGGACGCCACGGCCACCATGGCCGCCATCACAACCACCACCACGAATTCCCGCTGCGGGAAACCGGCACGATCTCCTCGTTCGACGCGACGACGGGCAAGCTGACGATCGCCCTGACCAGCGGCGAAACGTTCACCGGCCTGGTGACCGAAGAAACGCGGATCAAGTGCGAGGGGGTCGACGACCGGCTCCAGCGGCGTGACCACGGCGGCGACAACAGCGGCTCCGGCGGTGGCGACGACAACGGCGGCCGCGGCGAGCCGGAGCCCGGCGACGACAACGGCGGCCAGAACGAGCCCGGGGACGACAACGGAGGCGAAGCGCCGATGGGCGAAGCGACCTGCTCGACGGCCTCACTGACCCCCGGCGAAATCGTCGGCTCGGCCGAGCTGCGCCTCGAAGGCGGCAGCGCGGTCTTCGACGAGGTCGAGCTGGGCTTCCACTCCTAGGGAGGGACCGAGGTCCCCGGCGTCGGTGCTACTTGGCGTTCAGCCAGTCGGTGCCGACGCCGGCGTCGACCTCGAGCGGCGGGTCGAGCTCGTAGGCCTGAGTCATCTCCTGCCTCACCAGCTCGAGCGCCGCGTCCATCTCCTCCGGCGGGCCCTCGAAGAGGAGCTCGTCGTGAATCTGCAGGACGAGGCGCGTCTCCATCCGCTCCTCGCGCAGGCGCGCCCAGCAGCGCACCATCGCCACCTTGATGATGTCGGCGGCGGTGCCCTGGATCACCGTGTTGACGGCAAGGCGCTCGCCGAGGCGGCGCGTGTTGGGATTGCCGGAGCGCAGCTCGGGGATCGGCCGGCGCCGTCCCATCAGGGTGGTGACGAAGCCCTCCTCCTGGGCGCGCTCGACCACCTCTTCGCGGAAGCGGCGCACCGCCGGGAAGCGCTCCAGGTACCGCGCGACGAATTCCTCCGCCTCTTTGCGGGGGATGTTGAGGCGGTCGGCGAGGCCGAAGCCGGTCAGCCCGTAGACGATCCCGAAGTTCACCATTTTCGCTTTCGAGCGCTGCCCGACGTCGACCTCGTCGGGCGGGATCTCAAAGACCTCCGCGGCGGTCGCCGAGTGGACGTCCTCGCCGGCGTGGAAGACGTCCTTGAGGACTTTCTCGTCGGCGACATGGGCGAGGACGCGGAGCTCCACCTGGCTGTAGTCGGCGGAAAGCAGGCGGGAGCCCTCCTCGGCGACGAAGCAGGCGCGGACCGGCCGCCCGAGGTCGGTCCGGATCGGGATGTTCTGCAGGTTCGGGTTGGTGCTGGAGAGGCGCCCGGTGGTCGTCGCCGCCTGGTTGAAGGTGGTGTGGACGCGGCCGGTGCCGGGGTCGATCAGGTCGGGCAGCGAGTCCAGGTAGGTGTTCTTCAGCTTGGTCAGCTCGCGCCAGGACTCGATCTTCTCGACGATCGGGTGCTCGTCGCGGATCTGCTGGAGCACACGGGCGTCGGTCGAGAAGCCGGTTTTGCCGCGGCGTTTGCGGCTCAGCTCGAGCTTCTCGAAGAGGATGCGGCCGACCTGCTGCGGCGAGCCGATCGTGAACTCCTCGTCGGCCATCTCGTAGATGTCCTTTTCGAGCTGGTCGATCCGCTCGCCGAAGCCGGCACCGACCTCGGCGAGGCGCTTCGCGTCGAGCCGGAGGCCCTCGCGTTCCATCGCCGCGAGGACGCCGATCAGCGGCAGCTCGACCTCGCGCATCAGCGGCTCCAGGCCGAGCCCGATGACGCGCGGCAGCTGATCATCGGCGAGGGCGGCGACGAGGCGCGCCTCCTCGGCCGGGTCGAGCCCTGCCTCGACCTCCTCGCCGAGCGACATCTGACCGTCCTCCTCGGCGTTCTCCGCGGCGGCACCCTCGGCGATACCGATCCCGGCGTCGGCGGCGAGCTCGATCAGGTCGTAGGTGCGCCGCTGCGGCTCGATCAGGTAGGCGGCGAGCATCGTGTCGTGCTCGAGTCCCAGCTCGACGCCCTCGCGGGCGGCGGCGGCGAGGAGGCCGTGGCGGCCTCCGCCGAGCGACTTCAGGTCGTGTCCCGCCAGCGGCTTGTCGGCGAGGGCGACGGCGAGCTCGTCGTGGGAGCTTTGGCCGGTGAGGATGCGCTCGCCTTCGGCGGCGGCCCAGCGCTCGCCGTCGAGCGCGACCGCGAGCCGGGGCGCATCGCCGATGTCGGCAGGGGTCCCCTCCACCGTCTCGATCTCCAGCTCGGTCTCGACCTTGCGGCCGGGGACGGCGTCGCCCTCGGGCAGGGCTTCTTCGAGGCGCTCGAGCACGGCGCGGAGCTCGAACTCGCGCATGAAGTCCCGCAGCGCCCCGCGGTCGGGCTCCGAGTCCAGCGCCGCCTGGAGGTCGACGCCGCTGTCGATGTCGTACTGCAAGGTGGCCAGCGCCCGCGACATCCGCGCGTCCTCGGCGTGGTTCGTCAAGTTTTCCTTGCGTTTGGCGCCCGAGATCTCGTCGACGCTTTCCAGCACCTTGTCCAGCGAGCCGAATTTCTGCAGCAGCTGGGTGGCGGTTTTCTCGCCGATCCCGGGGACGCCGGGGATGTTGTCGGAGGTGTCGCCGCGCAGCCCCATCAGATCGGTGATCAGCGTCGGCGGCACGCCGTAGCGCTCTTCGACCGCGGCGGTGTCGTAGATCTTCGTCTCGGTGATGCCGCGCGAGGTGCTCATCACCCGGATCCCATCGCCGACCAACTGGTAGGCATCGCGGTCGCCGGTCACCACCATCACCTCGATCCCCTGCTCGCGCGCCTGCCTGGCGAGCGAGGCGATCACGTCGTCGGCCTCGAAGCCTTCGACCTTCACGTTGGTGTAGCCGAAGGCCTCGACCAGCGGCATCAGGTGGGGCCACTGCTCGCGCAGGAGGTCGGGGCGCGGTTTGCGCTGGGCCTTGTAGAGGTCGTACGTTTTCTCGCGCCCGCTCCAACCGGCGTCCCAGGCGACGATGACCCCCTGGGGGTGGTGCTCGTCGATGATTTTCACCAGCATCGAGGCGAGCCCGAAGATCGCGTTGGTCGGCCGCCCGTCGCTGGTCCCGATCGACTCGGGCAGGGCGAAGAAGGCGCGGTAGGCGAGGCTGTTGCCGTCGATCAGGAAGAGCTCGGGTGCGTCAGGCATCTCGGGCACTCTACGAGGCGACGCCGAACGCCTGCCGCAGGTCGGCGACAACCGCTCCTGGAGCCGTTTCAAGCTGGTCGCCCGTGTAGCGCCTCGTGGTGATTCCGTGACCACGCAGCACGAGGTCGCGGTCGTGGTCGGCCTCGAAGGAGACTGAGCCCCGGTGGTACTCCCAGCTGTCGGTCTCCACCACGAGCCGCTGCTCGGGCCAGAAGAAGTCGACGCGTCGCCCGTGGAGGCGCCGGTTGACGAGCGGCCGCGGCAGCCCGTGCTCATCGCACAGGCCGAGGAAGAGCAGCTCGAGGTCGGAGCGCGTGCGCTTGGTCGCCGACAGGTGCGGAACCCGGTACCCGGCGAGCTCCGCCTGGCGCAGCGCGCGCCGGAAGAGGTAGGAGTCGACCTCGCCGCGAATGTCTTCGATGGTCCGGGCGGGGGCGGTGACCGCGATGCCGTGGCGGCTCGTGATGTCGCTTCGCGTGAGGGTACGGGAGCGGTGGAACAGGAGCCCTGGCCGCGGCTTACGACGAACAGCGGCACCGACGGTGACGTGCACGGGTCCGGGAATCGGCCGCAGGAACTGCCACAGCCCCACGGCACTCATATGGGACAGCACCGCGCCGTCCCCCGCCGCGAGCACCGCCGCCAGCCATCGCCCCCGCCAAGAAAGGCTCCGATGCCCGACCGCGTACACGCCGCGGTGCAGCCGATGCAATCGCCCCGCTTGTACGCGTCGCGTGATGCCGCTTTTGTCGATTCCCGCGGCCGCGAGCTGCTCCTGCGTCACGACACCGTGTTGCCGCCCTGCGATCACCCCGATCTGCGCGTCGCCAGTGGAGCGTTGCTCTCGCATACCGAGAGTAAGGCTCCACGGCACCGAGTTCTCCCCCCTCTAACAGGCTCGATGTCGGAATTTGATTCGATTCCCCGCATGCCTGTCTCAGCGCAATACAGCGTCACCATCCGTGTCGAGCTCGATGCGCGGCAGGAGCCGCTCGGGAAATTGACGGCGGCGATCGCCGAGGCGGGGGGACAGCTGCAGGGCGTCGACCTCGTGCCAGGCGCCGGGTCGGAGGGGAAGCGGGTCCGCGAGTTCACGATCGACGCGTCGGATCGCGACCACTGGGAGAAGATCCTGCGGGCGATCGGGTCGACTCGGGGCGCGCGGGTCCTCGACTACGTCGACCGCACGATGCAGATGCACCGCGGCGGCAAGATCGACATGCACAACAAGTACCCGGTGAAAACGCGCGACGACCTGTCGATGGCCTACACGCCCGGGGTCGCCCGCGTCTGCATGGACATCCATGCCGACCGCGCCAAAGCCTTCGAGTACACGATCAAGAAGAACACCGTGGCGGTCGTCTCCGACGGCTCGGCGGTGCTGGGGCTCGGCAATATCGGGCCCGAGGCGGCGATGCCCGTGATGGAGGGCAAGTGCATGCTCTTCAAAGAGTTCGCCGGCGTGGACGCCTTCCCGATCTGCCTCGACACCCAAGACGCCGAGGAGATCATCCGCGCGGTCGAACTGATGGCGCCGACCTTCGGCGGTGTGAACCTCGAGGACATCTCCGCCCCACGCTGCTTCGAGATCGAGGAGCGGCTGAAGGAAAAGCTCGACATCCCGGTCTTCCACGACGATCAGCACGGCACGGCGGTGGTGACGATGGCGGCGCTCTTCAACGCGCTGAAGATCACCGGCAAACCGATCGAGGACGTCCGCGCCCTCGTCGTCGGCCTCGGCGCGGCGGGCGTCGCGGTGACGAAAATGATGCTCGAGGCAGGGATCACGCAGATCATCGGCGCCGACCGCAGGGGCGCCCTCTCGACCGAGCGCGAGGACTACGCGAGCGGCGAGATGAACTCGACCAAGCGCTGGTACGCCGAGAATTCCAACCCCGAGCACATCCAGGGGCAGCCCGACGACGTAGTCGAGGGCATGGACCTCTTCATCGGCCTCTCCGGCCCGGGCATCATCCAGGCCGACTCGCTGGCGAAGATGAACAGCGACGCGATCGTCTTCGCGATGGCGAACCCGACGCCCGAGGTGATGCCCGAGGAGGCCGCCCCGCACGTGCGGATCATGGCCACCGGGCGATCCGACTACCCGAACCAGATCAACAACGTCCTCGCCTTCCCCGGCATCTTTCGCGGCGCCCTCGACGCGGGCGCGCCGCAGATCACCGAGGCGATGAAGATCGCCGCCGCGCGCGGGATCGCCGACACGGTCGACGACGACGACCTCGCCGAGGACTACATCATCCCCAGTGTCTTCAACCGCGAAGTCGCCCCGAAGGTCGCGGCGGCGGTGATCGAGGAGGCGAAACGCGACGGCATCGCGCGCCTGAACGAGGAGACCGGGACCTTCGCGGCGGTGAAGACGACCTGATGCGGGTACAGACAAGCTGATGAAACTCCTCGTCACGGGCGCCAGCGGCAGGATCGGCAAGGCGCTCTGTGGCGAGCTTCTGAAACGTGGCGACGAGGTCGTCGGCCTCACCCGCAACCCCGACAAGGCGGGGGCGGCGCAGCCGCAGGTGACCTGGCACGCCTGGGAGCCGACGCTCGAACGCCCGACCGAGGCCGCCTTCGAGGGCGTCGACGGAGTCGTGAACCTGGTCGGCGAGAAGATCAACCAGCGCTGGTCCGACGACGCCAAGCGCAAGATCATGGACACCCGCAAAGTCGCCACCCACAACCTGGTCGGAACGATCGAGGGGCTGGCGACGAAGCCGCGGGTGCTGGTCAGCCAGTCGGCGGTCGGCTACTACGGCAACCGCGGCGACGAGGAGCTGGACGAGTCGAGCGCGCCCGGCGAGGACTTCGGCTCCAGCGTCTGCATCGAGTGGGAGAAGGCCGCACACGAGGTCGAGGCGGCGGGCGTGCGCCTGGCGATCGTTCGCACCGGCCAGGTGATGGAGACCGGCGGGGGGATCCTCGGCGAACTCCTCCTCCCATTCAAGCTCGGCCTCGGCGGGCCGCTCGCGGGCGGCAGGCAGTGGCTGCCGTGGATCCATCTCTCCGACGAGCTCGGCGTGCTGACCTGGGCGCTCGACACGGAGTCCGTGAGCGGCGTCGTCAACGGGACCGCGCCGAACCCGGTGACGAACAAGGACTGGTCGAAGGCGCTCGGACGGGCACTGGGACGACCCGCCGTGCTGCCGATCCCGGGCGTCGCGGTCGAGGTCAAATTCGGGCGCGAGTTCGGCAAGGTCGCCCAGGGCGGCCAGAGGGTCCTGCCGAAGCGGACCGAGGAGCTCGGCTACGCCTTCAAGTACCCCGAGATCGACGGGGCCCTGCGGAACCTCGTCGGGTAGCGATCCGAAGGGAGGCCGTCGGGGCGACCCTCCGGAACGAACAGCGGGAGGTTCCTGCGGGTCACCCCGACGGCCTCCCCCTCAGGCCGGTTCCAGGGCTTCCTGGACTGAGCCGCGGACGCTGGATGAACCCGCGCCTTCGATTGCAGAGAGGATTCGCTGCATGCCTTTGCTTGCGGAGGTCGAGGTGACGAGGGGGATTTCGGCCGATCCCAGGATCGCGCGGGTGAACTTGGCACCGGGACCGGGCGGTTCGAGAGTCGCGACGGCGCTGGAGTCGGCGGTCGCGCGGCGGGAATTCGAGCCGTCGGTCGCGAGGTCGACCCCTCCCCCGGCCTTTTCACTCGGCGCGAGACAGCGCACCGCAACCGTGAAGTGCCCCGCGGTGACCCCGTGCGAGGCAAGCTCGGCCTTGGCGCCCGCGCAGAGCGGGGCCGCCACGTAGACGCTCACCGGGGCGCCCTCCGAATCGCTCCCTCCGCAGCCCGCCCCGACGAGTGCGAGCGCCGCCAGCGCCCCGAGCGGAAGGCCCCGGGCGTGACTCAAGGAACCTCCCGCTGTTGTTCCGGCGAGTCATGCCCGAGGCCTTCCCCCGGCGCAGCCGCCCGAACCCTCATCCGAAGAAGACTTCAGATTCGGCGTAGAACGAGTCCGGCACCGTCTTCAGCGCCGCCGTCGCCTCGGTCAGCTCCACCAGCTTTATGTCGGTGCCGCGGAGGGCCGCCATCGCGCCCCAGTTGCCCGCGTGGGCGGCGTCGATGGCGTGGAGGCCGAAGCGGGTGGCGAGGACGCGGTCGAAGGCGGTCGGGGTGCCGCCGCGCTGGACGTGGCCGAGGACCGTCGCGCGCGTCTCTTTGCCGGTGCGCCGCTCGATCTCGCCCTCCAGCCAATGGCCGACCCCGCCGAGGCGAACGTGGCCGAAGGAGTCGGTCGGCGCGTCGCCGGCATCGGGCACGCCGCCGATCGGCTGCGCCCCCTCGGCGACCACGATGATCGGGGCGAAGTGGCTGGCGAAGCGGCGGCCGACCAGCTCGCAGACCGCGTCGATGTCGAATTCGCGCTCCGGGATCAGGATCGCGTTGGCGCCGCCCGCGAGGCCCGCGTGGAGGGCGATCCATCCGGCGTGGCGGCCCATCACCTCGACGATCAGCACCCGATGGTGGCTGTCGGCGGTGGTGTGCAGGCGGTCGATCGCCTCCATCGCGACGTTGATCGCGGTGTCGAAGCCGAAGGTGTAGTCGGTCGCCGAGAGGTCGTTGTCGATCGTCTTCGGCACGCCGACGACGTTCAGGCCGTGCTCGGAGTGAAGACGGGACGCGGCGCCGAGCGTGTCCTCGCCCCCGATCGCGATCAGCCCGTCGACCCCGGCCGCCTCCATGTTCGCCGCGATCCGGTCCGGCCCGCCGTCGACCGCGAACGGGTTGGTCCGGGAGGAGCCGAGGATGGTGCCGCCGCGGGGAAGGATGCCGCGGACCTCGGGCACGCCGAGCGGCCTACGGTCGTCCTCCAGCGGACCCAGCCAGCCGTCGCGATAGCCGACGAACTCACGCCCATACGTCCCGACGCCCTTGCGGACGACGGCACGGATGACCGCGTTCAGTCCAGGACAATCACCGCCGCCAGTCAGTACGCCGATCCGCATCGGGACTTAGATTAGGAAAGAGAGGGCGCGGGTGAGGGCGAAGGCCCGGGAATCGGGCTCAGCCCTGGAGGCGTTCGCCGTCTTGGGGCGCCGGGGCGATTCCGCGGAGCACGACCTTGAGGATGACCGCGATCAGCATGATCCCGAAGAAGATCAGGCCTGCGACGCCACCGCCCTGGCCGAGCCAGGCGTAGATGATCGTCGTGATGGCGAGAGCGATGAAGGTCCAGACGGCGATGAACACGGCGCGAATCCTATCCAGCGAGGGCGACGCGTGCCTCTGCGAGGAACTCGGCGACCGATTCGGCGGCTCCGGAGGGGCTTCCGCCTTCGTCCGCGGCCCGCACCAGGCGGCTGCCGATGATCACCCCGTCGGCGGCCTTGCCGACCTCGGCGGCGTGGGCCGGGGTACCGATCCCGAAGCCGACCGCGACCGGGATCTCCCCCGCGTCGGCCTTCGTCGCGGCGACCAGGTCGGCCAGCTCCGGCGGCAGCTCGCCGCGCTCCCCGGTCGTCCCCACCGTGGAGACGACGTAGACGAAGCCCTTGGCCACGGCGCAGATCTCGGCCCGGCGCGCGTCCGGCGTCGTCGGCGCGACCAGCGGCACCATCGCCAGGCCCTCCGCGCCGAACGCCTCGCGGATCCCCTCGTCCTCGCCCAGCGGAAGGTCGGGGATGATCGCCCCCGCGGCGCCCGCAGCCCGCGCCAGCTTCGCGAACTCCGCGCCGCCCCCGTGCGCGAGCACCATGTTCGTGTAGACCATCATCACGACCGGGAGCTTGTCGGCGATGGTTTCGCAGGTCTCCAGCGCGGTCCGCAGCGTCGCCCCGTTGGCGAGCGCGACCGTGTCGGCGGAGTGGATCGTGGGACCGTCGGCGAGCGGGTCGGAGTACGGGACGCCGAGCTCGACCAGGTCGGCCCCGGCGTCGGCGTAGGCGGCGGCCACCGCCAGGCCCGACTCGCGATCGGGGAAGCCGGCCATCATGTATGGCATCAGGGCGGCGCGGCCTTCCCCCTTGGCGGCCTCGAAGGCCGCCCGGATCCGCTGCTCGCCGGTGATCACGCTTCGCTCGTCCTGCGCACGTACTCGGCCAGGTCCTTGTCGCCGCGACCGGAGAGGCAGAGGACGTCGAAGCCCTCGCCCTCGAGCGGGTTCTCCAGCAGCCACGCCACCGCGTGGGAGGACTCCAGCGCCGGGATGATCCCCTCCAGCCGCGCCAGCTCGCCGAGCGCGCCGAGCGCGCCGGCGTCGGTCATCGGGAAGTAAGCGGCGCGCCCGGTGTCGCGCAGGTGCGCGTGCTGCGGGCCCGTCCCCGGATAGTCGAGCCCCGCGGAGACCGAGTGCGCTTCGAGGATCTGCCCGTCCTCGTCGGCGACGATCGCCGAGAGCGAGCCGTGCAGGACGCCGGTCGTCCCGGCGTTCAGCGAGGCGCCGTGGCGGCCGGTCTCGATCCCGTCGCCGCCCGCCTCGACGCCGATCAGCTCGACCTCGGCGTCGTCGATGAACGGGGCGAAGATGCCGATCGCGTTGGAGCCGCCGCCGACGCAGGCGATCACCCGGCGCGGCAGCGAGCCCTCGGCCGCGAGCGCCTGCTCGCGCGCCTCCTCGCCGATCACTCGCTGCAGGTCCCGCACCAGCACCGGGTAGGGCGCAGGGCCGACCGCCGAGCCGATCACGTAGTGCGTCGTCTCCACGTTCGCGACCCAGTCGCGGATCGCCGCCGAGGTCGCCTCCTTCAGCGTCCGGGCGCCCGCGTCGACCGGCGCCACCTCGGCGCCCAGCAGGTTCATCCGCTCGAGGTTCGGCGCCTGGCGGCGGATGTCCTCGGTGCCCATGTAGACGATGCATTCGAGCCCCAGCAGCGCGCAGGCGGTCGCGGTGGCGACACCGTGCTGGCCCGCCCCCGTCTCGGCGATGATCCGGGACTTGCCCATCCGCTGCGCCAGCAGCGTCTGGCCGAGCGCGTTGTTGATCTTGTGGGCGCCGGTGTGGGCGAGGTCCTCGCGCTTCAGGTAGACCCGCGAACCGACCCGCTCCGACAGCCGCTCGGCGAGGTAGAGCGGCGTCGCGCGGCCGACGTAGTCACGCCGCAGCCGGTCGAGCCGCGCGACGTACTCGGGGTCCTCGCGGGTCGCTTCCCAGGCCTCGGTCAGCTCGTCGAGCGCCGCGATCAGCGTCTCAGGGACGTATCGGCCCCCGTAGGGCCCGAACCTCGTCTCGATCGTGCTCATCAGGCACTCATCAGGGTAAAACGCCGACCGAGTTCGCCGCCTCGTAGAAGGCGGCCATCTTGGCGTGGTCCTTGCGGCCCGGCTCGGCCTCGACGCCGCTGGCGACGTCGACCGCGAAGGGACGAGCGATCTCCACCGCCTCGGCGACGTTCTCGGGCTTCAGCCCGCCGGCCAGGATCGCCGGGACCTCGGAGCGGTGGCTCCGCAGGAGCTCCCAGTCGAAGGTCTCGCCGGTCCCCCCCGGGAGGTCCTTGGCGCGGCGGTCGAAAAGGTGGTAGTCGACCTGGCGGTAGGCCTCCGCACCGTGGATGTCGGCGGCGGAGGCGACGTGGATCGCCTTGATCACCTTGACGCCGCAGCGGCGCGCCACCTCGGCGCAGAAGGAGGCGCCCTCCTCGCCGTTCAGCTGCACCATCGAGAGCTGCGCGTTCTCGACCGCCCGGGTGACCTCCTCGAGCGTCGGGTTCACGAACACGCCGACGATCTCCGCCTTACGACGGAAGGCGGCCGCGATCTCCGCGGCGACGCCCGGGTCGACGCTCCGCACCGACGGCTCCCAGTGGATCAGCCCGATCGCCCAGGCACCGAGGCGCACGGCCTCGGCGGCATCGTCGATGTCGGTAATCCCGCAGAACTTGACGCGCATACGTCCAGCCTACGGGAACCAGATCGCCAACAAGATCAACCGCCCGAGGGGCCGGACTCCCCCCGGGCGGCGTGTGCTTCCCTCAGCCTTCCGGCGAGGCTTCTTCGACCTTCGCGGGCCTGGTGCCCAGCGTCACGGTCGCAGTCTTTTCCTTGCCGTCACGCAGGTACTTCAGCGTGACTTCGTCACCGGGCTTCTTCTGGTTGACGAGTTCGATGATCTGTTCCATGTTGGTGATCTTCTTGCCTTCGGCTTCGGTGATGATGTCGCCGCCGACGATCACTTCGCCACCTTCCACCGTCACCGGAGTGTTGCCCCCTTCGAGCCCGGCCTTGTCCGAGGGCCCGTCCTTTTCGACCGTCTGGATCAGGACGCCTTCCTTGACCGGGAGGTTGAAGGTTTTGGCAAGCGCGGGCGTGATCGTGCCGCCGGAGATCCCCAGGTATGCGTGTTCGACGCTGCCTTTGGTTTCCAGTTCATGGATCACTTCTTTGGCGGTGTTGATCGGGATCGCGAAGCCGATGCCGACGTTGCCGTCGTTGCCGCCTCCGGTCTCGATCTGCGAGTTGATGCCGATCACTTCGCCGTTGCCGTTGATCAGCGGGCCGCCCGAGTTGCCGGGGTTGATCGCCGCGTCGGTCTGGATCACGTTGTCGATCGAGAAGCCGTTCGGCGCCTGGATCTGCCGTTGGAGCGCCGAGACGATGCCGCTGGTGACGGTCCGGTCGAGCCCGAACGGGTTGCCGATCGCGACCACCGGGTCGCCGACTTCCATCTTCGAGGAGTCGCCCAGGGTGAGCGGGTCGAGTTCCTTGCTCGGCGCTTCCACCTGGATCAGCGCCAGGTCGGAGGCCGGGTCGGTGCCGACCACCTTGGCGGTGTACTGGTGGTCGGATTCGCCGATTTTGACCTCGATCTTGTCGGCGCCTTCGATCACGTGGTTGTTGGTGAGGATGTGGCCTTTGTCGTCGATGACGATGCCCGAGCCGGTCGCGGTGCCGCCGCCCTGCGATTCCGGTTCGCCGAAGGGGTTGAAGCTTTCCGCCGATTCTTCGGCGGGGATCGTCGATTCGATGAAGGCGACCCCGTCACCGTCGTTCTTGTAGATCTCGTCGACCGTGTTGCCGTTGTTTTCGCCTTCGCCACCGGAGGAGGTCGAGGCGATCGGCGCGCTCGTCGACTGCTCGATCGTGGTGGTGCCGCCGCCCTTCGACTTGACCGCACCGGTCAGCAGGAGGACCGTGCCGACCACGGCGACCACCAAACCGCCCAACAGCGCCGAGCCGAACGACGAACGGAAGAAGCCCTTCTTCTTGGGCTGGTCCTGTGGCCGCTGAGGCTGTTGTGGTTGCGGATCCATGCCGCTCTGTGGTGGTTGGTGGTCCATGCCGGTCAGAATGCCTTGAACCTTTGATGCGGCGCTAAAGCCTGCCGAAAGGTTTTCTAAAGACCGCGGGCGCGCGGCGGGCTAATAAAGGTGTTCGCGGGTCTCGTCGGCGCCGGTCAGCTCGCGCGTCTTCTGCTCCGGGTCCGGAGCGGTCATCAGCGCGCCGCCGATCAGCACCGCGTCGACGCCGACCCGGTCGAGCTCGAACAGCTCCTCGCGGCCGGAGATGCCGCTCTCGGCGACCACGGTCTTCCCCGCGGGCACGTCCGGCATCAGCTCGAAGGTGGTCTGGATGTCGACCCCCTGGCCGTCGAGATCGCGGTTGTTGATCCCGATCACCTCGGCGTCGACCTCGAGGGCCCGCTCCAGCTCCTCGGCGTCGTGGACCTCGACCAGGCAGTCGAGGTCGAGCGTCCGCGCCTCCTCGTAGAGGGAGGCGAGCTCCCGGTCGCTCAGCGCCCGGACGATCAGCAGCACCGCGTCGGCGCCGTTCACCGCCGCCTCGTAGAGCTGGTAGGGCTCGACGATGAAGTCCTTGCGGATGATCGGCAGGCTCGCCGCGGTACGGGCGGCGCGCAGATCCTCGAGCGTGCCGCCGAAGTGCGGCATGTCGGTCAGCACCGAAAGAGCCGCCGCGCCGCCGCGCTCGTAGGCGCCGACCTGGGAGGCGACGTCGGCGCCGGGGGCGATGTCGCCTTTGCTCGGCGAGCGACGCTTGAACTCCGCGATCAGGGAGAGACCGGGACGCGTCAGCGCCTCCTGGAACGGGCGGTCCTCGCCGCGCGCCGAGAGCCGTGCCTCCAGCTCCGCCTGCGGGAGCTCCCGCTTGCGTTCCTGCACCCCCTCCCGGGCGCCCTCGATCAGCTGCTCGATAATTCCCACTGAACCCGGAAAGATTATCCAGCCGCCGCGACCGTTGCCGCGATCAGCCTCTCCAGCACGTTTGCTGCCGCGCCCGAGTCGATCGCCGAGGCGGCTTTCGCGACGCCCTCCTCGAGGTCGGCGGCGAGCCCACCGACGTAGATCGCGGCGGCGGCATTCAGCAGCACGAGGTCGCGATGCGGGCCGGGCTCGCCGCCCAGCACGCCACGGGTGACGGCGGCGTTCTCCTCCGGCGAGCCGCCGGCGATTTCGGGCAGCTCCAGCGGCGCCAGCCCGTACTGGCCGGGCTCGACGAACCACTCGGCGGTGCGGCCCTCGAAGACCTCGATCACCCGCGTCGGCGCCGAGAGCGCCAGCTCGTCGACCCCGTCTTCGGCGCTTACCACCAACGCCCGCTGCACCCCGAGCCCGATCAGGGCCTCGGCGATCGTCTCCTGGTACTTGCGGTCGGCGACCCCGACCAGCTGCCGGGTGGCACCCGCCGGGTTGGTCAGCGGGCCGAGGAAGTTGAAGACGGTGCGGACGCCGAGGCCCTCGCGGGCCGGGCGCACGTGGGAGGTGGCAGAGTGGTGGCGCGGCGCGAACATGAATCCGAAGCCGACCTCCTCGATGCAGCGGGCGACGGCCTCTGGGTCGAGTTCGATCGCGACGCCGAGCGCTTCCAGCAGGTCGGCCGAGCCCGACGAGGAGGTGGCGGAGCGGTTGCCGTGCTTGGCGATCGCGCAGCCCGCCCCGGCGGCGACCAAGGCCGCGGTGGTCGAGACGTTGAAGGTCGTCGGCCCGCCGCCGGTGCCCGCGGTGTCGACAAGGTCGGTGCGGTCGACGTGAACCGCGTCGGCGAGCGAGCGCATCGTCCGCGCCAGCCCGACCAGCTCGGAGACGGTCTCCCCCTTCGCCCGCAGCGCGATCAGGAAGGCCGCGGTCTGGATCGGCTCCGTGCGCCCTACCATGATCTCCGCGAGGACGGTCGAGGCGTGGTCGGCGGTCAGGTTCTCACCCGCGCAGACCGCGTCGATCGCGCGCGAGACGACGTCGTTAGGCACTGGCCTCCCCCTTTCCCAGAAAGTTCGCGAGCAGGTGCTTGCCGTGCGGGGTGAGCACCGACTCGGGGTGGAACTGGACGCCCTCCGCGGGCAGCTCCTTATGACGCGCGCCCATCACCACATCGCCGAGGTGGGCGGTCAGCTCGAGCTCGTCGGGGAGGTCGGGGTCGGCGACCAGCGAGTGGTAGCGCCCCGCGACCATCGGCGTGGGCAGGCCGGCGAAGATCGTACGGCCGTCGTGGGCGATCTCGGCGTCCTTGCCGTGGATCGGCTCACCCTGGACGACCTTGCCGCCGAAGACCTCGACCATCGCCTGGTGGCCGAGGCAGACGCCGAGGGTCGGCGTGCCCGCTTCGGCGAAGGCGCGAATCGCCGCGCCGGAGATGCCCGCCTCGGCGGGCGTGCAGGGTCCGGGCGAGACGACGAGGCGATCGGCGCCGCGCTCCAGCAGCTCGGCGACCTCGGCCTTGTCGTTGCGGACGACCTCGAGCTCGGCGCCGAGCTCACCCAGGTACTGGACCAGGTTGTAGGTGAAGGAGTCGTAGTTGTCGATGACGAGGACGCGCATGGCCTTGTTGGTGATCTAGGTCCAGTCCGGCTGGGCGCAGGCGACCTCGACCGCGCGGAAGACGGCGCGCGCCTTGTTCACGGACTCGTTCCACTCGTAGTTCGGCTTCGCGTCGACGACGGTGCCGCCGCCGGCCTGGACGTGGAGGCGGCCGTCCTTGACCACCACGGTGCGGATGTGGATCGCGGTGTCGAGATCCCCGTTCCAGGAGAGGTAGCCGATCGCGCCGCCGTAGGAGCAGCGCTTGACCGGCTCGAGCTCGTCGATGATCTGCATCGCGCGGACCTTGGGCGCGCCGGAGAGCGTCCCGGCGGGGAGCGCCGAGCGCAGCACGTCCATCGCCGTCACTCCCTCGCGAAGCTTCCCTGACACCTGGCTGACGATGTGGAGGACGTGCGAGTAGGTCTCGATCACCATCAGCTCGTCGACCGACACAGAGCCGTACTCACAGACGCGGCCGAGGTCGTTGCGGCCGAGGTCGACCAGCATCACGTGCTCGGCCCGCTCCTTCGGGTCGTTGATCAGGCGCTCGGCGAGGCGACGGTCCTCCTCGGCGGACTTTCCACGGGGGGAGGTGCCGGCGATCGGGCGCGTCTCGACGATCCCGTCGTGGACTTTCACCAGCGGCTCGGGCGAGGCGCCGGCGATCTGGAAGTCGCCGAACTCGAGGTAGTACATGTACGGCGAGGGGTTGACCGCGCGCAGGCCGCGGTAGAGGGAGAAGGCCTCGACCGGCGCGTCGGCGCTGAAGCGCTGCGAGGGGACGACCTGGAAGGCGTCGCCGGCGCGGACGTACTCGATGATCCGGGTGACGGCGCCTTCGAAGTCCTTGCGCTCGAAGTTCGAGGTGAACTCTGGAGGCTCGACCACGCTCGGCGTGGCGGGCTGCGGGACGGCGCCGCGGAGGCGCTCGCGCATCTCGGCGATCGTCGCGGCGGCGCGGGCGTATTCGGTGTCGAAGTCGTCCTCGCCCCCGGTGTGGACGCAGGCGAGGATCGTGAGCTCGTGGCGCAGGTGGTCGAAGACCAGCATCGCGTCGGTGACCATCAGGGCCATGTCGGGGAGGCCGAGCTCGTCCGGGTTCGGCTCGCCGAGCGGCTCGACCGTGCGCACCAGGTCGTAGCCGAAGAAGCCGACGGCTCCGCCTGTGAACGGCGGCAGGTCGGCGACTTGCGCGGGTTGGTAGGCGGCGAAACGGGCGGCGACGGCGCCGTAGGGATCGGCCTCCGGCTCGACCTTGGTCGGCTCGCCGCCGAGGGTGGCGGCGCGACCGGTCCATTCGGAGAGCCGGCCGTCGCTCCAGCGCAGCATCGCGCGCGGGCGCAGGCCGACGAAGGAGTAGCGACCGACCTGACCCTGCTCGGCGGACTCGAGCAGGAAGCAGGGCGCCCCCTCGGGCTCGCCGGCGCGGAGTTTGAGGAAGGCGGAGACGGGAGTCTCGGTGTCCTCGACGAAGCGGGCACGGACCGGGACGACGTTGCCCTCGCGGGCCAGCTCGCGCGCCTCCTCCAGGGTCGGCGTTAGCCGCAGCTCCGACTCAGCCAGCACGCTCATTGAGCTCCTCGAACACCGCCGACTGTGGGACGCCGCGAGCGGCCAACAGGACGGCGAGGTGGTAAATCACGTCGGCGGCCTCTTCGGCGACCCGTTTGTCGGTCTCTTCCCTTGCTGCGCGAACGACCTCCTCGGCCTCCTCCTCCACCTTTTCCCCGATCAGGGTCGGGTTGTCCAGAAGGACGACCGTGTAGCTGCCCTCGGGGCGCTCGGCGACGCGGCTTTTCAACGTGCGCTCGAGCGACGGGAGCGCCTCGTGGACGACGCGGTGCGGCTCGCCGCGGAACTCGCGGTAGAAGCAGGTTCGTTCTCCCGTATGACACGCGGGCCCGGCCGGCACGACGATCGCCAGTACCGCGTCCCCGTCACAGTCGTAGCGGAGCTGTTTCACGGCCATCGTCGACCCTGACGTTTCGCCTTTGCGCCAGATCTCGTCACGCGAGCGACTGAAGAAGTGCATCTCCCCCGTCTCGAGCGTCAGCTCCAGGGTTTTCCGGTTGGCGTAGGCGAGCATCAGAACCTCGCCGGTGGCCTCGTCCTGCACCACGCACGGCACCAGGCCGCGCTCGTCAAAGGAGATTTCGTCCAGCATCAGAGTGATCGTAGAGGGCGCGGGGCCGATCACTCGATGCCGAGGCGGTCGAGCATGTCCTCGTCCCGGCGCCAGTTGCGCTTCACCCGCACCTGTAGGTCGAGGTGAACTTTGGCCTCGAGCTCTTGTTCCAGCGAGCGCCGCGCGGCGAAGCCGATCTCGCCGACCTTCGCTCCGCCACGGCCGATCAGGATGCCCTTCTGGGACTCCGTCTCCGCCCATATTTCGGCGGCGACCGTGACCAGGCCGTCCTCGCGCGGCTCGACCGACTGCACTTTCACCTCGACCGAGTGCGGGATCTCCTGGCGGGTCCGGTTCAGCACCTGCTCGCGGATCAGCTCGGCGAGCAGCAGCTCCGAGGACTGGTCGGAGGAGTCCTCCGGCGGATACATGTAGGGGCCCTCGGGAATCAACTCGCCGAGGCGATGGAGGAGCTCGTCGAGGCCGGTGCCCTCGCGGGCGCTGAGCGGGAAGACCTCGTCGACCCCGGGCAGATCGGCGGCGTCGGAGAGCGCCTTGACGGTGCCGCCGCGGGCGAGTTTGTCGCACTTGTTCACCGCGCAGATCACCGGGATGTGGACCCGCGCCGCTTTCAACAGGCCCGCGATGAAGCGGTCGCCGGGGCCGACTCCCTCCTCGCCGTTGATGACCAGGAGGGCCACGTCGGACTCGGCCAGCTCGCGCTCGACCCGCTGCTGCATCCGTTTGGTCAGCGCGTCGCGGGGACGCTGCACGCCGGGCAGGTCGACGAGGACCAGTTGGCGTTCGGCCTCGAGGTCGGTGGCGACGCCGCGGATCGCGCGGCGGGTCGTCTGCGGGCGCATCGAGACGATCGCGACGTGACTGCCGACCAGGGCGTTGACCAGGGTCGACTTGCCGACGTTGGGTCGACCGGCGAGCCCGATGAAGCCGGAACGAGTGCTCATCGAAGCAACTCCAAGACCTGACCCTGGAGGGCGAGCATCTCGCCGTCGTCGGTCTCGTGGTCGTAGCCGCAGAGATGGAGGACGCCGTGGACGGCGGCCTCGTTCAGGGTCATGTCGACGCAGAGCTCGGGGCAGATCGCAACGTCGCCGAGCTCCCGCGGGCCGGCCGCGGGGCCTAGTTCGTCGATCGGGAACGAAAGCACGTCGGTCGGGGCGTCCTTGCCGCGGTGATCGCGGTTCAGCTCTCGGATGCGGTCGGCATCGACGATCTCCACCGCAAGGTGGCCGTCGTCGACCCCGACCGCCGCCAAGGCGGCCGCGACCGGCTCGCGCAGGTCACCGGGCACGTCAGACAGATCGACCGGCACCGTGACGGTCGTAGGCGGCGACGATCCGCTGGACGAGTTTGTGGCGGACGACGTCCTCGCCGCCGAACTCGATGAAGGAGATGTCTTTGACCTCGTCGAGGATGTCGCGCACCACCATCAGCCCGGAGCGCTGATCGGAGGGCAGGTCGATCTGGGTGACGTCGCCGGTCACCACCATCCGCGAGTTGAACCCGAGCCGGGTGAGGAACATCTTCATCTGCTCGGGGGTCGTGTTCTGCGCCTCGTCGAGGATCACGAAGGAGTCGTTCAGGGTGCGGCCCCGCATGAATGCCAGCGGCGCGACCTCGATCACGTTGCGCTCGAAGTAGCCGTTGACCCGGTCGGGGTCGAGCATGTCGTAGAGGGCATCGAAGAGCGGGCGCAGGTAGGGATCGACCTTGGCCTGGATGTCGCCCGGCAGGAAGCCGAGGCGCTCGCCGGCCTCGACCGCGGGCCGGGTGAGGATGATCCGCTGGACTTTGCGTTCGGTCAGCGCCGCGGCCGCCATCGCGACGGCGAGGAAGGTCTTGCCGGTACCGGCCGGGCCGATGCCGAAGGTGATCGTGGTCTTGCGGATCGCGTCTACATAACGTTTCTGGTTCAGCGTTTTCGGCGCGACTTTGATGTTGCGATGGCGCCAGACGACGTCGTCGAGGATCGCCGCGGGGCTCTCTTCGGCGTCGAGCGCTCCGGCCACCGCTTCAACCGTACCGGGCGCGACCTCGTGGCCCCCCTCGATCAGCTCGACCATCTCGTCGACCACTGTCGCGGCTTCCTGCAAGTCGCCCGGATCGCCGTCCAGGGTCAGGACGTTGCCGCGCAGGTGGATTTCCACCGGCAGCCGGTCGCGCAGCCCGCGCAGGACCGAGTCATCGGAACCCGCGAGCTCGGCCGCGACGTCGTTGTCGAGAGTCAGTTGGCGACGGGCCAACTCAGCTACCCAGCTTCTTGCGCACCGCGGCGCTCACCCGCTTGCCGTCGGCGCGGCCGCCGACCTTCGGCATCACCGCCGACATCACCTGGCCCATCTGCTTCTGTTCCGTCGCACCGGTCTCCTCGACCGCCTCGGCCACGAGCCCGTCCAGATCCTCCTCGGAGAGCTGGGCTGGCAAGTAGCCCTCGATCAGCTCCGCCTCGAAGCGCTCGGCGGCGGCCTGCTCGGCCCGCCCGGCACCCTCGTAGGCCTCGGCCGCCTCGACCCGTTTCTTCCGTTCCCGCTGCAGCACCGCGATCTCGTCGCCTTTGCCCATCTTGGCGTCCTGCTGCAGCGCGTCGAGGACCAACCGCAGCGCCGAGGCCTTGTCGCGTTCGCGCGCTTTCAGCGCCGTCCGCGCGTCGTCTTGCACCTGTTCCAGAACGCTCATGGCAACAAGGTTAGACGGCGGCGTCCGGAGTGATCGCGAGACCCTTCGACACGAGGTCGCGCACGTCCGTGCTCACGAGCCGCCAATCGAAGCGACGCGCCACGGCGACGTAGGCGGCGTCGTAGGCGGTAAGCCCCTGCTCGACCGCGATCTCGGCGGTGGCCTCCAGCAGGCTCGGGTCGGCCCGCACGACGTTCCCCTTGCAGCGCAGCTCGAGCGAGCGGCACAGCTTCGCGGCTGCCGCCGCGTCACCCCAGCGCCTGACGACGCCGTTGGCGACCTCGTAGAAGGTGAGGTCGAGCGTCGCCGCATCCTGATCGGTGTCGAAGGTCAAGTCGAGCGCGGACGCCTGATAGCTGTCGTCGGGGTCGCGGGACGCGATCCACACGCTGGCGTCGAGAAGAAGCGTGCCGTCAGCGGTCATCGCGCGGGGCCGAAGTGGCGGTCATCTCGGTGATCGCGGTCATCGCGGATCCAACGGCCCGATTCGCCGCCGGCGGGGGCCAGGGGCTCGAAGAGGTCTTCGAGCTCCTTGCGCACCCGCGCGCTGCTCTCCGCCACCTCCCGCTCGGCGATCCGCTGGAGGAAGCCGCTGCGGGTTTCGCCCGCGCGGCTCGCGGCGTCGTCGACGCGACGGAGCAGACGATCGGGGATCGAGATGAGCACCTTGGCCACATCCAGAGGATATACGGTATTTCCGGCGGTAAGGATCGACATGCCCGAACCGTGGCAGGGAAATGCGCACGGGTGGCGCGCAGAAAGCAAATTCTCTGTGTCAGTTCTATGCCGGCACGGTGAACTCGACCAGGCGGACCTCGCCGAGGGGCATCTGGAGGAACCGGGTCGCCACCTCGCCGAACGAGGAGACCGGACCGGTGCAGAAGAACTCGTAGGTGCCTTCCTCGTCGCGCTCCTGGGCAAGGCCGGAGCCCTCCAGGGTGCGCTGGATCGCCGCGGCGACGGCGTGGCCGCCGCTCACCAGCCGCACGTTGCGGCCGAGGATCCGCTGCAGCATCGGCGCCACCAGCGGGTAGTGGGTGCAGCCGAGGATCAGAGTGTCGACTTCTGCCTCCCGCAGCGGGGCGCAATAGCCGCGCGCCATCTCCATCGTCTCCTCGTCGAAGAGCGAACCGTCCTGGATGAAGGGGGCGAGGCGCGGCGCCGCCACCTCGATCACGTCGAGGCCGCGTCCCTGCGCTTCGAGCGCGCGCCGGTATGCACCGCTCTCAACCGTGTTGGTCGTCGCCAGCACGCCGACCCGCGCGTTGTCGGTGATCGCGGCGGCGATCTCGGCCTGCGGCGCGACCACCGGGACGACCTCCACCCCGTGCTCGCCCGCGACCTCGCGGACGACGTCCTCGCCGATCGCCGTCGCCGTGTTGCAGGCGATCACGACCAGCTTTACGCCCCGCTCGAGCAGCCTCTCGGCGATCAGGCGGATGCGCGCGCGCAGCTCGTCGGGATCGCGCGGCCCGTAGGGGAACCAGGCGGTGTCGCCGAGGTAGACGTAGTCCTCCTGTGGCAGGGCGACCAGGCACTCGTGCAGGACGGTGAGGCCGCCGACGCCGGAGTCGAACATCGCGACCGGCAGCGCGGCGTCGATCACATGAAGGGCTTGTAGACCATGAAGAACACGGTCAGCACGATCAGGATGCCGGTGGCGGCGCCGACCTGGGCGATGAATTTGCTGCTCGCTTCGAACTCGTCGCTGAAGGTGTCGCCGGATTTGAGATCGCGGTCGGCGAACTCCTGCAGCTGCGCCATCCGCGGCCCGAAGAAGCCGTGCTGGACGCCGAACAGGGCGATGATCGCGATGAAGCCCCAGACGATGAAGAAGTCGCTGCCGCCCCAGATGTTGTGGCCGCCGATACCGCTGTCGGCGAGGAGGACGATGCCGGCGATCAGCAGGATGATCATGCCGGGGTTGACCAGGTAGCGGTCGACGCGGCGCATGCCTTCGATCAGGGCGGGCGCGGCGCGCGGGTATTTCGGCAGGACCGAGAAGAAGACCCCGTAGCCGAAGGTCGGACCGAGGGCGACCACCACGGCAATGACGTGGAGGAACAGGGCGATCTTGTAGCCCGCGTCGAGATATGCGGCGAAAGGCAGCATCGGCGGGGACACTATCGAGAGCGGCGGAGCAAAAGCGCGGCCCAGTCGCCCATCTGTCGGCGATCTTGCTCGGCGTATCCGGACGGGGCGAAGGCGTCGGCTACTTCGTTCAGCTCGTTGGGGAGGATTCCGGAAAGGACAAGGGTATTCGGGGCGGGCTCACGGGGGTCACCCTCTGGAACAACAGCGGGGAGGTTCCGTCGGGTCACCCCCGCGATCCCGCTCAGATGGCTCGCGATTGCCTTGAGGATCGGGGACGTCATGTTGGCGACGCAGGTCGGGGCGAGCTCGGGGAGGGATTCGCGCAGATTCTGCTTGTGGAAAGTGATGTTGGTGTCGTTGACGGCCGCGTTCGCCGCCGAGGCCTCGATCGCCGCCGCCTCGTGGTCGTAACCCGTCACCGGGGACCAGCCGAGCTTCGCCGCGGCGATCGCGAGCACCCCGGAGCCCGTACCGAGATCGGTCAGGGGGCCGTCGGCCTCGCCGGCGTCGGCCAGCTCCAGCAGGTATTCGAGGCAGAGGCGGGTAGTCGGGTGCGCGCCGGTGCCGAAGGCCTGGCCGGGGTCGACGATCAAGTCGATCGCCCCCTCCCGCTCGGGCTCCCAACTCGGCCGCAGCCACAGCCGCTCCCCCACCAGCAGCGGTTTGTGGAAGTCGCGCCAGCGGTCGGCCCAGTCGTCGGGGATCTCGGTCGAGCTGACCTCGATCGGCCGCCCGCCGACGACCGCGTCGACCTGCCCCAGCTCCGGCAGCTCGCCCTCGCCGCCGTAGATCGCGTACTCGACGTAGCCCGGGCCGCGCTCCTCCTCGACGCCGTTCGGCGCCAGCATCGTCAGCTCGGCGAGGACCAGGTCGGCCTGGTCGGGACTGCACCGCACGGCGAGGCGGATCATCGCTCGGCGAACGTCTTGCCGGTTACCGGAACGCTTTGCGGAAGCGCCCGAAGAGACCGTCGCCGTGCTGCGGAGCGAGGTTGTCGGGCTCGAGCGTAGTGTCGAGGCGCTCGGCGATCTCACGCTGCTCCTCGGAGAGGTTGGTCGGGACGACGACGTCGACCATGATCCGCTGGTCGCCGCGCTTGCGTCCGCCGAGCCGCGGCAGGCCCGCCCCGCGCAGCATCTCCTCGTGACCGGGCTGGACACCCGCCTCGAGCTCGATCTCCCGCTCGCCATCAAGCGTCGGCACGGTCACCGTCGTCCCCAGCATCGCCTCGGTGGCGGGGATGCGAACGGCGCTGATCAGGTCGGTGCCGTTGCGCTCGAAGCGGCCGTCCGGCGCCACCGCGACCTGCACGTAGAGGTCGCCCCCCGGCGCGCCGGGCTCGCCGGCGTGGCCGAGGCCGCTCACCCGGAGCCGCTGCCCGTCCTCGATCCCGGCCGGGACTTCGACGGTTTTCGTCACCTTGCCGCGGTCGCGGCCGCTGCCGTCGCAGACCTCGCACGGGGTGTCCGGGACTTTGCCGGAGCCGTGGCAGACGTCGCAGGGGACGGCGCGGACCATCTGCCCGAACGGCGTCCGCGACACCTGGCGTAGCTGGCCTTGGCCGCCGCAGCGGTCGCAGGTCTCGATCGGCGTCCCCGGCTCGGCGCCATTGCCGCGGCAGTGCGAGCAGACGACGACCGCGTCGTAGGAGAGCTCGCGCTCGACCCCGGTGGCGACCTCGTCGAGGGTCAGCTCGGTCTCGACCAGGACGTCGGCGCCGACCGCCGGGCCGCCGCCACCCCCGAACCCGCCGCCGAAGGCCTGACCGAAGAGCGACTGGAAGATGTCGTCCATCGAGCCGAAGCCGGCACCGGGGTCGAAACCGCCAGAGCGCAGCCCCTCGGCCCCGTACTGGTCGTAGGTGCGGCGCCGCTCGGCGTCGGAGAGGACCTCGTAGGCCTCGGCCGCCTCCTTGAAGCGGGCTTCGGCGTCGGGGTCGTGGCCGGTGACGTCGGGATGGAGTTCGCGGGCGAGGCCGCGGAACGCTTTCTTGATTTCGGTCTCGGAAGCGTCACGGGAGACGCCCAGGACTTCGTAGTAATCGCTTGGCATAAGTGTGTGATTCTGTTGGGTGTGGGGGCTGACTAGTCGTCGTAGACGGTCTCGAAGTATCGGGAGAGCTCGCGGGCGGCGACGCGGACCGAGGCGATCGCGGTGGCGTAGTCCATCCGCCGCGGGCCGACCACGCCGACCGCGCCGAGGTTGCGATGGCCGAGGCCGTAGTTGGCGCCGACGACGCTGGCCGAGCGCAGGGTCGGCTGCGGGTTCTCGTCCCCGATCCAGAGGAAAACGGAGCGCTCGGCGAGCGAGGAGCGCAGCATCTGTAACACGTCGGCGCGGCGCTCCAGCGCCCGCATCAGCTCGTCAGCGCGCGGCAGGTCGTCGATGTGGGCTTCGGAGAGGAGATGCGCGGTGCCGTCCATGTAGAGGTCGGCGGTGCTCTCCGGCTGCAGCTCGGTGAAGGCCGGCGCGAGTGTGGTGACGAAGGGCGACTCGACCGGGTCGAGGCTCGGGTCGGCAAGCCGGGTGCCGATCATCCGGGCGCCGAGGCCGAGGCCGGTCAGCTGCTCGTTCAGGTAGCTGGAGGCCCACTCGACCAGGCCGGTGTCGACCTCGCGCCCGAACTCGAAGACGCGCCGGTAGACGTCGCCGCTGGAGGCGATCACGATCACGACGACGCGGTTCGGCTGCAGCCGCAGGACCTCGACCCGGTGGATCGTCGTCGTCGCGGCGAGCTGCGGCGCGGTCGCCATCGCGACCAGGTCGGTGACCTGGGCGAGCGCCGCGGTCGTCTCCCGCATCGCCGCGTCGACCTCGCGACGAAGCTGGGACAGTTCCAGCTCGACCCGCGCGTCGCCCGGCGCCGCTCCCGATTCGAGCAGCAGGTCTACATAACGTCGGTAGCCGGAGTCGGTTGGGACGCGACCGGCCGAGGTGTGCGGATGGGTCAGGTAGCCCTCGGTCTCGAGCAACGCCAACTCCGCCCGCACGGTCGACGGACCCCACTCAACACCCGGCATCGAGGCGACTTCTTTCGACGGCACCGGTCGCGCCGACGCGAGATACGCGTCGACCACAAGCCGCAAAATCAGTTCTTGGCGCTCCGTCAGCACCCTTAAAGCTTAGGAGGCCGCGACACGGAGCCTCCCCAGGGCTTCACGAGGCGGGCCGGGATGGCCCCTGGACGAACCTCCCGCAGTTCGTGAGGGAAGGGGCCATCCCGGCCCGCCCCAACTAAAGCTCGAGCTCAGCTACGGCGTTGCGGATGATCCGGTTGTCGCCCTGCCGCGCCTCGAGATCGACCGTCACCCGGTTACCCTCGATCTCTTTGACGGTGCCGGTGACCGCGATCTCCTGCTCCGGCAGCCCCATGCCGCGGAACTGGACCGTCAGCTTCTTCAGCGCCCGCGGATCGCCGCCTCCCAGGCCCTGCGCGGCCGCTTTGGCGACCAGGCCCATCCCGTAGAGGCCGTGGAGGATGTTGCCCGGAAGTCCCACGGATTTGGCGAAGTCGGCGTCGATGTGGATCGGGTTGAAGTCGCCCGAGGCGCCCGCGTAGCGGTTGGTCAGGTACTTGTCGGGCGTGACGCGCAGCTCCGGCACCGCGTCCCCGGCTTTGAAGTCGGCCATGTCAAACCCCCCTGACGATGTTGGTCCAGGTGCCGCGCACGACCTGGGCGCCGGCCCCGTTCACGGAATTCGTCTCGAAGACGTAGAACCCGTTCCCGAGTTTCTCCTCGATCGAGATGCACTTCGCGGTCGTGGTGATCTCGTCACCCGAGCACGCGGGATCGTCCCACTCGAAGGTCTGGCCGCCGTGCACCATCGTCGCGAAGTTCATCCCCACCTCGGGGTCGAACATCGCCGGCGCCAGCGCGTGCATCGAGTAGACGACCGCGAACATCGGCGGGGCGACGATGTCGCGGAAGCCGGCCTCGCGGGCGGCGCCGAGGTCGAAGTGGACGGGATTCTCGATCCCGAGCACCGTCGCGTACTCCTTGATCTTCTCGCGGCCCACCTGGTACGTCGTCGACGGCCACGACTTACCGACCGCATCGGTCTTGATCGCCATGGCGGGCAACCTACCGGGTCGGCGAGCGGTCAGGCGGCGCCCTGGCCAGCCGGCCAGGGTTGAGTTCGCACTTATCCGCGCTATCCGCGGGGAACTGCGAACTCGTCCGGGTCAGTCGATCTCCAGCACCGCGAGGAACGCCTCCTGCGGCACTTCCACGCGCCCTACTGCCTTCATCCGTTTCTTGCCCGCTTTCTGCTTCTTCAGCAGCTTGTTCTTGCGGGTGACGTCGCCGCCGTAGAGCTTCGCGGTGACGTCCTTGCGGAGCGCCTTGACCGTCTCGCGGGCGAGGATGTTGGAGCCGATCGCCGCCTGCACCGGCACGTCGAACAGCTGGCGCGGGATCGTCTTGCGCAGCCGCCCGACCAGCTTCTTCCCCTGGTCGTAGGAGAAATCGCGGTGGACGATGATCGAGAGCGCGTCGACCTTGTCGCCGGCGAGCAGGATGTCAACCTTGACCAGGTCGGAGGCCTCGTTACCGATCGGTTCGTAGTCGAGCGAGGCGTAGCCTCGGGTACTGCTCTTCAGCAGGTCGAAGAAGTCGAGGACGATCTCGCCGAGCGGCATGTCGTAACGGATCTGCACCCGCTCCGAGCTCAGGTAGTTCATGTCGACGTGGGTGCCGCGGCGCCCCTGACAGAGCTCCATCACCGGCCCCACCTGCTCTTTCGGGCAGATGATCGTGGCGCGGATGTAGGGCTCTTCGATGGTCTCGATGCGGGCCGGGTCGGGGAGGTCGGTCGGGCTGTGGACCTCCCGCTCGGTGCCGTCGGTGAGGTGGACGATGTAGCGCACGTTCGGCGTCGTCGCCAGCAGGTCGAGGTCGTACTCGCGCTCCAGGCGCTCGCGCACGATCTCCATGTGCAGGAGGCCGAGGAAGCCGACGCGGAAACCGAAGCCGAGCGCCTCGGAGGTCTCCGGCTCCCAGGAGAGCGCGGCGTCGTTCAGGGACAGCTTTTCGAGCGCGTCGCGGAGGTCTTCGAAGCGGTCGGTGTCGATCGGGAAGAGCCCGCAGAAGACCATCGGACGGACCTCGCGGTAGCCCTCGAGCGGCTCGGTCGCGGGTTCCGCCTCGCCGGTCAGCGTGTCGCCGACGCGCAGCATCGTGACGTCCTTGATCCCGGTGATCAGGTAGCCGACGTCCCCTGCCTCGATGTCGTTGACCGCGGTCATCGCCGGACGGAAGAAGCCGAGGTCGTCGATGTCGGCGCGGGTCTGGTTCTGCATCGCGAGGATCCGCCCGTTCTTGCGGAAGCGGCCGTCGAACATCCGCACGTAGGCGATCACGCCGCGGTACTGGTCGAACTCGGAGTCGAAGATCAGCGCCCGGGCGGGCGCGTCGACCTTGCCGGTCGGCGGTGGGATGCGGGCGACGATCGCCTCCAACACCTCGGGCACGCCTTTGCCGGTCTTGGCGGAGATCCAAAGCGCGTCCTCGGGGTCGGTGCCGAGCAGGTCGGCGACCTCCTGGGCGACCCGCTCCGGCTCGGCGCCGGGGAGGTCGACCTTGTTGATCACCGGGATCAGCTCGAGGCCGTTCTCGATCGCCAGGTAGGTGTTGGCGACGGTCTGCGCCTCGACGCCCTGCGCCGCGTCCACCACCAAGAGCGCGCCCTCGCAGGCGGCGAGACTGCGCGACACCTCGTAGGAGAAGTCGACGTGCCCCGGCGTGTCGATCAGGTGCAGGTGGTAGGTCTCGCCGTCGTTCGCCTTGTACTCGACCCGGACGGCCTGCGCCTTGATCGTGATCCCCCGCTCCCGCTCGAGGTCCATCGAGTCGAGCAGCTGCGCCTGCATTTTTTTCGGATCCACGGCGCCGGTGAGCTCGAGGATGCGGTCGGCGAGCGTCGACTTGCCGTGGTCGATGTGGGCGATGATCGAGAAGTTGCGAATCTTGTCCATGAGCGAGCCCCGAGTATGAACAGGCCCGCCCCCCGACGCCCCGAGGCGTCCCCCGCGGGCCGCTGGGGCGAGCGGGAAGGGACGCAGCCCTTTAGCCGGCGCCCGGAAGGGATGGGGACTCGCAAGCTGACGCGCCGCAAGGGTCCTGGCCTCGCAAGCCGGCGCCCGGGTAAGGGACGCGGCCGTCTCGTCCACGGCCCTGGCAGGCTGTGGCAGTGGCCGAGACGGCCGAGGATTCGGTG
>JBOGYZ010000285.1:0-3869 GCA_050697015.1 Solirubrobacterales bacterium
CCCCTATAGCACGGTCAACTCATGCAGCGCGGTCGTGACTGTTGTCCAACGCGCGCGGAAGGGTGGACTTCCCACGCTCTTCGTCACCTCACGGACCGGCCGTCTGGGCCACGGCCACAGCCTGCCAGGGCCGTGGACGAGACGGCCCTTCCCTTTCCCGGGCGCCAGCTTCAAAAGGCCCCATCCCTTGCGCGTCCGCGCGACAGCTTCGCGAGACCCCGTCCCTCCCACGCGCCCGCGCGTAGCCCGCTCAGCGGGCGCGGAAGGCGGTGCGCAGGCCGAAATGGGGCCTGCGGACCTGCGCGGGGTGACGGGACGGGTCGCCGCAGTGGGAGCCGAAGTCCTGGGTCCAGACGTGGGCCTCACCGTTGCCTTCGAGGTTGCCGACCGAGAGGGCGATGCCGATCTGGCTATAGCGGCCGAGCATGTTGGCCCGGTGCTCAGGCGAATGGAGCCAGGCGACGAAGATCGAGCGCACGGTGCCCTGGCTCATCGTGCCCCAGGCGATGTTCTCGCCGGCCCGCCAGCAGCGCGCCGCGAGGTAGCCGCTGCGCTGCATCCAGTAGGTGAACGGACGGTCGCAGGCGAAGTGGCTGAAATTGTCGCAGCGGAGGATGTCGGCGGACTTGCGCATCGCCGAGCTGTCGAGGGCAGCGGCGTTGCCGAGCCGGCCGAGGCCGTCGTGCTTGCGGGCGAAGTTGGTCATGCAGCGCATCGCCTGCTCCTGGACGGCGGGCGAGTCGCCGAGGTCGGTCTGGTGGGCGCAGACGGAGGTCGGCGCGACCAGAGCGCTCAGGCGGCGCGCCTGGGCCGGGGCGGCGACGAGGGCCGCGATGAGGACGAGGGCGGAGAGGGAGACGATCAGCTTGCGGGTCACAAGCCAGTTCTCGCCAGATCACCTCCTCAGTTTTCGCAACGGGACTTTTTCTGGACGTTTGTTCGACGCGCCCGCGCCGTGGCGGGAAGCCGCTTGCGATCAGCCGTCGCTGCGGGCGCCGAAATCGACCGTGTAGGTCGCCGATCCGGCGGCGCCACCCAACGGGTAGCCGCGGGCGATGCCGACGCCGGCGTCCCGGAAGCCGGGATCGAGGATGTTGGCCCGGTGCGGCGGGCTGTGCATCCACTCCTCGAAGACCGCCATCGGCGAGCCGCGGCGCCGCCCCCGGCCGCCGCCGATGTTCTCGCCGACGGTGAAGGCGCGGGCCCGGTGCAGGTACCCGGTTCGGGTGATGCGGCTGTCCATCGAGCCCCCCGGTCCTTCGTGGGCGAAGTAGTGGTGGGTGACCATCGAGTCCGAGTGCCCGGTCGCCGAGTCGCGCAGCTCCGCGTTGAAGGCGAGCGGATGCAGGCCGTAGTGGGCTCGGACGCGGTTGATCAGGCAGAGCTCGGAGGCGCGCATCTCGTGCAGCGTGAGCTGCCGCGGGGCCGCGGTCGAGTTGCCGCAAGGCGCCTTCGAGGCCACCGCGCCGCTCGCCGTCGCCAGCAAAGCGACAAGGGCCGCCGTCAGGAGCGCGGCAGCAAGCGCCGACCGGAAGATGGGCCTCGCAAGAGCATTTGATGATCGCCTACTCACAATTGATCGGGGCAGGTTAGCGGACGCCAAACTCGTGAAACGTGAACGTGCCGTATTCGGTGCGAGAATCCGCACTGATGCGTCGCTTCAGCCACATCTTCTCGATCGCCCTGATCACCGCCGGGATCCTGGTCCTCGCCGACGTCGGCATCACGCTTGCCTACCAAGAGCCACTGTCCTCGATCTACAGCTCGATCAAGCAGGGCGAAAAGGTGGATCAGCTGAAGACGCTCGAATCCGACTTCCTCACGCAGACCGACAAGCAGGAAATCCAGAAGGCGGAGAAGTCGAAGGACCCGAAGGTCCGTAGGAAGACGGTGAGCGCCAACGTCGCCAAGCTCGCCCAGCGGCTGGTCGACGAATCGAAGCCGGGCGACGCCCTCGGCCGGATCGAAGCGCCGGGGATGGACGGCCTGAACATGGTCTTCGTCCAGGGGACCGACGCGTCGAGCCTCGAGCTCGGCCCCGGCCATTACCCCGAAACCGCGATGCCGGGACAAGGCAAGACGATCGCGATCGCCGGCCACCGCACCACCTACCTCGCCCCCTTCCGCCACATCGACTCGATGAAGCCGGGCGACAAGATCACCCTGAAGATGCCCTACGGCACCTTCATCTACAGCGTCCAGAAGTCCGAAATCGTCGACCCCTCGGACGTCGGGATCATCCACGACACGGGGTACGAGCGGCTCGTCCTGAGCGCCTGCCACCCCCTCTACAGCGCCTCGCAGCGCTACATCGTCTACGCCCGGTTGGTGCACACCGAACCGGGCCCTCAATGAGGCCGCCCGCCGAGTGCGACCTCGTGGTCGTCGGCGGCGGCATCCTCGGACAGGCGGTCGCCCGCGAGCTGCTGTCCCGGCGGCCGGGGGCCCGCCTCGCCGTGCTCGAGGCCGAGCCGCGGATCGGCGTCCACCAGACCGGCCGCTCCAGCGGCGTGGTCCACTCCGGCATCTACTACGAGCCGGGCTCGCTGAAAGCGCGACTGTGTGTCGAGGGCTCCCGCGCGCTCTACGACTACTGCGACGCGAAGGGCATCCCCTACCGCCGCTCGGGCAAGCTGATCGTCGCCGTCGAGGACGGTGAGCTGGGCCGCCTGGACGAGCTCGAACGACGGGGGATCGCGAACTCGGTCGTCGGGCTGCGGCGGCTGGGCGGGGACGAGATCGCCGCGATCGAGCCCCACGCCCGCGGGGTCGCCGCGCTGCATTCCCCAGGCACCGGGGTCGTCGACTTCGTCGCCGTCGCCGAGGCCTACGCCGAGGACGTCGCCGCGGCAGGCGGCAGCCTCCACCTGGGCACGAGCGTCCACCGCGCGCGCCCGATCGGCGACCGCCTGGCGATCGAGCACTCCCACGGCACCACGGTCGCCAAGCAGGCGGTCTTCTGCGCCGGCCTCTGGTCGGATCGCCTCGCGGTCGCCTGCGGGGCGCCCGCCGACCCGCGCATCGTCCCCTTCCGCGGCGGTTACCTGAAGCTTGGCCCGGCCGAGGCGGAGCTGATCCGCGCCAACGTCTACCCGGTCCCCGACCCCGACCTGCCCTTTCTCGGTGCCCACCTGACCCGCAACTTCGCGGGCGAGGTGCTGATCGGCCCGAGCGCGCTGCTGGCGCCTGCCCGCGATGCCTACGACCTGCGCCGGGTCCGCCGCCGCGATCTCGGCGAGACGCTCCGCTGGCCGGGCACCTGGAAGCTGATGGCCCACCAATGGCGCGCCGGCCTGATCGAGATGCGCAACGCCACCAGCCCCGCCTCCTTCGTCGCCGAGGCGGCGCGAATGGTGCCGGCACTCAAAGGCGCCAAGGCGATGCCGGGCCCGGCCGGAATCCGCGCCCAGGCCCTCGGCCACGACGGCAAGCTGGTCGACGACTTCGTCGTCCACCGCACCGAGCACGCCGTCCACGTCCGCAACGCCCCCTCCCCCGCCGCGACCTCCTCCCTGCCCCTCTCCCGCCTGATCGCCGACGAACTGGAGGTGGGCTAGGGATGCCGGCCGTCTCGGCCACGGCCCTGGCAGGCCGTGGCCGTGGCCGAGACGGCCGGGTGCCGGGAGTGCGGAAGAACCGTCGCGAGAGAGGCACGCGCGTGTCACGGATCCCTCACGGAAGTGCGCCGTCGCACGAGGTACGACCGCTGACGAATGGTCAAGGATCTCCGTGTCGACTTATGGCTGCTCAGCGACCAAAAATCGACACGGACATTTCCGATCGGTCGGCTCTCACGCTCACTCGCGCAGGACGATCACGAAAGTCCGACTTCGTGCCGTCCCTGTGCCGGATGTCCCACGAACCCGTCC
>JBOGYZ010000286.1:0-8782 GCA_050697015.1 Solirubrobacterales bacterium
CCCCGGGCCTGATGCCCGGGGACCGCGGTGCCTCCTTGAGATGGAAAGGCGGCACAAGTGGAAGAAGTCATCCGTTTCGCGCTCCTCGGGTTGGGCATCGGCGCCACCTACGCGCTTGCCTCCCAGGGCCTGATCATCGTCTATCGCGGGTCGGGCGTGCTCAATTTCGCCCTCGGGGCGATCGGGATGGTCGGCGCATATGTGTGGTGGGAGTTGACGGTCAACCAGGGTTGGGCGTTCTTCCCGGGCATGATCGCCGGCGTTGCCGCCGCCGCCGCGGTAGGCGCGCTCATCCATCTGCTGATCATGAGACCGTTGCGCCAAGCGGCGCCGCTGGTCCGGGTGATCGCGACGCTCGGGGTGCTGATCACGATCCAGGCGATCGCCGTGCTCCGCTACACGTCGAGCTCGAAGCTGGTCCCGTCGGACCTGCCGACCGACATCGTCCACATCCACGACACGATCGTGATCTCCGCCGACCGGCTGATCCTGCTCGGGATCGCCGTCGGCCTGACCCTGATCCTCTGGGTCTTCTACCGCTTCTCACGGTTCGGCCTCGCGACTTCGGCGGTTGCCGAGTCCGAGCGCTCGGCGTCGGCGCTGGGGCTCTCGCCCGACACGATCGCCACCGTCAACTGGGCCCTCGGCTGCGGCCTCGCCGGGCTGGCGGCGATCCTGATCGTCCCGATCGTCACCCTGCAGCCGGCCGTCTTGACCAACCTCGTGCTCGCCGCGACCGCCGCGGCGCTGGTGGCGGGCTTCCGCTCCTTCCCGATCGCCCTCGTCGTCGGCCTCCTGGTCGGGATCGCGCAGACCGAGGTGACCCGCTACGTCGCACAGACCGGGGTGGGGACGGCGATCCCGTTCGTCCTGATCGTGATCTGGCTGATCGTCCGTGGCCAGGCACTGCCGCTGCGCGACTATCTGCTGCAGCGGCTGCCGACGATCGGCAGCGGCCGGATCAACCCGGGCGGCCTCGGCATCGGCTCGTTGGTCGCGGTGATCCTGCTGACGACGACGCCGCCGATCTGGATCGACGCGATCACGGTGACGATCTGCATCGGGGTGATCCTGATGTCGATCGTCGTCCTCACCGGTTACACCGGGCAGCTTTCGCTGGCCCAGTTCGCCTTCGCCGGGTTCGGCGCCTATGTCGCCGGCCGCTTGCTGGCGACCACGGGGATGCCGTTGATAGTCGGCGTCCTGATCGGAGTCGTGGCGACGATCCCGCTAGGGCTCCTGTTCGGCCTGCCGGCGGTGCGGACGCGCGGCATCAACCTGGCGATCGTCACCCTCGGGCTGGGCAGTGCGGTCGAGCTCGTCCTCTTCGGCAATGCCGACTTCACCGGTGGCTTCGGCGGCACCCAGATCGGCGAACAGGTGCTGTTCGGGTTGAACATCAACGCTGCCGCGCACCCGACCCGCTACGGCCTGGTCGCGCTCGGCTGCCTGATCCTGGTCGGGCTGATCGTCGGCAACCTGAGACGGGGGCGCTCGGGCAGGCGACTGATTGCAGTCCGCACCAACGAGCGCGCTGCGGCGGCGCTGGGGATCAGCGTCGCCGGCGCCAAGCTCTATGCTTTCGCCGTCGCTGCGGCGATCGCCGGCCTCGGCGGCATCCTCCTGGCCTTCCGGTCGACCTCGATCGACTATGCCGAATTCACCTCTTTCACCTCGATCACGATGGTGGCCTACGCGATGATCGGCGGCATCGGCTACCTCTTCGGGCCGGTGATCGGGGCAACGCTCGCGCCCGGCGCCTTCTCCGAACGGCTCCTCAATTCGATCGACGGTGGGATCGGCAAGTACATCTCGTTGATCGGCGGTGTCTCGCTGGTGGTCATGGTGCTGCTCAACCAGAATGGGATCGTCAAGGAGCAGATCGCGCAGATCGCGTTCATCCGCCGCAAGCTCGGCCCCCTGATCCCATTCCTGGCACCGAAGTCGAAGGGCAAGCGCGAGCTGCCGCGGCCGGTCGCCGCGCAGCGCGAAAAGGTCGCGCCGATGACCCTGGAGGTGCGGAACCTGACGGTCAAATACGGCGGCACGACCGCGGTTGACGACGTCTCATTGACCGTCCGGCCCGGAAAGGTGATCGGGCTGATCGGCCCCAACGGCGCCGGCAAGACCTCGTTGATCGACGCCGTCACCGGGTTCACCCGGATGGCTTCGGGCTCGCGGCTGCAGCTCGACGAACTCGACATCGGGCGGATGTCGGCTACCCGGCGCGCACGGCTCGGGCTGAGTCGTTCGTTTCAGTCGCTTGAGCTGTTCGAGGACTCGACGGTGCTGGAAAACCTACGCGCCGCCTCTGACCCGCGAGACATCGGCTCCTACGTCCGAGACCTCGTCTGGCCGGTCGACGCGCCGCTGCCCGACAAGGTGCTCTCGACGATCCGCGAGTTCGAGCTCGAGGACGACCTCGATCGCCAGGTCGAGGACCTGCCCTACGGGCGGCGGCGCCTGCTGGCGCTGGCCCGGGCGGTGGCGACCCGGTCGAGCGTGCTGCTGCTCGACGAGCCCGCCGCCGGTCTCGGCGACGCCGAGACCGGCGAGCTCGCCCACCTGGTCGGGCGCCTGGCGAAGGAGTGGGGGATCGCCGTACTGCTGGTCGAGCACGACATGAACTTCGTGATGTCGGTCTGCGACGAGCTTGTCGTGCTCGACTTCGGCCGGATGATCGCCACCGGGAAGCCGTCCGAGGTCCGCAACGACCCGGCGGTGATCGCCGCCTACCTTGGTGAGGAAGAGGACGCCCACACGACCGCCGCCTCGCAGCGATCCGCGGTGCCGAAAACGATCCTCGGAACGGAGGGTGTCTGATGGAGCCGGTGATCTCGGTCAGGGAGATGAGCACTGGTTACGCCGGGCAGCCCGTTGTCCACGACCTCAGCTTCGAGGTGATGCCCGGCGAAGTCCTCTGTTTGCTGGGCCCGAACGGAGCCGGCAAGACGACGACGATGCTGGCTCTGGCCGGTGAACTGCCGCTGATCGCCGGCGAGGTCGAGTTCGCCGGCGTCAAGCGGAACGCGCCGCTCTACAAACGGGCGCGCAACGGGATGGCCTATGTGACCGAGGAGCGCTCGGTCTTCAAGGGGATGAGCTTGCGCGACAACCTGCGGATCGGCGGTGTCTCGGCTGAAGAAGCGGTGGCGCTCTTCCCGGAGCTCGGGAAGCGCATGGCGGTCCGCGGCGGCCTCCTCTCGGGCGGCGAGCAGCAGATGCTGACGCTGGCCCGGGCGCTCGGCCGCAAACCGCGCCTGCTGCTCGCCGATGAGCTCTCGCTGGGCCTGGCGCCGTTGGTCGTCGATCGCCTGCTCACGGCGGTCCGCCAAGCCGCCGACGAGAGCAGGACGGCGGTGATCATGGTCGAGCAGCACGCACATAAGGCGCTTGCGTATACCGACCACGCGATCGTCATCCGCCGCGGCCGCGTCGGGCTTGATCTGGCCGGCGAAGAGGCCCGCGGCCGGATCGGCGAGGTCGAGCAGGCCTACCTGACCGCGGCTGGCGGGGCTGCGTCTGACCTGACCTCCGAGACGCAGGCGCGGGACGGAGCGCGCAGGGCGTAATGGAGAGAGTCGAACGATGACCACGGCCCGCCGGGTGGCTGGAACCGCCGCCCGCTGGCTTGAGGAAGGCCGCCGGGTCGTTGCCGCTCTCCTGGTCCAGATCGACGGATCGGCACCGCTGGACCTGGGGGCGCGGATGCTGGTGACCGAGGACGGGCAGGTTGAAGGCTCGATCACCGGTGGTTGCGTCGAGGCGGCCGTGGTCCGGGAGGCGATGGCGATCTTCGCCGGGGGGAACGCCCGTCTCGTCGCCTACGGCATCTCCGACGAGCTGGCCGGCTCGGTGGGCCTGACCTGCGGGGGCACCGTCCATATCTTCGTCCACGAGCTCCGCGGTGAGGCGGCGGCCCTCGAGGCTCGGGCGGGGGAGGCGGCCGAGGCGGGGGAGGCGGTGGCGGTTGCGACGCTGCTTGACGGGCCCGGCGCCGGCCGCAAGCTTCTCGTCCGCAACGGCGCCGCGGCGGGCAGCCTGGGAGGACCCGAGCTGCTCGATCACTCCGTTGCCCGCGACGCTGAGGGGATCCTCGCCGACGGCCACTCCAGAACCAGGCGCTACTCGCGCGACGGCGCGACGCTGGGTGCCGAGCTGACGGTCCACGTGACCGCCTACGGGGCTGCTCCCAAGATGCTGATCTTCGGCGCGATCGACTTCGCCGCGGCGCTGGCCAGCCTCGCTTCCGAGCTCGGCTACGAGGTGATCATCAGCGATCCGCGCCGCGCCTTCCTCAATGCACCTCACTTTCGTCGCGCCGCAATGACCCTTGTCGGCTGGCCTGAAGCGGCGTTCGAGCAGGTCGATGTCGGCCCCCGCGACGCCGTCCTGGTTCTCAGCCACGATCCGAAGCTCGATCGGCCGGCGCTCCTCGGCGCCCTGGCGACCCAGGTTGGCTACATCGGCGCGCTCGGCTCGCGCCGGACGACCGCGGATCGCAACCGGCGACTGCTCGAGAGCGGTGTCGGCGAGGAGGGGCTGGCCAGGGTCAACGCCCCTTGCGGATTGGACATCGGCTCGGCGACGCCAGAGGAGGTCGCCGTCTCGATCCTCGCCGAGATCATCGCGAAGCGCTCGGGTCGCCCCGGGATGCCGCTGAGGGACAGCGCCGGCTCGATCCATCGCCGCCGCCTCGCCGGTCAACGGTGAGGATCATCCCCCGAAGGAAACCGCCGACCAGACCGCCGGCTTCCAGTTCACGGGCGTCGCCGGCGGTTCCTACGAATGCGCGCTCGACGGCGGAGCCTGGAAAGCGTGCAAGAGCGGCGACTCGTTCGGCCCGCTCGTGCCGGGCGATCATCGCATCGAAGTCCGGGAGGTGCTGAAGGGGCGCACCGGTCCCGCTGACCGCGCGGGAGCCGTCGAGCTCGCGGTCAAGGCAAGGGGGGCGCCGGGAAGAAGCTGAAGGCGAAGGGCCGACTCGCGGTGAGCGCCGACGTTTCCTTCGCGCCGCTCGGCGGCGACGTCTCGACCGCGACGAGGCGGTTGAAGCTGGTCCGCCACCGGGGCCGGGCGGTGTCGAGATGAGGTCCGTCTACTCGACCCTCGCGGAGGCGGGCTGAGCTAGGCTCTTCACGGTGAGCCTCTTCAGCAACGTCCTCCGTGTCCACGACCGGCTCTACAAGGCGACCGATGGGCGGGTCGGGCATCGTCTGCTCGGCGTGCCGACCCTGCTGCTGCGGACTACTGGCCGCCGCTCCGGGGAGATCCGGACGAACAGCCTCGTCTACGCCCCCGACGGCGCCGACTACCTCGTGGTCGCCTCCAAAGGTGGCGCCGACCAGCCTCCGGCCTGGCTGCTGAACCTCGAGGCGAAGCCCGAGGTGGAGATCCAGATCGGCCGCGAACGACGGGAAGGCCGCTGCAGGGTGGTCGACCCCTCGGATCCCGACTACGAGCGGCTCTGGAAGATCGTCAACGAGAAGAACGGCGATCGCTACATCGCCTACCAGAAATCGACTTCCCGGCCGATTCCGGTCGTCGCCATCACGCCGGTCTGAGCAGCCCCTCCCCGGCTGGAATGTGTACCTCGCCGGCCGGAGGATCGTCGGGCGATACTCACTGCGCGGTTCAGTCCGCAAGCTTTTCGAGGCCTTTGGGTACCTTCTGCTGAACAACATTTGTTTTTGCCTGCTGAACGATTAGGAGGGGATGGGAGCGCTATGACTGCCGACGGGGGCAAAAGGGGCAAGCCAGGCCTGCCCACCATCCGTTCGACCGCGACCGCCTGCGTGTTCATGACATCTGAACCTGCTTGACCGCGGGATGAGACGTGTCGACGATTCGGTGCCGCGGTGGCCTCGGTCGCGACCGTCGGCTACACCGGCTTCCTGATGGGCCCGGCGCTGATCGGCCTGCTCACCGCCGCGCTCTCCCTCAGCGGCGCCCTCTGCACCCTCGTCGTCGCGATGGCCGCCGTCCTCCTGCTCGCCCGCCAGGTCCGCGTCGCCGAGCGAGCCTGACAAGCCGGCTCCGAATCCTGCCGGCGCCTACTGGCGGCAAGGTCGTCGGCCCGGCGACTGCCGTCCTGACTGCGAAGGACGACAGCTCCGGGAGCAAGGCGATCGAATACGGCTGAATTCCTCCCCCGCTATTGAGAGATCCCCGTCGACTACCCGGGAAGATCGAAGCCGACGGCTCCAAGGGCAGTCTCGCCGGCTTTCTGGTCCTGGGCGTAGTCGCCTCCCGAGATGCCGAGGCCGCCGACCACCTGATCGCCGTCGATCAGAGGGAAGCCGCCACCGACCGCGACGACCCGGGGGATGTGCTGGAGGGGGGCGATCTCTGGATTGCCGAGCAGCTCGTTCCAGGTGTGGGTCGGGAGGTGGAAGGACGCTGCCGTCCAGGCCTTGTCGATCGCCACGTTCGCGGCCAGGAAAGGCGCCGGATCGTCGCGCTCGAAAGCGACCAGATGGCCGCCGGCATCGGTGACCGCGACAGCGGCCGGGAAGCCGATCTCGGCCGCGGCCGCGCGGACCTCGGTGACCAGGGCCGCCGCCGCTTCGCGGGATATGGAACGGTGGGAAAGGGACTTCGGTGCGTCGATCGTGCTCATTGCTCATGCTCCTTGTCAGTCATCGACGGTGAGGACCAACTTGCCCCGCGTGTGGCCGGATTCGCCACGACGGTGTGCCTCGGCCGCCTCGGTTGATGGAAAGGCCGCCTCGACCTCGACGGCTACAGACTGGTCCTCGAGTAGCGCCGCGATTGCCTTCAACGACGTGCCGTCGGGCTCGACGAGAAAAGAGGTCGCGCGCAGGCCCCGGGCCCGCGCAGCATCGAGAAGCTCTGCCGAGGCGCCCGGGATCGCGACCAGGATGCCGCCGGGGCGGAGGACGTCCAGCGATCGGGTGCTGGTCGAGTCCTTCCCGTCGCCGACGAGATCGATCACGACGTCGACCTCATCGACCACCTGCTCGAAGGGCGCTTGGCTGTAGTCGACGCACTCGGCGGCGCCGAGCGATCGGAGCCAAGAGTGGTTGCGGGCGCTCGCGGTGGATAGCACCTCGGCGCCGAGGTGGCGCCCGAACTGCACGGCGAGATGACCGACGCCGCCGGCCGCCGCGGTGACGAGCAGTCGCTGCCCCGCGGCGAGGCCGGCCGTGTCGACCAGGGCCTGCCACGCGGTGAGGGCCGCCAGCGGCACCGCCGCGGCCTCGACGTGCGAGAGGTTGGCGGGCTTGCGCGCCCACTGGCGTGCCGGCGCGGTCACGTACTCGGCGTAGGCGCCGGCCTGGCGTGGGAACCAGGGCATCCCGAAGACCTCGTCGCCCACCGCCAGGGCGGTGACGCCGAAGCCGACCGCCTCGATGACGCCGGAGACGTCCCAACCGACGATGAACGGCGGCCCGCCGAGGGCACCGGCCATCCCGCCGCCTTCCCGCGTCTTCCAGTCGACCGGATTGACCCCGGCGGCTTTGACCCGGACCAGGACCTCGGTGGGGAGCGGCGTCGGCCGCGGGACCTCGCGGACCCGCATCACCTCGGGCCCGCCGAGCTCGTCGACGACGACGGCTCGCATCGGAATCTGGTTCTGGCCCTTGCTCATGACGCCAGGGTGCCGGCGCTCGAGACCTCCCACAAGTGGCCAGAAAGACAATATGCGTAAGATTCTGGCCAGATGCACCAAGTGGCGGTCCTGGCGCTGGAAAACGTGGTCCCCTTCGACCTCGGCATCCCTGCTCGCGTCCTCGGCGCCGCGCAGGCTGACGACGGGAGCTCGCTCTACCGGGTCACGACCTGTGCGATCGGCGGTGGCACCGTCCGCACCAGCGGCGACCTCTCCCTGCTCGTCGAGCACGACGAGCGCGCCCTGGCGGTCGCTGACACGATCGTCGTCGCCACCCAGGAGCCCGAGGGCCGCCTTCGCGAGCGCGGCGAGCTCGAGCCGGAGGTCTCCCGGGCGCTCGCCTCGATCAGGGCAGAGACCCGGGTCGTCAGCCTCTGCACCGGCTCCTTCGTGCTGGCCGCAGCGGGTCTACTCGACGGCCTTGAGGCGACGACCCACTGGGGATACTCGGATCTCTTCGCCCGCCTCTTCCCGCAGGTCGATCTACGCCCGGACGTCCTCTTCGTCGATGCCGGTCGCGTGCTCACCGCCGCCGGTGCCGCCGCCGGGATCGACCTCTGCCTCCACCTGATCCGCCGCGATCATGGCGCGGCCGTGGCCAACGCCGCCGCCCGTCGCTGCGTCGTGCCGCCTTGGCGCGAGGGCGGCCAGGCGCAGTACATCGAGCGCCCGGTTCCATCGCTGGAGGCCGCGAGCACCGGGCCGACCCGCGCCTGGGCGAGCGATCGTCTGACCGCCCGGCTCACGCTCGCCGACCTCGCTGGTCACGCCGGCGTGAGCGTGCGGACCTTCAGCCGGCGCTTCCAGGCGGAGGTCGGGGTCAGCCCGATGCAGTGGCTGTCCCGGCAGCGCGTCGACCGCGCCCGCTCGCTGCTGGAGACGAGCGATCTCCCGGTCGAGAGCGTCGCCTACGAAGCGGGCTTCACCAGCGCGACGGTCCTGCGCCAGCAGCTGCGCGCGAGTCTCGGGGTCACGCCGCAGGCATACCGCCGGACGTTTCGCGCCCCCGACCGCTGACGGGTCCTGCCGGCCCCCGAGCCTGACGCGGGCGAGGTCCTGATCGCCCCTGAGGCGATCGGCGTCGGCGGCGTCGATGTGATGATCCGCAGCGGCGCGCTCGCCGACTTCGGCTTCGAACCGGGGCTGATC
>JBOGYZ010000287.1:0-4334 GCA_050697015.1 Solirubrobacterales bacterium
GCTCTACATCGTGCGGATCGCGCTCGAGGCGACCGCCGTCCGGGTCACCGTCCCTGACCTGGGGCCGGCGGGGATCGCCGAGCTCGAAGGGCTGCTCGCCCAGATGGACTTCTACCTGCGCACCGAGGACTTCGCTGGTTTCCGCGTTCCCCACCGTGCCTTCCACGAGAAGCTCGTATCGGGGGCCGGCGAGCGGATGAGGACGCTTGCAATCCAGCTCTTCGACCACGGTGAGCGCTACCGGGTCAAATTCGGCTCGCAAACGGCCGAGCTCTGGGCCGAGCGTCGCGATGAACATCGGGCGATCCTCGACAGCGCCGGCGACGGCGACACCGACGCGACGGTTCGTACCGTCATCGCCCACTACGCCCGCACCGCCGCGCTCGTCTTCGCCGGGCTGGGCGAGGACTACGATCCGCGGCGGCTTCGCGTCGCCGTCGCCGCGGCGACGGCGGACCCGGAGTTCGCCGCCGAAATTCTCTGAACCGCGGCGAACCCCCGCCGCCTCACGGCACCTTCAGCACGCTGAATCCGCCATCGACCGGGAGGGTCACGCCGGTGATGAAGCTGGCCTGGTCGGAGAGCAGGTAGGCGATCGCGTCGGCGATCTCCTCCGGTCGGCCGAGCCGCTTCATCGCGTGGAGCGAGGCGGCCTGCTCCGAGTCGATCAGGCCGAGGCGAGTCACCTCTTCCACCATCGGCGTCGCGACGAAGCCCGGCGCGACCGAGTTCACACGAACGCCCAAGGTGGCCCACTCGGCGGCGAGGGTGCGGGTGAGCTGGTGGATCGCGGCCTTGGCGACCGAATAAGGCAACCGCCGCGGGTGGCCGAAGAGGCCGGCGATCGAGCCGAGGTTGACGATCGAGCCGGCTCCACGGTCGATCATCCGGCGGCCCGCCTCCTGACTGCAGAGAAAGGCACCGTCGAGATGGACGGAGAGCACCTTGCGCCAGGTCTCGAACGCCAGATCCACGCTGGCCGAGTTGTCGACGATGCCGGCCCCGTTGACGAGCCCGGTGATCGGGACGCCGATCGAGTCGATCTCCTCGAAGGCGGCCCGGACGACATCCGGATCGGTCACGTCGCAGGCGATGAAGGCGACCCGGTCGGGCTCCTGCTCGAGGAGCTCCGCGGCGGGCTCGCTGCGGTCGCGGTCGATCAGCACGACCCGATCGGTAGCGGAGCCGGCGAGCAGGCGACGTGCCGTCGCCAGCCCGATTCCGCCGCCGCCGCCGGTGATTGCCGTCAGCGCTGCCATCTCAGAAGGTGGTGCGGCCCTGGCCGCCGTCGATGAGGAGGTTCTGGCCGGTGATGTATCCCGCCTGTTCGCCGCAGAGAAATGCCGCGAAGGCGCCCAGGTCCTCAGGGTTGCCGAAACGGTGGGCCGGGTTGTCGCCTAGTCGGACCTCGTACTCTTCCTCCTCGGTCCGGCCGGCCTCCTGCGCCGTGTGCCGCATGGTGACTTTCATTCGATCCGTCGCGTGCGGGCCGGGCAGGACGTTGTTGATCGTCACGTTGTCGGCGACGTAGTCGGCCGCGATCGTCGAGACGAACGCGGTGAGGCCGCCGCGGGCACCGTTGCTTAGCGGATGGATCCGCATCGGCACCGCCATCCCCATCGTGGTGACGTTGACGATGCGGCCGAACTTGCGCTCGACCATGCCGGGAAGCGTCGCCTTCATCAGCTCGATCGGCGTCAACATCATCGCCTCGACGACCTCCCGCCAGTCCTCGATCGTGAAGCGGTCGAAGTCCCCCGGCGGGTGACCCCCGATGCTGGTCGCCAGGATGTCGACCCGACCGCTCGCCGCCAACGCCCGCTCCCTGCCCTCGGGCGTGGTGATGTCGGCGGCGACGGTGACGACCTGCACGCCGGTCTCCTCACGGATCGACACCGCGGTCTCCTCGAGCACCTCCTCGCGGCGGGCGACGATCGTCAGGTCCACGCCCTCGCCCGCCAGCGCGGCGGCGATCGCGCGTCCCAATCCTTCGCTGGCCGCGGTGACGAGCGCCGAGCGCCCTTTGAGTCCTAGGTCCATCTTGGCTTCCCTCCTGATGCGTGCTTGTGTCGTCGGCAGAGCCGGCGACCTCAGATCGGCTGGGCGAGCAGCTGCCAGCTCTCCGCCGTCAACTGGCCCGCCTCCGGGCCTCGAAAGTCGGGGTCGCGGTCCCACACCGACAGCTGGCGCGAGTTTTCGATCACCATCCGGCAGCGGTCGTAGCGCCGCCGGTTGAACTCGTCGAGCGTCTGCTCGACGGGATTGCCCTCCGCCAGCAGTTCCGGCAGCACGATCGCGTCCTCCATCGCGATCCCCGCCCCGCTGGCGAGGTGCGGCGGCGTCGCGTGGGCGGCGTCGCCGATCATCAGGGCGCGGCCGCGGTGCCAGCTCCCCTCGATGAAGCCGGAGTAGAGCGGGCCGTAGTGGAAGGGGCTCTCGAGCGTGAACAGGTCGCGCGCCTTCGGCAGCAGTTCACCGCCGTATTCGCCGAGCAGCTCGAGGAAGAGTTCCAGCGACTCCCGGTCGGGCATGCGAGGCTCGTTCTCCTCGGTCTCGTGCAGGACGTAGACGTACATGTCGTCCTTGGTGATCGGGTTGAAGCCGGCCCGCGTGGTCTCGTTCGAGTAGAAGATCTGGCCATCGACCTCGGGCATGCGGTGGCTGGCGAGCACGCGCCAGATCGACTGGCCGAGGAAGGCGGCCGGTTCCTGCTGGGGGAACAGCATCCGCCGCAGCTTCGACCGCACGCCATCGGCCCCGACGACGAGGTCGTAGCGGCCCTCGCTCCCGTCGGTGAAGACGACGTCGACGCCGTCGTCATCGCTCTCGACGCTTTCGACGCTGAGCCCGAGCCGGGCCGTGGCACCCGATCCCAGGGCTCGTTCGTAGAGGATCCTGCCGAGTGCGCCGCGTGGCATCCCGATCGAGGCCGGGTCCTCGGGCCCGGTCAACGAGTCGAGGACCGTGGTCGTCAGCACTTCCCCGGCGGCATTGCAGGAGCGGGCCGGCCCTTGGGGGAAGCCGACCGCCACGCACTCGTCGAGGATCCCCAGACGCTTGAGCGAGCGCATCGCGGGGGGCATCATCGCGATGCCGATCCCGCGGAAGGTCCACTCGGGTTCGATCTCGACGATCTCCGCGGAGATGCCGACGCCCTGCAACTGCGACGCCAGCGCGGTGCCGGCGATGCCACCGCCGACGATCAGGACTTTGTCCACGCTACTCATCCACTCCACCTCTTTCTCGTTGCCGGAAACTCGTCATCGCCAGGCGGGGGACCAGGGCCGCGAGATTCGACGCGTCGATCCGCTGCCGATCCTCGGCGCTCAGGTCGTCAAGGCCGGCCCCAGGGTGCTCGCCCGGGGGCAGGGCGAGGAAGGGCCAGTCGCTGCCGAAGACGATGCGCTCGATCCCGGCGACCGCGCACGTCGCCGTCACCGCCGGAGCGTTATTCGAGAGCCCCGTGTCGTAGTAGAGGCGACCCAGGTACTCGAGCGCACCTTTCGGGACGGCGGCGGCGCGCTCGGGCTCGCGGGCGGCCAGTTCGGCGATCCGGTGGGCGAGGAAGGCGGTTGCGCCGCCCATGTGCGCCAGCTGCAGGCGAACGTCTGGGCAGCGCTCGAGCGTGCCGCTGTAGACCAGGTTGGCCGCCGCGCGGGTGGTGTCGAAGGGAAGCTCGCCGACCCAGACCGGGATCCCCGGCAGCGGCGACAGCGTGGCCGGCGCGACCGGGTGCACAAAGGCGTAGACGCCGCGGCGGTCGAGCTCCTCGAAGACCGGATCCCAACCCGGGTCGCCGAGGTACGTGCCGCCGATGTTGGAGAGCAACGCCACCCCGTCGAGCCCGAGCGTGTCGAGGGCGTAGGCGATCTCCTCGACCGCGGCGTCGGCGTCGGGCAGCGGCAGGGTGGCGAGTCCGGCGAAGCGGGCCGGCTGCTCCCGGACGACCGCTGCCGTGGCCTCGTTGACCAGCCGCGCCAGCTCCTTCGCCAGGCCGATGTCGCCGAACCAGACGCCGGGCGGCGAGAGCGAGACCACGGAGGCGTCGATCTGGTGTTCGTCCATGAACCCGACGAGCAGCTCAGGGCCGGCCGGGGGGAGCGGATACCCGGGGTCGAGACCGCGCCGGTCGAGCTCCGCCCGGTAGGCCTCCGGGATCAGGTGGGCGTGGGCATCGATTCGCGCCATCGCTCCTCCCTCGCCTACGCGCCCTTGGTCGCGACCGGCCCGGTCAGGGCCGCCGTCAGGATCGCTTCGCTCATTGCCGCCCTAGTGGACGCTCGCCGCGTCCCAGGGGTTGCCCTCGACGCCGACGCCCTCGCCCTCGCGGGGGG
>JBOGYZ010000288.1:0-5498 GCA_050697015.1 Solirubrobacterales bacterium
AGGCCTTGGTCACGCCGCGCAGCTCGAGCACGGGCGCCGCCACGCTCAGCGCACCTCCCCGGGGGCGCCGCCCATGCGATCGACGATCCGCGCCGTCGGCACGGTGACCACCAGATAGAGCAGCGCGGCGGCGATCAGCGGCGTGTAGTTGAAGTTCTGTCCCTGGAAGATCTGGGCGATCCGGAAAGCCTCCAGCGGGCCGAGGATCGAGATCAGTGCGACGTCCTTCTGCAGGGCGACGAAGTCGTTCAGCAGCGGCGGACCGACGCGGCGGATCGCCTGCGGCAGGATCACGTGGCGCATCGCCTGGGCTTTGGTGAGGCCGACCGAGAGCGCCGCGTCGGTCTGGCCTTTGTGGACCGAGTTGATGCCCGCCCGGTAGACCTCGGAGACGTAGCCGCTGTAGGAGAGGGTCAGCGCGATGCCGCCGAGGACGACGGGGTCGGTCGGCAGGCCTTCGAGTTCGAGCGCCGGGATGCCGAAGCCGATCAGGTAGACCAGCAGCACGGTCGGCACCCCGCGGAAGACGTCGACCCAGACCGTCGCCAGCAGGCGCACCGGGAAGAGGCCGGGCGAGCGGTTGTTGCGGATCAGCGCGATAGCCAGGGCGATCACCAGCACCGCCACCTCGACCACCATGAAGACTTTGATGTCGAGCCAGAAGCCGCTGAGGACTTCCGGGAAAGCGTTCTTGAATTCGGCCCAGGAGAAGAACGTTTCCCGGACCGTCGGCCAGCCGGGGCTGGTGAGGACGAGCGCCGCGAGGCCGCCGATGACGACGAACGAGGAGAGCGCCGCGATCGCCGTGTTGCGACGCGTCCGCCGCCGTTTCGCCGCCGCGCGTTCGAGGCGACGCTCGCCGGGAGCGGTGGTGGCGGTCTCGGTCACCCGCCGCGCCGCCGGCTCAGTGGAGCTGCGGTGCTTCCGCGGCCTGGCTCATCCACCGCTGCGTGATCTTTTCCAGTTCGCCCGACTTTTCGAGCGCTTCGATCGCCCCGGAGACGCACTCGGTCAGCGGCGATTCTTTCGCCAGCAGGGCGCCCCATTCTTCGCCTTCGGCCTTGCCGAACTGGCCGACGATGCTCGCGTTTTCGACCTGGGCGGCGGTCAGGTAGAGCGCCGTCGGCAGGTCGACCACGACCGCTTCGACCTGGCCGTTCTTCAGCGCTGTCACCACGTCGCCGGAGCTGTTGAAGACTTCCGGTTTGCTCGACGGGTCGATTTCTTCGTCCACGGCAGAGAGGCTGGTGGTGTTGATCTGGACGCCGATCTTGGTGTCCTTCAGGTCGGCGAGCGATTTGGCCTTCGCCGCTTCGGTGTCTTCCAGCGCGACCACGGCCTGGTTGGCCGAGTAGTAGGGCGCCGAGAAGTCGACGGCCTTTTCGCGGGTCGGCGTGATCGAGATCTCGTTGAGGTCGAAGTCGAAGTCTTTGGGACCGGGCGCGTAGGAGGAGTCGAACGGCTCGACCGTCCACTCGATCTTGCCTTTCGGGTAGCCGAGCTGCTTGCCGATCGCGTAGGCGACGGCGCTCTCGAAGCCTTCCCCGTTTTCGGGTTCGTCGTTTTCGAAGTACGGCGGGTAGGCCGGTTTGTCGGTGGCGACGGTCAGCACGCCTTCCTTGTGCGTTTCCATCCCGGCCGGGGTGCACTGCGAGGCGTCCGCGGTTTCGCCGCCGGCTTCCGTCGATCCGCCGGTATCGCCCGACGAGGAGCCCGACTTCGAGCCGCCGCAGCCGGCCACGAACACCACGAGGGCGAGGGCGAGCAGCGAGAGGATGGCAAGGGTGGATCGACGCATGAGTTCCGGGGGCAGAAGCGGTGCATCCTACGTCAAATGGCGGCGCAGCGGGGAAAGTTGACCAGCCGGCCATTTGCTTGCCCGGGAAACTATCGAATCCGATTCGGCCGTCCGATGTAGAGGATGTGACCGCCGCGCTGAGCCCCCGTGGAGACCGCCTCGTGAAGGGCGGCGGCGCGTTTCTGGCGGTCGCCTTCCTGGCCTTCGCCCTGCGCGCGGCGACGAGCTTCGGCGGCGGGACCGCCGCGTCGATCTTCAACTACTGGATCTACGACTTCCTGCTCCTCGGCGCGGCCGCGTCGTGCCTGCTGCGGGCGGCTCTGTTCCGCCGCGAGCGGCTCGCCTGGGCGCTCCTCGGCACCGCCCTCGCCGTCTGGACGGCGGGCGAAATCTATTACGTGCTCGTGCTCTCGGGAGGGGCCTCGATCCCGATCCCCTCCCCCGCCGACGCCGGCTACCTGCTCTTCTACCCGATCGCCTACGCGGGGCTGATCGTGCTGATGCGCGCCCGGATCAGCACCTTCACCATCGCCCGTCGGCTCGACGCGGTGATCGTCGGCGCGGCGGTCGCCGCGCTCACCACGGCGCTGGCGCTGCAGCCGATCGTCGACGCGAGCACCAACTCCGGCGACACCCTGGCGGTCGCCACCAACCTCGCCTACCCGATCTGCGACGTGACCCTGCTGGCGCTGGTCGCGACCGCCGCGGCGCTGGACGGGTGGCGCCTCGGCGCGCGCTGGCTGGCCCTGGCCTCCGGGCTCGTGGTCCTGGCGATCTCCGACGTCGTCTACCTGCTGCAGTCGGCGCAGGGGAGCTACGTCGAAGGGGGCCTGCTCGATGCCCTCTGGCCGCTCGGCGCGCTGTTGATTGCCGCCGCCGCATGGATCGCGCCGCCGACCCGCAGGCGGGCGAGCGCCCTGCGCGCCGGAAGCCTCCGCCAGATCCTCGTGCCGGTCGCCGGGGCGTTGGTCGCGATCGGCATCCAGGCGGCCGAACGCTTCGCCTCCGTGCCACCCGCCGCCTCGGTCCTGTCGCTGGTCACGCTGCTCGCCGTGGTCGCGCGGATGGCGCTCTCCTTCCGCGAGAACCTCGACCACCTCGCCGTCAGCACCCACCAGGCGCTGACCGATTCGCTCACCGGCCTCGGCAACCGTCGCAAGCTGATGGCGGACCTGGAGGAGACAACCGCCCGGCCGCGCGAGCCCGGCGGGGTCTGCCTGATGGTCGCCTTCGACCTCGACGGGTTCAAGGCCTACAACGACGCCTTCGGCCACCCGGCCGGGGACGCCCTGCTGCAGCGGCTCGGCGGCCGCCTCGACGATTTCATCGCCGGTCGCGGCCGGGCCTATCGGCTGGGGGGCGACGAGTTCTCGGTTCTCGCCGAGTGCACCGTCGCGCAGGTCGACGGGTTGGTCGGTGGGGCGACGGCCTCGCTCGGGGAGCACGGCGACGGCTTCGTCGTGACCGCCTCCCAGGGCAGCGTGATCATCCCCACCGAGGCGGCCGACGGCGAGGCGGCGCTGCAGCTCGCCGACCGGCGGATGTACGCGAACAAGAGCCGCGAGCGGGCCTCGGCGGGCACGCAGTCCCGTGACGTCCTGCTGACCGCCCTGCGCGAAGAAAGCCCCGCCCTCCACGACCACCTGGCCGGGGTGGCGGAGCTCGCCGCGTGGGTGGCGGAGGACCTCGGCCTCGACGCCGAGGAACGCGACGAGGTCCGCCGCGCGGCCGAGCTGCACGACGTCGGCAAGATGGCGATCCCCGACGCGATCCTCTCCAAGCCGGGCCCCCTCGACCAGGCCGAGAGGGAGTTCATCCGCAAGCACACGCTGATCGGCGAGCGCATCATCGGCGCGGCGCCGGCGCTGGTGCCGGTAGCCCGTCTGGTCCGCTCGAGCCATGAGCGCTGGGACGGCGGCGGCTACCCGGACGGGCTGGCGGGCGAGGCGATCCCGCTGGGCTCCCGGATCATCGCCGCGTGCGACGCCTACGAGGCGATGACCAGCGAGCGTCCATATAGCGTCTCGATGGTGGAGGCGCGGGCGCTGGAAGAAATCGACATCGGCGCCGGGGGCCAGTTGGACCCGCGGGTCGCGGCGGCCGTGCGGCGGGTCATCGAGTGTCACAGTGGAGGCGATGGACATCGTCCCCTACGAGCCGCGCCAACTGGACGCCGTCCTGACGCTGTGTAAGGCGGAGGGCTGGACGACGTTCGCCTCGAACCGCGACCGGGCCGCGCGGGCGATGGGCGCGCCAGGGGTGACGGCGCTGATCGCGGTCGAGGAGGCGGGCGCGTCCGACGCTCCCGGCGACGAGCGGGTGCTCGGCTTCTCCCAGGCGGTCGGCGATGGCGCCATCACCGGTTATCTCTGCATGCTGCTCGTGACCGAGGACGCACGGGGTCAGGGCATCGGCAAGGCCCTGATCGAACGCACCCTTCGCGACTCGGGCGTCCTGCGCCTCGATCTCCTCTCCAGCGAGGACGCCATGTCCCTCTACGAACGCTTCCCCCACGCCCGGATGCCCGGCTTCCGCCTGTATCCGGACGAGTCCCTGCGCCCGCGGTCGTCTTAGTCCAGCGCGGCTGCTCTCGCCCGGGTGCTGAACCTGGCGATCTGGGCGGCGAAGCGTTCGGCGTCCTGGAAGAGCATTCCGTGGGCGGCGCCGGCGTAGATCGAGAGCGAGGAGCCGGGGATGCGGGCGTGCATGCGGCGCGCGTTGACCGGCGGCACGCCGCGGTCGAGGGCGCCGTTGGTGAGCAGCGTCGGGATCGTGATGCCGGGCAGGCCGCGCCAGGTGCCCTTGTATCTGAGGAATCCTTCCTCGGCGGCTTCCTGGCGTTTCAGTGTGCGCGGCGAGACCTTCTCCTGCGGGATCGACTCGAAGCCGTGGACGAAGCGCGCGGTCGCGGCGCCGCCCGCCGAGGTCGGCGGGAAGAGCAGATCGAGGAACACGCTCGTGCTCGCGTTCGGGTTCGCCAGTTCGCGGACGAGGCCGGGTGGGGGCGGCACGGTGTGGGAGCTGCCCGCGTCGCCGCCGGTCGACACCAGGGCACCGAGCAGCTTCGGCTGCTGCTCGGCCAGCGTGAGGCCGATCTCGCCGCCCATCGACCAGCCGACCAGGGTCGGCTTGACGAGCCCGAGCGCTTCGATCAGTTCGCCGGTGTCGCGGGCCATGAGGGGCACCGTGATCGGCTTCGCCAGGTCGTCGGTCGTGTAGCCGACGCCCCGGTTGTCGAAGATCGTGACCCGGAAGTCCTTCGCCAGCGGATACAGCAGGTAGGGCATCCAGAGGCTCATCGGCGCGGTGTCGCCCTGGACCATGACCAGGTCCGGCCCGTGCCCGAACTGCCGGTAGCCGATTTCGATCCCGTCGACCGGGAGCTTCCAGACCGGCCCCTCGAAGGCGCCGACGCCGGGCAGCTTCGCGTTCGGCACTTCCGTCGGCGCCGCCTGCCCGACCACGTCGTCGGGCGCCATCGTCACCCGCGCGGCGGCCACGGGGACACCCACGCCGAACGCCAGCAGCGCGAGGACGAGCGACAGAAGGCCGATCCGACGAGGAGTCATCTCGCCGCGAAATCTAGGCGTTCGGCGCGACGCCTCAGGCGCCCATGTCGACGGCGAAGACGTTCGTCGGCTCGATCGTCACGACGACCCGCTTGTCATCGGGGCCGTCGTGGTCGCTGAGGTCGGCGCCG
>JBOGYZ010000289.1:0-20152 GCA_050697015.1 Solirubrobacterales bacterium
GGCATCAGGCCCGGGGACCGCGGTGATCCGCGAATCGCTCAGCCGAACGGCGGACCGCAATTCATCGGTTTGCTGCCGCCCGACGCTTCCGAGACATCCTCGAATTCGTCGGGGCCAGGTACCAACTTGCCTGCTTTGATTTCGCTGTAGACGATGCAGCGATTGAAGATGCGGTCGAATCCTTCCGGACCGCCATCTTTGATCCACGGTTTCGCGAAGTCCTCCGGCGGAACCATGCCCGGCAGGTTCACTTTCGCGGAATCGGCCGCCTTCAGGAAGGCTTCGTTGTTGATTTCACCTTTCATCGATTCGACGACCTGTTTGAATGCTTCGAACGCAGCCCAGGTACCGAGGCCGGCGAGGCTGTTGTAATCTTCCGACGAGTCAGCTTCGTACTCCTTCAGCGCTTCACGGAAGTTGGCCCACTGGGGAAGCGAGAGGTTCGGGAACGTCCCGACCGCGACCGCTCCTTCGGCCGCTTCTTCGAAGCCTTCCACCGCTTTTTCGGTGAGGCTGCCCTGTAGGCCGAACATCCGCGCCTTCGAACCTGACTGTGCGAACGGAGCCATCCAGGCGATCTGGTTCGCTTCGGGGGTGATGATCAGGAGGCAATCCGTACCGTCCCGGGTTGCTTCCGCCACTTGGGGACTGAGATCTCCAGGCGTGGCCGGGAGGGTCACGAAGCGCTGAATCGAGGTCCCTTCAGCCTTCGCTGCCGCTTCCATCAGCGGTTCGAAGGCTTCGTCACCTTCGTTGAGGACACCGACGATTTTTTTGCACCCTTCTTTGACGGCGGCGACGACCATCCCGGTGCCGAAAAGCGGACCGTTGCCGATCCCGAGGCTGACCGGTGAGGTCAGTTCCGACGGAGAAACCTGACAGCAGTTTCCGAACTGTGCGGTTTTGCCCTGTTCGAGGATCGGTATCACGGCATCGCCGGTAAAGCTGAAATTACTGACCACGGCCACCGCGTTTCCGGCAACCGCTTCGCGGGCGCAAGCCGCAGCTGCGGTCGGCGTGCCACGGGAGTCGCAGAAGTGCGCTTCCAGCGGACGACCGTCGATGCCGCCGTGAGCGTTGACCCATTCCTGGTACACGCGAACGGTTTCGGAAAGGTTCTTTACCGAATTGCCTTCCGTGTTCACATCCGTGTAGGTCCAGGTGACGATCGGGTCGCCTTCGGCCTGTTCGCCGCCACCACCGGCGGTCGTGGCTTCTTCTCCAGACGGCGCTGGGCTTTCGGTACTGGACGACGAACCACCGCCACCGCAAGCGGCGAGGGCGAGGGCGCATACCAGCGCTCCCAGAATCGCCAGCAAGGGCAACTTCGGGCTGCCTAATTCAGCCCACCGGGGCTTCCTCATCAAATCTCCTCCTCTGTCCTTGAATGGACTCCCATTTGACGCCGCGCAACCATATTATAAGATGCAATATCGCGCAAGCAACGTGCAAAGTGAGGGTGGAGATGGCGGCAGAGCACGGTTTGCGCTCGCCCGCCGGCGAGCATCAGGGATGGCCGAGGGGCCCGGCCGCGAGCGGACACGCAGTCGGAAGATGCGCGATGCGTTCGCCGTCGCCCTCGGCGGCAGAGCTAAGGCAGCGGTGCGGAAGGCGAGCTATTCAGCGCGCCGAAAGACTTCGGCGACGGAACGCCTGTAGTGGTCCAGATGCGCACGCAACAGGGCCGAGGCCTCGGCTGCGTCCCCCGCTGCCAGCGCCTCGACGATCGCTTCGTGCTCCTGCTGCGCCGCTTCCCAATATGAACTCTGGAAGTGGTGGATCCACCTGTTCTGGTAGGCGGCCCCCGCCTCACGGAGGGGGGTGATCATCTCCGTCAACCTCGGCTGGGCAGCCGCGTCGTAGATGATCGTGTGGAACTCCCTGTTCAGTCGCTGGCTTTCCTCGACCGAGCCGGCGCTACCCATCCGCTCGACGATCGACCTCAGGTCAGCCAGTTCCGCTTCGCCAAGTTTTGGGCAGGCAATTTCGGTGGCCAGCCCCTCGAGAGCGATGCGGATGTTCGAGATTTCCTCGAGCTCCTCCACCGACGGGTCGAAGACGACCGCGCCCTGGTGCGGGCTGTACCGGATATACCCTTCGCGCGCCAGCGAGTTGAAAGCCTCGCGAATCGGCGTCGTACTGACTCCGAAGCGTTCGCCGAGCTCCTTCTGCAGCAGGTGCTCGCCGGGAGCCAGAGAGCCATCCTGGATCATCGTCCGCAGTCGCACCAACACCGCCCCGGCCCGAGTCAGGGGGATGACATCGTCGTCGTCGCGCCGACGCGCGGAACGGCTGGGAGTCGGTGGGGCTTCGTTTTTGCTCGGGGACATGACTTTGACGCGCGGCTTTATCCGGTCACACCCGGGGAGCCAGGACCGTCGGACCTGGAATCGGCGGCGGCGCGAATCGCCTCGATCATCTTTACGTATCCGGTGCAACGGCAGTAGTTGCCGGCCAGGGCAGCCCGGATCTCGTCGTCGGAAGGATCGGGGTTCGATTCGAGCAGGTCCTCGGCGGCGAAGAGCTGGCCCGGCAGGCAGAAACCACACTGGAAGCCGTCGTGGTCCCAGAATGCCTCCTGCAGATTCGAGAGCCGACCGGGCGCCCCGAGGCCCTCGATCGTGGTGATCTCGGCGCCGTCGGCGCTCGCGGCGAGCATCAGGCAGGTCTTCACGACCCTACCGTCCACCCGCGCCGTGCAGGCGCCGCAATCGCCGTTGAGGCAGCCCGCATGCGTTCCCTTGAGACCGATCCGGTCGCGCAGGAAGGTGACGAGGAGTTCTCGATCCTCACAGGTGACACCGTCGTGGACCGTACCGTTGACGGTCACGGAGACAGATCGGGTCGGAGGTGCGGCAGTTTCACTCATGGTCAGCTCCTGAACGTATGTTTTCAGCCATCTCGATCGCTCTGCGCGCCACGGCGGCGGCGACTTCCCGCCGGTAGCTCCCGGGGGCGAGCACATCGGTCCAGGGCTCTGAGGTGGTCGACCACACCGCCGCGCCCAGGTCCTCTCCCATATCGACCGCCAGCTGCCGCGGGGTTGCACAGACCCCGCCCAGGGTGACCTGGCGAGATCCCTCGGGACCGACCAAGGCCGAGCCGGTCACGATCGGCCAGCTGGCCTCGCACAGCTTCAACTTGAAGTAGCCGGCCGCCGCGCCAGTGGTGGGGATTGCGATATCGACCAGCAGCTCCCCGGGGCGCAGATCGGGTTCGAAGGGACCGCGGAAGAACTCCGCCGCCGCCACGGTGCGCCTGCCCTCGGGCCCGTGGAGCCCGAAGCGCGCCGAGAGCGCGACCAGCACCGCCGGCATGTCTGAGGACGGGTTCGCATAGCAGGCCGATCCACCGATGGTTCCCTGGTTTCGCACCTGCGGCCCGCCGGTGATCCCGCCGGCTACGAAGGTGAGCAGAGGCACCCGCTCGGCGATCAGCCCGGACTCGAGGACCTGCGCGTAGCTCGCACGAGCCCCGATCTTCACCTCATCGTCACCAGCCTCGATGCGGGTCAAATCGAGATCCACCGGGTCGACGAGGTGCAGATAGCCGGCTTCGCCGCGGGTCATGTTCGGGACCAGCATGGTGCCGCCGCCGAGGACGGCGACCTCGCCGTTGTGCTCCTCGAGGAGCCCCGCCGCATGCTCGAGAGACCGAGGCCGATGGAGGGTGAGCGCGGTGCGGATCACCCCTGCCGCGCTCCGTTGATCGCCGCCAGGATCTTCGGGGCGGTGAGCGGCATGTCGTGCAACTGGACCCCCAACGGAGCCAGCGCGTCGTTGACCGCGTTGGCGATTACGGCAACCGCACCGGCGACGCCGCTCTCACCTGCCCCCTTGGTGCCGAGTACGGTGAAGGGCGACGGAGTCACCTGGCTGTGGGTTTGCATCGTCGGCAGGTCCGTGCTTCGCGGCGTCAGGTACTCCTTGAAGGTGTGCGCCTGCAGGTGACCCGACGAGTCATAGGGCAGGCTCTCCCAGAGGGCACCACCGATCCCGAAAGCGATCGAACCGAACACCTGGCCCTCGACGAAGGTGGGGTTGATGACGACGCCGCAATCGTCCACTGCGACGTAGGAGCGCACGTCGGCGACGCCGGTGTCGGGGGCGATCTCGACCACGGCCAGGTGGGCCGAGAAGGGGAAGGTCGGATATCCCGAGGTCCGCCCCTCCTCGTCGGGGATGTGGCTCACGTTCGAGGGCAGCCAGGTCGCGGTCGCCTCCAACGACATCTGGTCGAGCTCGGGAACCGTGGCCGCTTTCGTGTAGAAGCCGTGGGCGAGCTCGGCGAAGCTGATGCTGTTGCCGTTGAGAGCGGCCGCCGCACCCTGGTCGAGCACGATGTCCTCGGGGTCGGCCTCGAGGAAGACCGCGGCCGCCGGCACGAGTCGGGCGCGGATCTCGCGGGCGGCGAGTGCCGCCGACCCGCCGCCGACCCCCATCCCACGGCTGGAGAAGTTGCCGAACCCATAGGGGGTGATGTCGGTGTCGCCCTGGATGACCGAGACCTGATCCGGCGAGATCCCCAGCTCGCCGGCGACGACCTGGGCGATCCCGGTCTCGTTCCCGGTTCCCGGGCTGGTCACCCCGGTGAGCACCGTCACCGAGCCACTGGGGTCGACGCGAACGGTGGAGGTATCGAACCCGCGCGCCAGGTTTCCCGCGAAGTCACCGCCCTCCGGGGTCAGCTCGAAAGCGATGCCCACGCCGACGAGGCGGCCCTCGTCGCGAGCGTGGCATTGCTCGCTTCTGCGCTCGTCGTATCCCCCCTCCTTCACCAGCATCTCCAACGCGCCGGGGTAGTTGCCGCTGTCCAGGCGCTTGGCACCCATCGCGTAGGGGAAGAGGTCGGGCGGGATGAAGTTCCTCATCCTGACCGCGACCGGATCGACCCCCAGGTCGCGGGCGATCAGGTCGACCGCGCGCTCCAGCATCAGGGCGGCCGACTCCTTTCCATAGCCGATCGCGCCGGCCCAGGGAGGAGTGTTGGTCACCACGGGCATGGAATGGACCTCGTAGTGCTCGATCTGGTAGGGCCCGGGCATGGTCATGCCCGCGACGTAGACCATTCCCCAGCCGCCGAACGTGCCGAGGGTGCCGATGTTGCCGAGGATCCGGTCTCGCAGGGCGAGCATTTTCCCGTCGTCGTCGTAGGCGATCGAGAAGGTGTGGTGGTAGGACCTGCCCCCGACCAGCATGCTCTCCGCCCGGGTCTCGATCCACTTGACCGGAGCCTCGACCAGTTTGCTGAGGGCCGCGATCAGACCCTCCTCGGGCTGGCCGTGGAACTTGTGTCCGAACCCACCCCCGAGGCGGGGCGCGACGACCCTGATCTGACTCTCTGGCAGATCCAACATCTGGGCGAGGTGGGACCGCAGCGGGTGTGGGTTCTGAGTCGAGGCGTAGAAGCACAGGCGGTTGTCCGGTTCCCAAGTCGCGACGTAACCGCGGGTCTCCATCGGCGCGGTGTTGTAGCGCTGGATCGAGATCTCCCCGTCGACCTGACGTGGAGCCGCGGCGAAGACCGCATCGGGGTCGCCGACGACGAACGGTATGTCGCCGAGCAGGTTCGTTCCCCAGTGCTCGAAGACGAGCGGGGCGTCCGGTTCCAGCGCCTCCTCCGCCCCGACCACGAAGGGGAGCGGTTCGTAAGTGACCTCGATCGCGTCGCAGGCAGCCTCCGCCTCGGCCAGGGTGTCGGCCACCACCGCGGCGACGGCCTCGCCCTCGTGCCTGACGCGGTCGACGGCGAGGCAGCGGAACTCGGCGGTCATCAGGCCGGCCCCCGCGGGCTCGGCGCAGTTCGGGACGACGCCGACGTGGTCGACCGCGTCGGCGCCGGTCATCACCCAACGTACTCCCGGCATCTCCCGCGCGGCACGCACGTCGACGTCGAGGATCCGCGCCGATGCCTCGGTGCTGCGGAGGATCGCGGCGTGCTTCATGCCGGGCAGGACAATGTCGTCGAGATAACGCCCGCGGCCGGTGAGAACCAGGTCGCCGTGATGCCGCTTTACCCGCTTCGCCTCGGAGCCCTCGATGGTGCCCGTTTCCTCTGGTCCGTACATCCGGCTTTCACCCCAAGTCCTGTGCCCATGAACCCTCGCGATCGTTGGATCGTTCCAGTCCGTGTCGCGACATCATAAATCCGATTTTGCATCTTACAACTTCGTCGAAGGCGAGCAGACGCAACCGACATGCGGACCTGATCTGCCCAGAAGGCTTGGAACGCCGGCTAACGCCCGGAAAACGCGCCCGGCCGCTGCTCGCGGAAGGCGCTCAGCGCCTCGCGGGAATCTTCGGTCGAGGTGACGACCGCCTGGTAGCCGGCGATCAACTCGAGCGCCGAGCGCAGGTCCTGACCTTCCCCGAGGTGGACGGCGCGCTTGATCAGCTCGACCGCCACCGGCGGTTGAGCCGCGATGCGCCCGGCGAGCGCGAGAGCGCCGTCCACCAGCTCGTCGTCCTCGAACACCTCGCTGACCAAGCCCAGCTCCAGTGCCTGCTCGGCGGACACCTTGTCCCCGGTCCAGAGCAGGCGCAGGGCGTTGGCGGTGCCGATGATCCGCGGCAGGTAGTAACAGCCCCCGTCGCCCGGCACCAGACCGACGTTGACGTAGCCCTCGGCCATCCGAGCGGTTCGGGCGGCGAGCCGGATGTCCGCCATCAGGGCCATGTCGAAGCCGGCGCCGATGGCGACGCCGGTGATCGCCGCCAGGTATGGCTTCGAGAGTGCGTCCGCCGCCAGGGCCACCGCGTGAACACGGTCGCTGAGCAGCCTCTTCTCGCTCAGCGGGTTGTGCTCGCGCCCGGCGAAGACGTCGAGGTCGACGCCGGCACAGAACGCCCCGCCCGCGCCGTAGACGACCACGGCCCGGACCTCGGGGTCCGCCTGGGCCTCGCGCAGGCACCGCGCCCAATCGTCGATCATCTCGAGCGTGAAGGCGTTCTTGCGCTGCGGGCGATTGAGGACGATCGTCGCGACGTGTTTGGCGACGGAGTATTCGATGTCGGGCATGGACTCGCTCCCTGCGGTGTTATCTCAAGGACAGTGCCGGTGCACCCGCGACGACCGGGTTGGCGATCTCGCCGAGCTGCTCGACCTCGAGCGCGACCACGTCCCCCGGTGCCAAGTAGGGGAACTTCTCCTCGCCGTTGACCCGCGCCAGCTCCAGGATGCAGCCGGTGCCGACCGTCCCCGACCCGATCACGTCGCCGGGCACCAACCTGGTGCCCCACGAGGCGTAGGAGATCATCTGCGCGAAGGACCAGTAGAGGCTCGACCAGTTGCCGCTGCTGTACTGCACGCCGTTGACCGATGCAGTCATCTGCAGCTCGTAACCGTTGCCGGCGCGGTACGGCTCGAGCTCGTCAGGGGTGACCAGGACCGGCCCCATCGTCGTCGCGGAGTCCTTGCCCTTGGCTGGTCCGAGCATCTGGCGCATCTCCCGAGACTGGAGGTCGCGGGCACTCCAATCGCAGAAGATCGTGTATCCAGCGATGTGGCGCTCGGCGTCCTCCGGCGCGATGTCGGAGCCGGGCAGGCCGATGTAGGCGGCAATCTCGAGCTCGAAGTCGAATTCCGAGGAGCTGGGCGACACCGCGACAGGATCCCGCGGCCCGCAAACGGCGGCGGGGTTCGAGAAATAGAAGACGGGGTTCTCGTACCAGCCGGGATCCAACTCCAGCCCACTGGCTTTGGTCGAGCTGAGGACGTGGTCCTCGAAGGACATGAAGTCCCTGATCGAGGGCGGGACCGGGACCGGCGCAACGAGTGACAGCGTCTCCAGCGGGCGAACCTCGTGCGGGGAGCGGACGGCTTCCTCGGCTGCCTCGCTCAAGCGCCGGCCGTCGTCTCCGAGCAGGTCCAGCAAGCTCCGCTCGCCACCCAACCCATGCACGGATCCCTCGACCAGCAGCCCCGGACGCTCGCCGCCGTCGCCGCTCCGGTAGGTCAACCAGCGCACGCCAGAACCTCCGTCGTTACACCGCTTCGCATCTTCCGCCTCTCTCAGAATCTATAGAACTTCCCCATGGTAGATCGCGTGTCAAGCGGGCTTCCGACCCCCAAGATCGCTCCTTCGGGAGCCGGTCAGGCGATATCGGCGTCGGTGGCCTGAGCGGTGGCGGCGCCGTGGGACAGCGCCTGCAAGGCCCGCAGCTGGGTACCGCCGAGATGAGCCACCAGAGCCGCGGTGGCGAGCTCGGTGGACCCGTCGAGGACGAGCTTCGCGAGCTGCTCGTGCTCGTAGCGAGCAGCCTCGAGGCTAGTTCCCGAGCCGAGGTTTCGGTAGCGCATCGCCGCCGCCGAAAGCATTTCGACGAGCCGCAACAGCCAGTCAGAGTCGCAACCGGCAAGCAGGGCGCGGTGAAACGCTCGATGCGCCTCTTCGTAAGCGGGATCGGCGCGGTCGAATAAGTCGCCGCCGTACCACTCGATCAGATCCTTCAAGGCGGCCTTGATCGCGGCGCGGCCGGGCGCATCCATGTTGTGGATACTCCGCTCCAGGGCCCAGGGCTCGAGTTGGCAGCGGATTTCGTAGAGCTCGAGCAGCTCGCGTCGGGTCAGCGGCGCGACGCGGACGCCGCGCTGCGCCGAATAGGCGATCAGGCCTTCGCCTGCGAGCCGTTGAAAGGCCTCGCGTATCGGCGTCGGGCTGACGCCGAGGCCGGCGGCGAGCTCCTCCGCGCGCAGCTTCTGCCCCGGGGCAAGCCGGCCGGAGACGATCTGGTTGCGCAGGTCGCTGGTGACGCGCTCGAGTCGCGGCACGGGGGCGATCTCGACGCTCGGTTGCTTCGGCTCTGCGGGCACCTCTGCCAATCCGTCGGACCTCAGGACGCGCGTGCTGCTCGACACACCCTAGATGGTTGGTTTGGGGGTTTACGCTCGCGCCGAGGGGCTTGATTCTATAGATTACGTCCTGGTGGCTCGACCACCTGGGAGGAGAGGACTTGACCGAACCAGAGCATCGTCGTGTGTACGACCCCGTCGTCGAAGAGTTCGGCGAGGGCTGCTTCGCCTTCGTGCAGCCGGAGGGCACCACCGCGCCTTCGCTGAGCAGACCGGCGCGGAGGTGGAGCTGATGCGGGCCTTCCGCGACATGGTCGCGTTCAACGGCGGGCGCCTCCACTCCCTGGCATGACCTTGCACCCTGGAACGAAGGAGGTTTGATGTACCCAGCCCTGAAGGTGGATCGAAAGGCGTGGATCGAGTCCACGAGTCAGGCCCTCGAGCAATTCGGCGACGCCAATCGGACCGAGCTCGAAGCGGCGAGTCGCGAAAACCGCTTTCCCCGCGAGCTCTACGCCGAGCTCGGCGGACTCGGGTTCCTCGGCCCGCTCGTCCCCCGCGAGTACGGTGGGCTCGGCGGAGGCGTCGCCGAGTACGTGGTGATCAGCGAGGAGGTCGGACGTCACAATCTGGTCTCGGGGCAGGTCGCCGTACAGGGCCAGAAGTGGCTGCTCGACTGGGGCACCGAGGCGCAGAAGGACCGTTGGCTGCGGCCGATAGCCACGGGTGAAGCGGTGTTCTCGGAGTCGATCAGCGAGCCCAACGTCGGCTCCTCATTTCGCAACATGGAGGCCTGCGCGATCCGCGACGGCGGCGACTGGCTCCTGACCGGCAACAAGACCCACGTGAACCTGGGTGCCGACTGCGAAGTGACGATCTTCTACGCGCTCGCCGAGGAGGGTCTGACCAGCTTCCTGGTCGACATGTCGCTGCCCGGGATCTCGACCGCGGTCACCGAGCCGATCGGCCTGCGCATGATCCGCACCGCCGACGTCAACTTCGAGCAGGTCCGGGTGCCGGACGCGGCCCTGCTGGGGTCCCCCGGCCAGGGATTGGAGACGTTTCTCTCCACCTTCAACATCAGCCGCCTCGGCAACGCCTCGGAGCTGATCGGGCTCGGACGCAGGAGCCTCGAGCTCGCTCTCCGCTACGCCGGTCAGCGGCAGGTCGGCGATGACATGGTGACCGACTTCCAAGGGATCCAGTGGCTGGTCGCCGACGCCTGGACCGCGCTCCAGGCCGCCTCCCTGGCCCGCGACGATGCGGCGCTGGCCCACGCCCGCGGTGAGGACATCGCCCTGCGGACGACCACCTCGAAGCAGCTGGCGATCAGCGCCGCCGAGCTCGCCTCCGACACCTCCTACAGCCTGGTCGGAGGCCACGGGCTCTACTTCGACCAGCCCTACACCGACATCATCAACGACATCAAGGTGCTGCGGGTCGGCGGCGGCTCGGCGGAGATCATGCGCAACTACATCGCCCGCCGGATCCTCAAGGACCCCGCCCACGAGGGGATTGCATGAGGCGCGCCAACCTCGCCGGGGCGATCGTCGAACGGGCGGCCGCCCGCCCGGACCTGCGGCTCGGCACCGTCGACGACCAGATCCGGCTCGACCGGGCGCTCGGCTTCGCCGCCGGCAGGGCGCGCGCCCTGCTCGACGCAGGCCTGCGGCCGGGGGCGCCGGTCGCCCTCGTCGGCACCAACTCGACCGACTACCTCGTCAGTTGGCTGGCCTGCCTGCTCGCCGGCGCCCCTGTGGCGCTGGTCAACCCGACCTACCCGGCCGATCTGACCGCGCGGATGCTCGCCCCGGTCTCACCGCAGATGACGCTGACCGTCGAGGACATCGCCGCCGCCCGCCTCGAGGCCGCGGACGTCGGCGGGCTGCCCGGCCTCGACGCCGCGGCGGACGACGTCGCCTCGTTCATGCACACGTCGGGGACCACCGGGCTGCCCAAGTTCTGCGTGCAGACCCACGAGTACTTTCGTCTGATGGCGGCGGCGGTCGGTGGCGCCCTGGAGCTGAGGCCGAGCGACCGTGTGCTCGCTCCGCTGCCGATGTTCCACATCAACCCCCTGGGCTACGGCGTGGTCACGTCCCTCCTCGTCGGAGCCGAGGTACTCACCGTCGAGCGGTTCTCGGCGCGGCGGTTCTGGCCGGCGGTGATCGAGGAGCAGATCACGGCGATGATCCTCCACGCACCCCCGGTCGAGATCCTGAAGCGGGCGACCGGCAGCGAGGACGCCGCCGGCCACCAAGTGCGGACGATGTTCTTCGCCGACCCCGACTTTCTGCGTCGCTTCTCGGTCCCGACCGCGGTATCCGGCTACGGATCGACCGAGGCCGGGGGGCTATCCCATCTGCGCCGCTGGAAGGCGGACGAGGAGATGCCGCGGAACGCGAGCCGCCACGGCGGGCATCCCCGTTCCGATATCGAGTGGCGCCTCGACGAGGACGGCATCGTCGAGGTCCGCGAGAAGCGGGCGTCCGCACTCTTCTCCGGCTACGTCGCCGCCGCCGGGATCAACGCCGCCCGCGATGCCGACGGCTGGTTCGCCACCGGGGACATCGGGCGCCAGGGCAAGAACGACCCCGACTACCTGGTGTTCGTGGAGCGGGCCGCGGAGTCGATCCGGGTCCGCGGCGAGTACGTCCCGATCGAGTTCGTCGAGAACGAGCTCGCCGCGGTCGCGGGGCTCGAGGACCATGCGCTCTGGAAGCGGTGCAGTGAGTTGGTCGACGACGAAGTCGTCCTCTACGCGGTCGGGGACCCCCTCCCGTTCGAGGCCCTGCGCGACCGCATCGACGAGCTGCCGGCCTTCATGCGTCCGGTCGCCATTGCCCACGTGCAGGCCCTGCCCCGCGACGCCGCGGTCGGCAAGGTACAGCGCCGGCTGCTCGACGAGCAGCCGGTCCTCTCCTGGATCGACCTCGCATGAGTGCGCACGCCCCCGCTGCGCCGGTCTGGGCGACCGAGATGGCCGACCTCCACCTGCACCCGGCACCGAGCCTGCTCGCGCGCCACCACGATGACCGCGGCACGATCGACGCCGCCGCCCGAGCTGGGTTTTCGACCGTGGTCCTCAAGGCCCACGAGGGGAGCACGGTCGAGCGCGCCAGCGCCGCCGGGCCCGCTGCCCACGGCGGCGTCGTACTCAACCGGGCGGTCGGCGGCGCCAACCCGGACGCGGTCGAGGTCGCCGCCCGCCTCGGCGGGCGGGTGATCTGGATGCCGACCCTCTCGGCCCCCGCGCACAAGGCTGCCGCGGCCTCCTCGGAGCTCGCCGTCCACGGTGGCTTCGAGCTCGGCCAGGTCGACGTCCTCGACCCCAAGGGGGCGCTGCTGCCCGAGTGGCTCGACGTCCTCGACGCCGTCGCCGCCCACGACCTCCTCCTCGCCAGCGGGCACCTGACCGCCGACGAAGCGGTCCTGCTGTTCGCCGAGGCGCGACGGCGCGGGGTCCGGCGCCTGCTCGTCAACCACCCCCTGCTCGCCTTCGTCGCCTTGAACCGTGAGGCGGCGGCGGCGCTGGCCGAGATGGGCGCGTACCTCGAGATCGGAGTCCTGGCAGACCTGCTCGCCGGCCAAACGAGCCTCGCCCTGACCGAGGAATACCCAACCTCGCTGCTCGCCTTCGGTAGCGACCTCGGGCACGCCGACTACCCCGAACCGTCCGCTGTGATCGGACCGTGGCTCGCCAGCCTGGAGGACAGGGTAGGCGCCGAGCGAGCGCGGGAGATCATGACCAGACAGACGCGGGAGCTGCTGCTGCCGTGACCGCCACAGCCTCAACGACTGCACCAGCCGACCTAGACAATCCGAGCGGTCGAGCGACCCGCTCCTCAGAGACAGGCGAAACATGAGCGATTCAGAGCCGAACTTCAATCCCGCCAACACCCGTCTCCAGGAGGTCGCCGACGGCCTCTGGGCCTGGGTCCAGACGGACGGCTCGTGGTGGATCAACAACTGCGGGCTGATCACCGACGAGCAGGGCGACGTCCTGATCGACACCTGCGCCACCGACCAGCGGACGCAGGCACTCCTCGACGCCGTCGCCGAGCTGCGCGGCGGGCTCGACCTCGGGTTCGCCCTCAACACCCACGCCCATGGCGACCACACCTACGGCAACAGCCTGCTCCCCGTGCAGACGACGTTGATCGGCCACCAGCAGATGCGCGAGGTCCTGGCCGACGACTGGGTGATCGAGAACCCGCCGGCGGTGTGGACGCCGATCCCCGACTGGGGCGCAGTCACCAAGCGCCTGCCGACCCTGACCTTCACGAAGTCGATGGCCCTGCACCTGAGCGGTCAGACCGCGGAGATCATCCACCCCGGCCACCCGGCGCACACGACCGGCGACTGCGTGGCCTGGGTTCCCGAGAAGCGGACCCTGTTCGCCGGCGACCTGCTGTTCCACGGCCTCACCCCGCTCGCCTTCACCGGCTCGGTCGAGGGCGCGCGGCGGACGCTGGATTGGATCAAGAGCTTCGACCCCGAGGTCGTCGTGCCCGGACACGGCCCCGTGATCGAGAGGGGGGAGCTCGACTCGGTCCTCGGCGCCCACGACCGCTACTACGAGTTCATCGCCGACCTCGGTCGCGAGGCGATCGCGCACGGGGTCGGGCCGCTGGAGATCGCCCGCGGGGCCGACCTCGGCGAGTTCGCCGAATGGGGCGACTCTGAGCGGGTGGTGCTCAACCTGCACCGCTTCATCGCCGACAAGCAGGGGCGGGAGATGGACCTGATGGCGAGCTTCGAGGACGCCATCGCCTACAACGGAGGGCCGATGATCACCCATGTGCGCCCCGACGAGAACTGAACCAAGAGGAACGAACGAGGGGGGACAACGATGACTACGTCACCCGGCGCCGAGATCGCCGACCTGAGCGCGAAAGCCGGCGACCGGGAAGTCGACGTGATCGTCGTCGGCAGTGGCGCCGGCGGTCTCAGCACCGCGGCCGTTGCCGCCGCCGGCGGTGCCTCGGTGGTCGTGCTCGAGAAGGCGGCATCCCTCGGCGGCACCACGCGCAAGGCGGTGGGCGCCGTCTGGATCCCCGACAACCGCTTCATGCGCGAGGCGGGCCTGTCGGACGACCACGCCGCCTGCGTCCGCTACATCGCCCGCCTCGCCCGCCCGCATCGCTACGACCCCGCGGACGCTCGGCTCGGCCTCGCCGCCGGGGAATTCGACGGCATCGAAGAGTTCGTCGAGAATGCCGCTGAGGCGCACGAGCGGCTCGAGGAGCTGGAGGCCGTTCGGCTGCGGCCGACCGATGGCGAGCCCGGGTCCGACTACCTCGGCCATCTGCCCGAGAACGAGGCACCACGGGGACGGACGATCTTCCCGGTCGACCCGGAAGCGGCGGACGGGGACGTCGAGGGAGCCGGCAATCCGCTCGGCGGCCAGTGGCTGGTCGCCGGTCTCGCCGCCGCCGCACAGAAGCGCGGCACCCGCATCTACACCCGTGCCGAGGTACGGGATGTCGTCTGCGTCGACGGCCGCGTGGCGGGAGTGCGGGCGGCGACGCCAACCGGCGCGGTCGAGCTACGGGCACGAGCCGGCGTCGTCTTTGCCAGCGGTGGCTTCACACATGACCGCGATCTTCGCAGCGAGTTTCTCCACGGCCCGGTCGCCGGCGGCTGCGCGGCGCTCTCCAACACAGGCGACTTCGTCCGCATCGCCCAGAGCCTTGGTGCCGTGCTGGGGAACATGGGCGAGGCGTGGTTGGCACCGCTCTGTCTCGAGATGGTCGCAACCGATCCAGAGAACGCGATGAGCTCCTTCCTCACCCTGGGCGACGGGCTCGTCTTCGTCAACCGCGCCGGCCGTCGCGTCGTCAACGAGAAGCTGCCGTACAACGAGGTGGCGCGTGTCATGGGCCTGTGGGACCCGAACGCACTCGAGTACTCGAACTCGCCCCTGTTCGCGATCTGGGACGAGGCCACCGCCTCCGACTGGGGGCTAGAGATGCTCGGCAACCCGGTGCGCGACGCGAGCGCGCCCTGGGTGATGAGCGGAGAGACCCTCGCCGACCTCGCCGACCAGCTCAGCCGCCGGCTCGAGCGCCTGCGCGACGTCGTCGGGCGTGTCGGGCTCGCGGATGACTTCGTCGACACCCTCGGGGCGACGCTCCACCGCTTCGGACATTTCGCCGACAGCGGCGTCGACGAGGACTTTCGCCGCGGCGAGACGCCGTTCGAGCGCTACGTCAACGGGCTGCTCGGGGCGCGGGGCGATCGCAATCCATCCCTTCGTCGCCTGGCGGGCAGCGGTCCGTACTTCGGCACGATCCTCGGGCTCGGCACCCTCGACACCAAGGGCGGACCACGGACCGACAAGGTCGGCCGGGTTCTCCGCGGCGACGGCGCCTCGGTCGAGGGTCTCTTTGCAGTCGGCAACTGCGCCGCCTCTCCCTTCGGCCAGGGTTACCCGGCGGCGGGCTCCACGCTCGGCCCGATCCTCACCGCCGGCCACCTCACCGGTTCGTTCCTGGGCTCACTGTTCAGAGGACCTCGGGATTGACCGCCGAGACGGTGTCGCGACCGGAGAGCTAGTGTCCTGAGCAGCCTCGCCGCAAGATCGTGCGGCACGGCTCCCGCCCACCGGAGCTCCTCGCCGGGCGAAACTTTGCTCTGTAAGAAATCCCGCAGCGACACGGCGACCGGGTCCGTGCCTCCCGTCCGCGCCCCCGTCTCAGGTCCGTGCTGTGACGCGGCTGCGACTCATAGATCCTGCGGCACCGGATCCGGGGGCACCACCTCCGGGGGCACCACCGGTGCCGCCGGCTCACCGTGCGGAAACTGTTTTTCCCGCTGGCCCTCGACGTTCAGGTGGGGAAGGATCCGGTCGAGCCAGCGCGGCAACTTCCAGTTCCACTCGCCCAGGGAGAGCATCAGACCGGGGATCAGGACACTACGGACGATCAGGGCGTCGATAAGGACCGCCGAGGCCAGCCCGATTCCAAATAGCTTGATGACCTGCTCGCCGCCGAGAACGAAGGCGCCGAAGACGAGGACCATGACCCCGGCGGCGGCGGTGATCGTGCGGCCCGTCGCGGCGAGGCCGTGGACGACCGCGTCGGTGTTGTTCTTGCGCCGGTGCCACTCCTCGTAGATCCGGCTGACGAGGAAGACCTCGTAGTCCATCGAGAGCCCGAAGAGGATCGCAAAGACGATGACCGGCAGGAACGCCTCGATCGGCCCGGTCCGGTCGACGCCGATCAATCCTCCAAACCAGCCCCACTGGAAGACCGCGGTGATGACTCCGAAGGCGGCGGCAACCGAGAGCAGGTTCATTGCTGCCGCCATCAGCGGGATCGCGATGCTGCGGAAGACCGCCATCAGGAGCAGGAAGGACAGCAGGACGACCACACCGATGAAGAGAGGGAGCTTTCCTTCGAGCGTGCTCGAGAAGTCGGCGAAGATCGCCGTCTGACCGGTGACCAGGACGTCGACCTTGCCGGCCGCAGCAGCCGGGATCACCTGAGCGCGTAGGTTTTCCAGGAGTGCGGTCGTCGAGGCGTCTTGGGGCGAGCCTTCTGGAAATACCTCGGCCGTTGCGACGTCACCGCCGACGACGGCGGGCTTGGAGACGCTCACCACGCCCTCGGTCTTGCCGACGGCGCTCACCACTTCGGCGAACTGCTGGCGCCGGCCAGGGCCATTGATCTGGGCTACCAACTCCAAAGGTCCGTTGAAGCCCGGCCCAAAGCCTGCTGCCAGCAGGTCATAGGCCTTGCGGGTGGTCGTTTCGGCAGGGTCCGAGCCTGAATCGGAAGAGCCAAGCCGGATCGAGAGCACCGGTATCGCGATGATCAGCATCAGCGCCGTGGCGAGCGCCGCGAGGAGCGCCGGGCGGGCTCGAAGGACTCCAGCCCAGCGGCTCCAGAGCGGTGACTCGTCGCTCGTCCGAAGTTCTCCCGAGGACAAAGCCCGGCGCGCGCGGCGGGTCAAGGTGCGCGGGCCGAAGAAGCCAAGCAGGGCGGGCAGCAAGGTAAGCGCGGCAAGGACGGTGAAGGCTACGACGACGGCAGAGGCGATCCCGGCGCCGCTCAGGATGCCGACACCGAGAACGAGCATCCCGAGGAGGGCGATGCAGACGGTGATACCGGCGAACAGGACGGCGCGGCCGGCAGTGTCGACCGCCTGGACCGCGGCCTCTTCGCTGTTTAAGCCGCGCATCAGCGCTTGGCGGTAACGGGTGACGATGAAGAGGGCGTAGTCGACGCCTACGCCGAGGCCGATCAAGAGGGCCAGCTGGGAGCTGAAGTCGGGCATTTCGACCACCTTCGAGAGCAGGCCCATCATTGCGACGCCGCTCGCCAGCGCGAAGCCGGCGGTGATCAGGGGCAGCGCTGCGGCGAGGAGCGAGCCGAAAACCAGGAGCAGCACGACCAATGCCGCCGCGAACCCGAACGGTAGGCCGCCGGTACCGCCGGAGTTGGTGCGCCCGATCGCGTCGCCGCCGAGCTGGACCTGCAGGCCTTCGCCGGCCGCCGACTGGGCGACGGTTACCACCCGTTCGATCGCGCCGATCGGGATCAGGTCGGATTCTTCGTCGAAGGTCACGGTCGCGAAGGCGACCGTGCCGTCCTTGGAGAGCTGCTGGGCCTGGTTGGCACCGTATGGGGATTCGACCGAGCCGACGTGGGGCAGGCGACTGACCTCGCCCAGCATCGCTTCCACCCGCCGGCGCTCGCTCGGGTTGGTCAGCTTGCCCTTGCTCGTCGCGACGACGATCTGGGCGGCGCTGCCGGAGACTTTCGGCGCGTTGCGGGCAAGCAGGGCGTTGGCATCACTACTTTCGGTCCCAGTTATGGCGGAGCCGGCGCTGAAGTTGCTGCCGACCGCGCCAGAGACCACCGTCAGTCCGACCGCCAACACCAGCCAGGACGCAAGAGCGACTCGACGGTGCGCGAATGACCAGCGGGCGAGGTTGCGCATTGTTGGGGCGGTCCTTTCGTGAAGCGAGGGAAGCCGACGGATGCCATGCGTGAACTGGGCCGCACTGTTGCAGCGAGCGGCCGAGGCTAAGGCGCGATTGTGAAAATGCTCTGACAGTTTGCGGAGCGTCAATAGGAGCCCGGAGCCTTGGACCCGAAGCACGCGGGGAGTGCTGACCCACCGCGAGGCGCCCGCGGAAAGTGTCAGACATGTTTCAGAGTCTCGGCATAGCTTTCGGTTCGGTGCGTCACCCCGGGCGACAGGAGTGACCGACGGATTCACACCTCGGCCGCGAACGACGGCCACGGTGGCCTTCGTCGTCGGGGCCGCGAGCCTCGGAGCCGAGATCGGCGCGGCACGCCTGCTGGCCCCTTCTTCGGCGACTCGACCTTCGTCTGGGCCAACACGATCGCGACGATCCTGGTCGGCCTTGCCGCCGGCTACTGGCTCGGGGGCAGGCTGGCGGACCGGCGGCCGCAGCTCTCGGTCATGTGTGCCCTGATCGCGGCGGCGGCCGTCCTCCTCGCCGCCGTCCCGTTCGTCGCCGGGCCATTGCTGCGGACCGCGTCGAGCGCCCTGGCGAATGTGTCGGCAGGGGCTTTCATCGGTTCCCTCGTCGGCGTGCTGGGGCTCGTCTTCCTGCCGGTCTGCCTGCTCGGCGCGGTCACCCCCTTCACGATCCGTCTCTCCGTCGCCGAGGTAGCCGGGGCCGGCAGGGTGAGCGGTCGGATCTACGCCGTCTCGACCATAGGCTCGCTGGTCGGGACCTTCCTCGCCGCGCTGCTGCTGATCCCGCTGATCGGCACGCGCAAGACCTTCCTCGTGTTCGCGCTCTCACTGGCGCTCGTGGCGATGGTGGGACTGCCGCGCCGGCTGGTCCTGGTGCCGCTGGCGGTCGCGGCCTTGTTCTTCGTCCCGGTCGGCGCGGTGAAGCCGCCCGGGCCCGGCGAGCGGCTTCTCTATGAGCAGGAAACGCCTTATCAATATGCCCGTGTCCTGGAACGCCCGGACGGCGAACGACTGCTGGAACTCGACGAAGGCCAGGCGGTCCACTCCGTCTACCGTCCCGGCTCCTTCCTGACCGGCGGCTACTGGGACGATTCGCTGGTGCTCCCCTTCGCCACGCGGAGCGCCCCGCCGCGGCGTATCGCGATCCTCGGCGACGCGGCGGGCTCGATGGCCCGGGCCTACGGGCATTTCTTCCCCCGGACCCGGATCGACGCGGTCGAGATCGACGGTGACGTGACCGCGATCGGCAGGCGGTTCTTCCAACTGAGCGCGCCCCATCTGAGGACGATCACCGCTGACGCCCGTGTCTTCGTCCGCACCCCCGGACCGCGCTACGACGCCATCGTCCTCGACGCCTATCGGCAGCCCTACATCCCGTTCCAGCTCACCACCCGGGAATTCTTCGAGGAGGTTCGCGAAAGGCTCACGCCGGGAGGGGTCGTCCTGGTCAATGTCGGGCACCCGGAAGGGTCCGACGAACTCGAGAAGGTCCTCGCGGCGACCATGGGGTCCTCACTTCCCTTCGTGGTCAGCGAGCCGTTCGATCAGACCAACACCTGGTTGGTCGGCGCGATGAGGCGGCCGCGTGGGGCTCGGATCCTCGCCGCGCGATGGCGACTGGCCTCGCCTCTCGATCCGCTCGCGTCGAGGGCCGGCCGCCGGATCCGCCCGGCGCCCAGGGGCGGGGAAATCTACACCGACGATCGTGCGCCGATCGAATGGCTGATCGACCGCTCGCTGCTCGACTACGCCGCGGGGGACCGCTGAACGCCGACCTTCCGTCAAGTTTCACAGCCGCGACCCTTCGTTCATACGTCGTACGAGTTCATTTGCAAGCGTTCACTCCAGCGGCGGCCGAACGGTCAGGACGATCCGGCCGAACACCTCTCCGGCCTCCATCTTCCGGTGGGCCAGAGCCGCCTCCTCCAGGGGGATCAGCCCGCTCACCACCGCCTGCAGCTCGCCTCGGCCCGCTGCGGCGAACAACTCCGCCGTTGCCGCCAGCCGGGCGGACGCGCTCACCGTGGCCGCGCTGAACGTGCCGAACCTGAGCGACTTCTGGAACGCCTTGAACAGCTCGGCGCCGAAGTCCACCGGGGGCCGGCCCCCGACGGCGCCGACGACGACCATGCGCCCGTTGGGCCTCAGCTTGGAGAAGAACGAGGGCAGGTCGGGGCCGGCGACTATGTCGACGATCACGTCGAAGTCCGCGGGTGCGTCTCCGTCGGACTCGCCGTGGCGATCGAGGACGTGGGTCGCCCCGAGCCCGCGCAGACGCTCACCGCGCTCGACCGAGGACGTCGTCACCGCGACCGTGGGGCCGCCTCGCCGGGCGGCAAGCTGGACCGCCATGACCCCGATGCCGCCCGAAGCGCCCCGGATCAGAATCGACTCCCCGGCCGCGAAG
>JBOGYZ010000290.1:0-11242 GCA_050697015.1 Solirubrobacterales bacterium
GTCCAGGAGGCCGCGCCGCCCTCCTCACGAATCGCGTAGGGAGCTCGCGGGGGGCGAGGTCGGCTCTACAGGGCGTTCGGGGCGTCGCGGGCGACTGCGAAGAAGATGCCGGCGAGGGCGAGGATGCCGCCGAGGGCGAACTCCCACGGGATCTGCGCGAGGAGGTAGATCGCGACGCCGAGGAGCGCGAGGAGGGCGACGGCACCGACGACGTTCCGGGCGACCATGCCGCCGACGATACCCCCGCGGATGAGTTCGCACTTCTCCGCGCTATGCGCGGGAAACTGCGAACGCGCCGGGTAGCCTCTCCCGATGGACGAGTTCGCCGAGCCGGATTTCGCCGCGCGCCGGGCCGAGATGGTCGAGCACCAGCTGCGCGAGCGGGGGATTCGAGACGAGCGCGTGCTCGTGACGATGGCCGAAGTGCCGCGGGAGATGTTCGTGGCGGAGCGCCGCCGCGAGCTCGCCTACGCCGACGCGGCTCTGCCGATCGGCTCCGAGCAGACCATATCCCAGCCCTGGATCGTCGCCGCGATCCTGCAGGCGCTGGAGCCGACCGGCGAGGAGCGGGTGCTGGAGATCGGCACCGGTTCGGGGTACTCGACCTGCCTGCTCGGCCGCCTCGCTTCCCACGTGGTGAGCGTCGAGCGCCACTCGAGCCTCGCCCGCGCCGCCGCCGAGGCCCTCCGCGCCTGCGGCGCCGACAACGTCGAGCTGATGGTCGGCGACGGCAGCCGCGGCGTCCCCGACCGCGCCCCCTTCGACGCGATCGCCGTCCACGCCGCCGCCCCCGCGCCCCCGCCCGCCCTGATCGACCAACTCGCCGAGGGCGGCCGCATGGTCGTCCCGGTCGCGAGCGGCAAGGAGGAGATGTTGACCCTCCTGCGCCGCCGCGGCTCCGAGCTTGAGTCGACCGCCATCGCCCCCTGCCGCTTCGTCCCCCTGATCGGCGCCGAGGGGTTCTAGCGAGGCCCCGGCCGACCCTCGCAAAGCCCAGACCCCTGTCGCCTGACATAGACTCCCGTCCGCTTATGAGGGGCGGCATCTACGTTCTGAACTTCTACTCGGCGGTCTTCGCCGACCAGCTGAAACGGGGCCGCAAGACGGCCACGATCCGGCTCGGCGACAAAAGCGCGAAGTACGAGCGCGGCCAGCTCATCTGGATCACGATCGGCTTCCGTCACAGCCCGCGCGAGAAACTGTTCGCCGCGGTGATCGACGATGTCGAGGTGAAGCCGCTGTCGGAGCTCTCGCGCCGCGACATCGAGCACGACAATCCGGAGTTCCGCGTACTCGACGACACCCGCCGCTTCCTCGAACAGATCTACAGCCGCCCGGTCGACGACAAGGACACGGTCACCGTCGTCCGCTTCTCGCAGATCGTCGAGCCGCCCCGCGCGCACCTCGGCAACGGAGAGACGCCGCACCACAACTAGGCGCTGATGCGGTACTCGTTCCTGACCACCTGGCTCCTGCAGTCACCCCGGGAGCCGATCTGGGACGCGATCTACGACGAGGCCGGCTGGCCGGAGTGGTGGCGCGGGGTGGAGGTCGCCGAAGAGCTGCGGCCGGGGGACGAGCTGGGCGTCGGCACGAAGTCGCGCATGGTCTGGCGCAGTCTCTTGCCCTATCGGGTCGAATTCGAGGTGACGGCGACGAAGGTCGAGCGCTTCTCGCTGATGGAGGGCCAGGCGGTCGGGGACCTCGAAGGCGTCGGCCGCTGGCGGCTCTACGAGCAGGACGGCGTCACCGCGGTCCTCTACGAGTGGGACGTGGCGACGACGAAGCCTTGGATGAACCGGATGGCGCCGCTGTTGCGCCCGGTCTTCGAGTGGAACCACGACTGGGTGATGCGGCGCGGCGGCGAAGGGATCGCCAAGCACCTGGGCTGCAAATTGCTGGCGCTCGACTAGTGCCGGATTTTTACCCGGGCGACACCTTCGCGCTGCTATCTTTCGTGCCGTTGGCACTCTTGGCTAGAGAGTGCCAAGCCGGAAAGAAGCAGGAAAGGGCTTCAGACCGGGGTTTCCACACTTCAAATGCAAATCACCTACCGAATGACGGAGGTCAATCGATGAATCTGAAGCCCCTCGGGGACCGGCTGATCGTGAAGCCGGTCGAGGAGGAGGAGACGACTGCCAGCGGCATCGTCCTTCCCGACACGGCCAAAGAGAAGCCGCAGAAGGGCAAGGTCGTCGCTGTCGGCGACGGCGCCATCAACGAGGACGGCAGCCGCCGGGCTCTCGACGTCGCGGAGGGGGACGAAGTCCTCTACTCCAAATACGGCGGCACCGAGATCGTGGTGGAGGGCGAGGACGTTCTCGTGCTGCGCGAGTCGGACGTGCTGGCCAAGGTCAGCTAGTCCAGCCAAGTCTTAGAAGAACCAAGGAGGACTGAACACATGGCTCATAAGGAGCTGAAGTACGCAGAGGACGCCCGCGGCGCCCTGCAGGCGGGGGTCGACGCTGTCGCCAACGCCGTCAAGGTCACGCTCGGCCCGAAAGGCCGTTACGTCGTGCTCGACAAAAAATTCGGCGCGCCGACGATCACCAACGATGGTGTGACGATCGCCCGCGAGGTCGAGGTCGAGGACGTCTTCGAGAACCAGGGCGCCCAGCTCGTCCGCGAGGTCGCCACCGCGACCAACGACGTCGCCGGTGACGGCACGACCACCGCGACCCTGCTGGCGCAGATCATCGTCCGCCAGGGGCTCAAGAACGTGGCCGCCGGCGCCAACCCGCTGGCCCTACGCCGCGGCATCGAGAAGGCTGTCGACACGGTCGTCGAGAACCTCCGCGAGAAGCAGAGCAAAGAGGTCGCCGGCAAAGAGCAGATCGCTCGCGTCGCCGCGATCTCCGCTGGTGACGACGACATCGGCAACGTGATCGCCGACGCGATCGAGAAGGTCGGCAAAGACGGCGTCGTCAACGTCGAGGAGGGCCAGACCTTCGGCATGGAGCTGGAGTTCACCGAGGGGATGCAGTTCGACAAGGGCTACATCTCGCCGTACATGGTGACCGACCAGGACCGTATGGAGGCGGTGCTCGAGGACCCCTACATCCTCATCGCGAACCAGAAAATCGGCTCCGTGCGGGACATCCTGCCGGTGCTCGAGCAGGTCATGCAGGGTGGTAAACCGCTGATGATCGTCGCCGAGGACGTCGAGGGCGAGTGCCTCGCGACGCTGGTCGTCAACAAGCTCCGCGGCACCTTCACCGGTGTGGCCGTCAAAGCCCCGGGCTTCGGCGACCGTCGCAAGCGGATGCTCGAGGACATCGCGATCCTGACCGGCGGCGAGGTCATCACCGAGGAGATGGGTCTCAAACTGGAGAACACCCAGCTGGCCCAGCTCGGTCGCGCCCGTCGCGTCGTCATCGCCAAAGACAACACCACGATCATCGATGGTGCCGGCGAGGCCGACGACATCAAAGGCCGGATCAAGCAGATCAAACAGGAGATCGAGAACACCGACTCCGACTTCGATCGGGAGAAGCTCCAGGAGCGTCTCGCCAAGCTGGCCGGCGGCGTTGCTGTGGTCAAGGTCGGCGCTGCCACCGAGACCGAGATGAAGGAGAAAAAGCACCGCGTCGAGGACGCGCTGCAGGCGACCCGCGCCGCCCTCGAGGAGGGTGTCGTCCCGGGTGGTGGCGTCGCGTTGCTGAACGCCCAGGCCGGTCTCGACGTCGAGACCCTCGAGGACCCGGACGAGAAGACGGGCGCGCGGATCATCTTCCGCTCGCTCGAGGAGCCGGTCCGTCAGATCGCCGAGAACTCCGGCGAGGAGGGCTCGGTCGTCGTCAACACCGTCCGCGGCCTCAAGGCGGGCGAAGGCCTGAACGCGGCCACCGGTGAGTACGGCGACCTGATCAAAGCCGGCGTCATCGACCCGACCAAGGTGACCCGGTCGGCGCTCGAGAACGCCGCGTCCATCGCCAAGAACATCCTCGTGACCGAGGCGATCATCGCCGAGGCCCCGGAGGAAAACGGCGGCGGCGGTATGCCCGGCGGCATGCCCGACATGGGCGGCATGATGTAGCCAATCCCTTTCCAGGGATTGTCAGAAAGGGCCCGGCGCGAGCCGGGCCCTTTCTCGTTCCACAACCGGCACAAAGTGCGCACCACGCGTGCGCATTTCCCCGCCAACCTCAATCCCATGACCAGGGACGATGTTGACGGGCCGAAAACCGGACTATCGGACGGGTTTTCGGCCCGTCAACATCGTGAGGTGGGACGTCTTGCCGGTGCGCAGAACGGGATGGTCACGCTTCGGCAGCTCGAAGCGCTCGGGCTCACTGAGGACGCGGTCATCAAACGAGTCGCCAGGGGTCAGCTTCACCGGATTCATCAGGCGGTCTACTCGCTGACGCCACAAGTGATGACGCAGCGGGGGAAGTTCATGGCCGCGGTCCTGGCCTGTGGGCCCGGAGCGGTGCTGTCGCATCGGTCCGCGGCCTATCTCTGGGGACTTGTTGACTCTTGGGAAGCGCCGATCGACGTTACCGCGCCGAACCGGCGGGGGCGTAGTCCGCAAGGCGTTGCGTCGCATAAAGACGGATCGCTTCATCCGATCGACAAGACGACTCGCTACGGCATTCCATGCACGACCGTCGCTCGGACGATCCTCGACTTCGCCGGGGTCGAGCCTGATTGGAGAGTGCGAAAGGTCGTGGCGGAGGCCGAAGTCCTCCGGATCCTCGACAAGGCCAAACTCCGGGCGCTGCTGAAGAGGAGTCGCCGCCGTCGAGGTGTCGCCCGACTCCGCCTGATCCTCGACACGATCCATCCGCAGACGAAGAGGACGCGGAGCGAACTCGAGCGCCTCTTCCTCGGGATGTGCTCGAGGGGGTCGGTCCCGGAACCCGAGGTGAATGTCTGGCTGTTGGCGCCAGACGGCAAGCGCTACCAGGCCGACTTCCTCTGGCGGGAGCAGGAACTCATCGTCGAAGCCGACAGTCGACGCTTCCACGACACCTACACGGCCTTCGTCGAGGACCGCAAACGTCAGCAGCAGCTCGAACTCGCGGGCTGGCGGGTCTCCCGCTGCACCTGGGAGGAGGTCGAACGCGAACCACGCCGTCTCGCGATCACCATGAAAGGGCTCATCTCACGGGCTACTTAGCCTTCTTTTCCTTCGGCGGGAGCGGGGGGAGGAGGCCGGCGTTGTATTCGGCGTAGTCGAGGAAGTTGGCGCGGCGGATCTTCGTGCGGTACGCGGCGGCGGTCTCGGGATAGAGGGCCAGTTCGTACGTGTTTCCTGGGCCGAAGCCCTGGTAGTAGTTGAGCATCTGGACGCGTTTGTGGCGGACGACCCAGCTGATCAGCTGGTTGACGAATTTGGGTTCGTCGTTTTCCTGCATCGCCCACTCGGTGATCGCGACCGGCTTGTTCTTCCACTGCTTGGCTTCGTAGAACCGGTTGAGGTCTTCCCAGACCGGATATTTGGCGTAGAAGTCGGTGCCCACCCAGTCGACCCATTTGCTTCCCGGCCAGTAGTTGCCAGGGAAGTTGCCTTTGACCCGGGGCGAGCCGGCGGGAAGCGGGCTCCAGATGATGCTGACCGGGGCGACCGGCAGCGCTTCGGGGTTTTCGCCCTTCGTCCGCGCCAGGGGCGGCAGGCCGATTTCGGCGAGCTCCGTGTTCAGTTCTTCGAGCGAGAGCCCGCCGCGGACGATGGCGACGATCCGCCGGAAGGCCATCTTGTACCAGAAGGCGCTGTGTTCGCCGCCTTTCAGCGTGCCGTCGCATTCGACCCCCGCCCAGGCGTTGAGGCAGCGGTTCGGCTCGCCGAGCGGCCGGATGTAGGCGGGCAGGTTGTGGGTCGCGAAGAAGTAGTTGAGCCCCAGCAGGTAATCGTCGCCGGCGCCCAGCGCGATCTGCTCGGGGGTGATGATCTCTTCGAGCGTCTGCGCGTTCTGGGTCGAGATCGCGACGACGGGCCGCGTCTGCGTTTCGCGCCAGCGTTCAAAGGCCTTGTTGACGCTGTTGCCCCAGCCGAGGAAGGTCTCCATCAGCGCCGGGTGCTTGCCGGTCAGTTCGACGAAGGAGTTGAACTCTTCGGTCGAGCCACGGTCGGAAACGCCGAGCAGAACGTCGGGCTTCGGCGGCACAAGGGACAGCGCGGCGTTCGCGGGCGCGGCGAGGACGAGCGCCAGGGCTGTCGCGGCGACGGCGAGCCAGAGGGGGCGGCGGGTGCTTCTACGAGGAGGAGAGAACATCACTCATCCTTCGCGGCTCGACCCCCAGGGCCTGTGCGTCGGCGGTACCTCTCTTGCTGGTCATCGAAACCTCCATCAACTCGGCCTCCTCCCAGGTTGCAAACACCGCCTCGCCGAAGACGATGCGGAGTGCGCCGAGGCTTGCCTTGATCACCGGCAGCGGCACGTGGACGAGGTCCCGCGGGCGCCCGGCGATGCGGCTCACCAGGTCCGACATGTCGTCGTAGGTGAGCGTCTCCGGCCCGGCCAGCTCGTAGCGCGGCCGCAGCACCTCGGCGTCCAGCGCCCCGACCACGCACTCGGCGACGTCGCGCGCCCAGATCGGCTGGAAGGCCGCCCGCCCCTCCCCGGACACCGGCAGCACCGGCAGGAAGGAGAAGCGGCGCAGGAGGGTGATCCAGGGATCCGAGTGGTCGTAGACGACCGAGGGCGCGAAGACGGTCGTCTCCAGGGACGAGGACTCCACCGCCTGCTCGGCCACCCACTTGGCGCGGAAGAAACGGGTCCGCTGCGCCGCGCCCGCGTCGAGCGCGCTGAAGAAGACGAAGCGCCGCACCCCCGTTTGCTCGGCCGCCTGCAGCAGCCTCACCGTCGCCAGGCCGTTCAGCTCCTCGATCCGCCGGGGCGGCTGGTCGCGGATCGTCGCCGCCAGATGGACGACGGTGTCGACGCCGCGCAGGCTCTGGCGCACCGTGTGGGGGTCGGCGAGCTCACCGAGGTCCCCGAGCGCGATCTGCACGTCGACCCGCCGCGCCCCCAGCCGGCGGGGATCGCGGACCAGGCAGCGGACGTCCTCGCCGCGCTCCAAGAGCAGCGGCAGCAGCCGTGAACCGATGCTTCCGGTGGCCCCCGTCAACAAAAGCATGGGGACCGATGCTAGTGGTGGTGGCGCTTGGGCTTCGCCGCGAGCTTGATCGCGACGGTTCCCGTGCTGCGGCTCCCGGCGGCCGGCGTCGTGGATTTGACGACCAGCTTCGGCGGCTTGCTGCCGGGCGGGACCTTCGGCGAAGTGACGTGCCCGATCCTGCACTTCGCGACGCGCAGGGCCGTTTCCGCCGCCGCGCGCGTCTTGCCGACGAGCTTCGGTACCGTGCAGGTCGAGGGAGCAGGAGTCGACTCGGTCGGCGCCGGCGGGTTCGCCTTCACGACCGCTTCTTCGGCGGTGGTGAAGGTTTCGGGCGGCAGCGGAGCCGGGGTGGCCGTTTCTTCGCCGATCACGGTCCAGCTTTCTTTGACGGTCCAGGTGAAGGTCGCGGGCGTGGGGTCGACGATCCCGGCGGCGTTCTTCGCCCGCACCCGCAGCGTGTGTTCGCCGAGGGCGAGGCCGAGGGCTTCGATTTCAGCGCCGCAGGGCGAGAACGCTCCGGTCGCGCTCTGGCTGCATTCGAAGGTCCCGCCGTCGGCGTCGAGGCGGCGGGCGTGAAATTTCGCCGTGGTTTCGGCGGTGACCGCGGGCGTCGAGGTCTGGATTTCGGTGTCGGGCGCGGTCGTTTCGGTCCCCGGCGGCACGAGTTTGTTGAGCGCGGCGCTGACATCGAGGCGCCCGCCGGTCGTGGTCTTGCCCGCGAGGCTCGCAGTGGGCGTCGTCGTGGTCAGCAGCGCTTCGCGGACTTCGGTGACGGTCGCGATCGGTTTGAGCGAGAAGAGCAGGGCCGCGGCGCCGGTCACGTGCGGCGTCGCCATCGAGGTCCCTTGCTCGAAGGCGTAGGTTGGCGGGGTCGACAGCGGCGCGTTGCACCACAGTTCGATGTCGTCGAGCCAGGAGCCGTAGCCGGCGCCCACCGTGGCTCCCGGCCTATATTCGAAGAACGGCTGGACGGATTTGCCGCCGAGGTTGAGGATCGGCACGGTCCGGAACGCCACCATTGCCGAGCCGCTCGTTTCACCACCGGTGAATTCGAATTCGTTTGAGAAAAGCCCGTTGACGATCAGGCCGTAGGGCGCGCCCTGTTCCCCGCCGCCCTTGCGGAAGCGCCGCCCTTCGAGCCGGCAGGCGCCGGCTCCCGCGGGCACCGCGATCCCGTTGGTCAGTTCGACGCCGTAGATGTGGTTCGCTTCCGGCGCCGCCCCCGGCGTGTCGGAGATGCCGAACGAGGTCAGCGGCGCCTCGTTGGTGCGTCCGAACTTGATCCCGAGCGGCGACCATTTCGTTGCGAAGTTATTGGTCTCGAAGTCCTCGGAGAAGAGGGGTTCGGACGCCGGGAAGGTGCTCAGCACGGCCGTCCCCGGGGCGCCCAGGTCGACGGAGGCGGTGCCGTAGTCGCTGTAGGAGGCGAGTGCTTCGGAGGGATCGAGGGCGGCGACGCAGATCGTGTTTTCGATCGCCCCGGCCACCGGAGGCGACGATTCGGTCGCCGGTTTGTAGTCGCAGGGATAGTGGTGGCCGCTGGTCCCCGATCCGCCCGACTCGTGGTTGGCGGAGTCGTTGCCGGCGGCGATCACGTAGAGCGTCCCCGGATGTTCGGCGTAGGCGTTGATTTCGGCCTGGGACCTGGTGGTCCCGCCGAGCGAGAGGTTGGCGACCCGCGCGCCGTTGCTCCCCGCGTAGTTGATCGCCGCGATGATCGAGCTGAACGGGCAGCGGACATCGTTGGCCGGAGTTTCGTTGGCGCAGACGCGCAGCGGCATGATCCGCACGTTGCGCGCGACGCCGCTGATCCCGACCCCGTTATTGCCGGCGGCGCCGATGATGCCCGCGGTGTGAACCCCGTGGCCGCCGGAGATGACGTTGTCGTCGGTGGGGTCGTTGTCTTCGGTCGGCGAGTTGGCGCTGGGCCCGACGAAGTCCCAGCCGTGCACGTCGTCGATCTTGCCGTTGCCGTCGTCGTCGATCCCGTTGCCGGGGATCTCAGCGGAGTTGGTCCACTCGACCGGGCCGAGGTCGGGGCTGTCCGCGCGGTAGCCGCTGTCGATGTCGGCGACGATGGTGGTCGGCGTGCCGACCGTGCGGTTCCAGGCGTTGACGACGTCGATGTCGTTGCCGGATTTTCCGCCCGCGAGCCCGGCCACCGCCTGGCCGGTGTTGCGCAGCCCCCACTGCTGGGCGAAGAACGGGTCGTTCGGGATCGCCTCGAGCTTGCGGAACCCGTCCGGTTCGGCGACGGCGACGGCGGGATCGGCTTCGAGCGCCGCGGCCGCGGCGGCGGCGCTCCCGTCTTCGGCTTCGACCAGCTGGAAGCTCGGATCGCCGAGTTCGGCCGCGTAGGTGACCCCTGCGTCGGCGCGCGCTTCAACGCGTTCGGCGTGGTCGCTGCCGCGTTCCCACTGGACGATCACGCGGGTATTCACCGACCCGGCGGGGCCGGCGGCAGGTCCCGCTTCGGGATCCGCGGGTACCGAGGCTTCGGTCGCGGCCGCGGCGCCACCGGCGCCCAGCGCCAGTGCGACCGAGGCCGCGGCAAGGGCCGGCAGGGCGAGCCACCGGGCGGCGACGTTCTTTCTCCTCGGAGCCACGGGCGGCGGAAACATACGGCCGGTCGTCTTGTCTCCACAACCCCTAAAATGGAGTTTTGCGCTTGGCCGGGGTACCCGGCAGGGCACCCGGAAACCAACTAGGAGACTCCGCGAATGAGCTACGTGATCGCCGAGCCATGCATCGGCCAGAAGGACAACTCGTGCGTCGAGGTATGCCCCGTCGACTGCATCCACCCGACGCCCGATGAGCCCGACTACGAGTCGGTCGAGCAGCTGTACATCGATCCGGACGAGTGCATCGACTGCGACGCCTGCGTCGAGGCCTGCCCGGTCGACGCCTGCTTCGCCGAGGACCAGCTTCCCGCCGAGTGGGCGAAATACGCGGAGATCAACGCGAACTACTACAAAAAAGCCGCCTGATCTGATCCGCACCAAGCTGCGAAAAGGGCCGCCCTGTCTGAGGGCGGCCCTTTTTTTTGCGCGGATCTGAGCTTCGCCTAGTAGCCGACCGGGTGGCGGACGATGAAGCGGCCGCTCGCCGCCGCGGCGGTGGTCGGGTGCCAGCGGGGACCGCTTTCGCTGACGTCGCCCGCGGTGTCGAACCGCAGCCCGGCGACGACCATGTAGACGTGCGAAGCGTTGGCGTAGACCGTGATCCAGCGCCCGGCACCGGCTTCGCCCCAGGTCTCGAAGGAGCCGGAGGTGAGCGGGGTGGTCAGCATCCGCGCGCCGTGGAGCGCGAAGGAGACCGAGCCGGAGCAGTCGTACCCCGAGTCCTGCCAGCGGCCGTGGCCGCCGCCCCAGATATAGGGGAGGGTGCGGATGCGGTTCGCGGCGGCGATCACGCGCTTGACCGCGAGAGGGGCGTTGGCCGGGGCGATCGCCCGGGTGCCGACGAGGCGCGCCTTCCCGACCGGGCCGGTTTCGCCTTCGCCTTCGACGATTTCGCCCGTTTCCGTTTCGACCGGGGTTTCGCCTTCGGTCGATTCGGGAATTTCCGCTTCAAGGCCGGAACTGCTGATCCCGCCTTGGAGGACCTTCTTCGCCGAGGCCGACGGCGCGGCGATAAAGGCCAGGCCGAGCATGGCCAAGGCGGCCAGGGAGAGCGCTGCGATGAGACTGCGACGGGCGGCACTCCTGGCCACCCCAGGGGACAACGGCATCAACTACCTCCTTCGGATGCCTGCGGGGTTAGCTGTCGGGCGGGCGCTGAAGGAGTCCTGCGCCTCCACCGGCTGGTGGATTAGCCCCAAAAACTTGGTTCCCCCGCTCCCGGCCCATCTAGGGCCGGGATTAGGCATTTATTTGTAAGCGCTAACGCGCGGGCGACAGCATAGTTGCGGTCGCGGTCAAAAAGTTATGGAGACACCTCACATAGGGGCGGGATCCGCGGCAGGTCGGGGCGGGGGAGGAAGACACACTTCCCCGAGAGGGTCTGACGCTCGCTGAGTTGAGGGCGCCATAGCGCCCATAAGTCACCAAGCGACGGATCCGGTGATGAGGAACACGCACGCAAGCGCGGAGAAGGACACGGAACCCGGACGAGTCAGCCTTCCGTGCGCCTTCCTCCCACGTCCCGACACCCCTCCCGGGTCGAGTTCGCAGTTATCCGC
>JBOGYZ010000291.1:0-4844 GCA_050697015.1 Solirubrobacterales bacterium
GGCGGCGACGCCCGCACGGCCCTCTCCGCCCTGGAGCGGGCGGCCGAGCGCGCCGGCGGCAAGGAGGTCGACGTCGCCGCGGTCGAGGATGCGCTGCAGCGCCGCGCGATCGGCTACGACCGCCAGGGCGACCGCCACTACGACTTCATCTCCGCCTGGATCAAGTCCACCCGCGGCTCCGACGTCGACGCCTCGCTCTATTACCTGGGGGTGATGCTGGAGGGCGGCGAGGACCCGCGCTTCCTCGCCCGCCGGATGGTCATCCTCGCCTCCGAGGACATCGGCAACGCCGACCCGATAGCGCTCCTGGTCGCCGACGCCGCCGCCCGCGCGGTCGACCGCGTCGGCCTCCCCGAGTGCGCGCTGAACCTGAGCCAGGCGGCGATCTACCTGGCGCTGGCGCCGAAGTCCAACGCGGCGACGACGGCGATCGGCGCCGCCCGCGCCGAGGTGCGCCAGAACGGTGCCCAGACCCCGCCCGACTACCTGCGCGACGCCCACTATCCCGGCGCCAAGGCGCTCGGTCGCGGCACGGGCTACCAGTACGCCCACGATCACCCCGGCGGCGTCGCCGCCCAGCAGTACCTCCCCGACGGCCTCGCCGATCGCGTCTTCTACGAACCGACCGGCAACGGCCGCGAGAAAGCCTTCGGCGAGCGCCTCGCCGAGCTCCGCGAGCGTCTCGGCAAGCCCTGACGCCGCGCCCCGCCTCCGCCGAAACTCGTCCTTCGTTCAGCGCAACTTCCGCCGCATAAAGGGTTTTCTAATTGCGGCTTTCCAAGCTAAGCCAGGGAGAGCCGTAACACCGGCCGGAGGCTCGGACTGGGGGCTTCCGGTCGGCTTGAACAGGGGGGAGAGGGCGTCGAGACTTGACTCGGCGCCCTCTCTGTTTTTCGGCGGCCGCCCCGATCTCGTATCTTGGGTCCATGGCGGAGGAGGCGAAAGCCAAGAAGCTGCGGCTCGGCGGGATGGCGCTGCGCAACGGCCTGCTGGTCCACGGCCCGACCCACTGGGCCGCCGCGGTCCGCCGCCCCGACGGCTCGATCGAAGTCGCCTCCGAACGCAAGCCGGAGCTGGTCCCCGAGCTCGTCGCCAAGGTTCCCGGCCTGCGCGGCCCGGTCAAACTGGCCGAGGCGATGCTGGTGCTGCCGCTGGTGCGCAAGCGGATGCGCTCGGCCCGCCTTCCGTTCGAGGACCCGCGCGTCCTCGTCGCCACCGCCTCGACCCTGGCGATCTCCAGCCTGATGCGCCGCCGCGGCCCCGCCTCGGCGAGCCGCGAGGGCCTGATCCAGGCGATCGGCGCGATCCCCGCCGTCGTCGCGCTCACCGACCGCGATCTCGCCGCCTACCACGGCGCCGAGCACAAGGCGATCGCCGCCTACGAGCAGGGAGTCGACGACGTCGCCTCGGTCCCCAAAGAGCACGACCGCTGCGGCTCCAACCTGATCGTCCCGATGATGCTGCTCTCCGCCGCGGGCACGATCGCGCTCGAGCGCCTCGTCGACAAGCCCTCGCATGCCGCCCGCGCGGTGGTCAGCCTCGCCGGCGCCTCGCTTGCGGTCGAGGCCTTCGCCTGGTCGGACCGCCACCACGGCGAGGCGCTCGCCGAGGCCTTCCACGCGCCCGGCCGCGAGATCCAGCGCCACCTGGCGACGAAGGAGCCGAGCCCCGAGCAGCTCGAGGTCAGCCTCGCGGCGATGGCCGAGATCATCCGCGCCGAGCCGACTCCATAGACTTCGGCGCATGTTCGGAAGGATCGACCACATCGGTGTGGCCGTCGAGGATCTCGACGCCGCGATCGCCCTGTATGAGACGAGCTTCGAGATGGAGCTGGTCCACCGTGAGACGGTCGACTCGCAGGGTGTCGAGGCGGTGCTGCTGGATGTCGGCGACGGGCACGTCGAGCTGCTGAGCCCGCTCGGCCCCGACACCGCCGTCGGCAAATTCCTCGCCAAGTCCGGCCCCGGCATGCACCACGTCGCCTACGCGGTCGACGACATCGACGCCACCCTGCCGCGCCTCACCGCCGCCGGCATCCGGCTGATCGACGAGGAGCCGCGCGTCGGCATCCGCGACAGCCGCGTCGCCTTCCTTCACCCCCGCTCCACCGGCGGGGTCCTGACCGAGATCGTCGAACCCGCAGGAGGGCACTGATGGCAGAGGCACAGCGCGTCGAGATCGGCTTCGAAGGCGGCCAGGTGATCCAGGCCCGCCTCGGCGAAGACGACCTCAAGGACCTTCGCAAGCAGCTCGAGAAGGGCGGCTGGCACGACCTCCACACCGAGGACGGTGTGATCTCGCTCTACCTCGGCAAGGTCGCCTTCCTGCGCGTCGCCTCGAACGACCACCGGGTCGGCTTCGGCTCGGTCGACTGAGCCGACGATGAAGGTCGAAGGAGCGGACTTCGCCGCCGTCTTCGTCACCGACTATCCGCGCGCGGTCGAGTTCTACGGCGGCACGCTCGGCCTCGACCAGTCCCAGGAATACGGCCGGATCCCCGGCGGCGAGTTCGAGACCGGCAACCTGACCCTGCAGATCCTCGACTCCGTCGCGGTCGGCCGTGAGTTCGCGCCGAACGGCAGCCCGATCGCCCTTCGGGTCGACGACGTCGAAGCGGCGCGCGCCGAGCTGGAGGGTCAAGGAGTCGAGTTCCTCGCCGAGACGATGGACTCCGGCGTCTGCCTGCAGGCGCCGTTCAAGGACCCGGACGGCAACGTCCTGATCCTGCACCGCCGCTACGCCCCCCGCGACTAGTCGAGGCAGACGACGTCGATGCTTGGGTCCTGCCCGTCCATCGCCCGCATCAGCAGGTCGCGCAGCTGCTCGCGTTCGGCCACGTCGAGGTTGGCGAGCACTTCGCCCTCCAGCTCCTCGAGCTTCGCCTCCGCCTTCCGCAGCGCCTTCACCCCTGCGGGGGTGATGACGACGATGTGGCGGCGGCGGTCCTTCGGGTCGCGCTGTCGCTCGACGAAGCCGTGATCGTCGAGCTCGTTCAGCAGCAGCACGCAGTTGTTCGGGTCGACCATCAGCGTGGCGCCCAGCTCCTGCTGTAGGCAGCCTTCGTTGCGGACGAGGATTTCGAGCGCGATCAGCTGCTTCAGCTTGATCCCGAGGACGTCCTCGGTGGCCCGTCGGTAGATGACGCGGTTCAACTGGGACAGCAGTCCCATCGTGCCCGTCGTCTGGGGGGTTTGAGTCGCCGGATTCATGTCTGTAGCCACGATTTTAACAAATGATACTTGCAATATGGATAGTCATTGCTACAGTGACGATCCCATGTCAGTTACGAATGAAAATATAGCTCACTCACCGTCCACCTCCGACCGCTCGCGCTGGATCGCCCTCGTGGTCCTGTGCGCGGGCATGCTGATGATCGTCCTCGACGCGACGATCGTGAACGTCGCTCTTCCCAAGATCCAGACCGATCTCGGCTTCTCCCAGTCGAGCCTCGCCTGGGTCGTCAACGCCTACCTGATCTCCTTCGGCGGCCTGCTGCTGCTGGCCGGACGCCTCGGCGACCTGCTCGGGCGTCGTGACGTCTTCCTCACCGGGCTGGGCCTGTTCACCGCCGCCTCGCTTGCCTGCGGGGTGGCCGACAGCCAGTCCGTGCTCGTCGTCGCCCGCTTCATCCAGGGCATCGGCGGCGCCCTCACCTCCGCCGTCATCCTCGGCATGATCGTCACCATGTTCCCCGAGCGTGGGGAGCAGGCGAGGGCGATCGGCGTCTACTCGTTCGTCGCCTCCGCCGGCGGCTCGATCGGGCTGCTCGCGGGCGGCGCGATCACCCAGGCCATCAACTGGCACTGGATTTTCATCGTCAACCTGCCGATCGCGGTCGTCACCGGCGTCCTCGCGCTGCGCTACCTCTCGCGGGACAAGGGCCTCGGCTTCTCCAAAGGGGCCGACCTGCCCGGTGCCACGTTCATCGTCACCGCGGTGATGATGGGTGTCTACGCGATCGTCGAGGCCACCAACTACGGCTGGGGCTCGGCCCACACGCTCGGCTTCGGAGCCGGCGCGGTGGCGCTCCTCACCGCCTTCGTGGTCCGCGAGTCGCGCGCCGCGAACCCGCTGATCCCGCTGCGGATCTTCCGCTCGCGGAACCTCTCGGGCGCCAACGCGATCCAGGCGTTGATGGTCGCCGGGATCTACGCGATGTTCTTCCTCGGCGCCCTGTTCCTGCAGAAAGTGCTCGGCTTCGACTCGCTCGAGGTCGGCCTCGCCTTCATCCCGATGACGGCGATCATCGGCATCCTCTCGCTCGGCTTCTCGGCCAAACTGAACATGCGCTTCGGGGCGCGGGCGACGCTACTGCCGGGCCTGGTCTCGGTCGGGGCGGGCCTGCTCTACCTGTCGCAGATCTCCAGCGACGGGAGCTACTGGTCCGAAGTGCTGCCGGCGATGGTGCTGGTCGGGGTCGGCGCGGGGCTCTCGTTCCCGTCGATCATGACCCTGGCGATGACCGGCGTGAAGCCGGAGGAGGCCGGCCTCGCCTCCGGGCTGGTCAACACGACCATGCAGGTCGGCGGCGCCCTCGGGCTCGCCGTGCTGGCGACGCTGTCGACCAGCCGCACCTCGAACCTGGTCAGCGGTGGCGACTCCACCGCCTCGGCCCTGACGAGCGGCTACCGGCTCGCCTTCGTGATCGCCGCCGGGCTTCTGCTCGCGGCTCTCGGGGTCGCCCTCGCGGTGCTCCGCCCCGAGCCTGCCGGCGACGAGGTGGCGGCGGTCGAAGCGGCGGAGGCTGACCCGGCGTTCAGCTCCGAGGCCCTCTAAGGGCTGCTTTGCGAAGAGAGCGGCGGGGGACCCCTTCCCTCACGAACTGCGGGAGGTTCGTTCAGGGG
>JBOGYZ010000292.1:0-7370 GCA_050697015.1 Solirubrobacterales bacterium
GACCACACCATGGTGTGGTCAATCCACGCAGCGCGTCCGTGACTGTTGGACGACACGGGAGGAAGCGTGGACTTCCCGGCGTCTCTGCGACGGCATGAGACATCCGTGACGGATCCGTGGGACTTCCGTGGCTCTCGCGTGACCCGCCCGCGACGATCCCTCCACACTCCCAACGGCCAGCGTTCCTTGTCCGTCCCTCTCCCCACGCGTCAGCGTCACCCGGCCCCGCGCCGCCAACAAACGGTCACGACCCGCGGGACCGGGTAGCTAGTCTGAGCGCATGGCAGGCGGAGATCACACCGGTGTTCCGACTACGCACCGGGAGACGCAGCAGCACATCACGGAAGAAATGGACGCGCGCGTCGTCCAGCCGCTGCCGCCGTACCTGATCGTCATCTTCGGGGCCACCGGGGACCTGGCGAAACGCAAGCTGCTGCCGGGGATGCTGCGGCTGTTCCAGTCGGAGCTGATGCCGGAATTCCGGGTGCTCGGGGCCTCGATCGAGGAGATCGGCAACGAGGAGTTCCGGGAGATCGTCCACGACGCCTGCGAGGAGTTCTCGCGGCACGATTTCTCCGAGGCCGACTGGGCCGAATTCTCGCGCCGGATCGTCTACATCCCGGTCGGCGAGGGCCCCGAGAAGCTGAAGGAGGCGGTCGACCACGAGGTCGAGCTGCTCGGCCCCGACACGCACCTCCTCCACTACCTGAGCGTGCCGCCGGCGGCCGCCACCGATGTCATCCACATGCTGGCCGACGCGCATCTCACCCAACACGCCCGGGTGATCATGGAGAAGCCGTTCGGGACCGACTTGAAGAGCGCGCAGGAACTGAACGACACCCTCCACTCGGTGCTCCACGAGGAGCAGATCTTCCGCATCGACCACTTCCTCGGCAAGGAGGCGGCGCAGAACATCCTCGCGCTGCGCTTCGCCAACGGCCTCTTCGAGCCGATCTGGAACCGCGATCACATCGACCACATCCAGATCGACGTGCCGGAGACGCTCGGGGTCGGCTCGCGCGCCGCGTTCTACGAGAAAACGGGCGCCTTCCGTGACATGGTCGTCACGCATCTGATGCAGATCCTCGCGTTCGTCGCGATGGAGCCGCCGACCGCGCTCGCCTCGCTGCCGATCACCGAGGAGAAGAACAAGGTCTTCCGCAGCCTCCTGCCGCTCGACCCCGACGAGGTCGTCCGCGGCCAGTACGAGGGCTACAAGGACGAACCGGGGGTCGATCCCGACTCCAGCACCGAGACCTTCGTCGCGCTGAAATGCGAACTCGACAACTGGCGCTGGAGCGGGGTCCCCTTCTACCTGCGAACGGGCAAGCGGATGGGGGAAGGGGCGCGGATCATCTCGGTCGCCTTTCGCGAGCCGCCGCAGTCGATGTTCCCGGCCCACTCGCGGGTCGGCCGCTATGGCCCCGACCACCTCACCTTCGACCTCGATGAATCCTCGCGCGTCTCGCTCTCCTTCTACGGCAAGCGGCCGGGGATGGGGATGGTCCTCGACAAGGCGAGCATGCAGTTCTCGCTCGAGGAAACCGACTATCGCGACGACACGCTGGAGGCCTACGAGCGGCTGATCCGCGACGCGATGGCGGGCGACCGCACCCTCTTCACCAGCGCCCGCGACATGGAGCGGCTCTGGGAAGTGGCGGAACCGCTGCTGCGGAACCCGCCCCCGGTGAAGCCGTACCCCCCGGGCTCGTGGGGACCGGCCGAGATCGGCAGCCTGATCGCCCCGCACAGCTGGCGCCTACCGTTCGCCCGCCGCTGGCGCGAGCGCCCGCAAGCGCCGGTGCCGGAGCCGGCCGAGCAGGGCTAGGCGGCGAGAACGGCGCGGACCTCGGCGATCGCCTGGTCGGGCTCGCGGTACTGCACCGCGGTGAAGCCGAGCTCCCGCGCGGCCTCGATGTTGACCTCGAGGTCGTCGACGAACAGACAGGCCGACGCCGGCAGGCCGAGGCGCTCCAGCGTGATCTCGTAGATCTGCCGTTCCGGCTTGCGGTAGCCGACGAAGCCGGAGTCGATCACCGTCTCGAAGATCTCGTCGACCGGCAGCATCGTGCGCCAGAGCGGCTCCCACTCCTGCACGTTGTTGGTGAGCATCGCCATCCGTCGGCCGCTCGCCTTGCACTCGCGCATCAGCTCGATCATCGGCTCGTTCGGATCGAGCGCCTCGAAGAAGATTTCGCGGAAGCGGTGCAGCTCGGGACGGTGGCCGAGGAGCGGCTCGAGCCCGTCGCGCAGCACCTCGAGGAACTGCGCTTCGGTGACGTCGCCGCGCTCCAACTTGAACAGCGGGTTCTCCCCGTCGCCCGACTCGGCCGCCGCGCGCATCGCCTTGCCGAAGTCCTCCGCGGCGACCCCGTGCGCGTCCTGCAGGGCCAGGAACGAGTTCATCAGCGGCGTGGTCAGCACCCCGCCGAAGTCGGAGACGACCGCCTCGATCGGTCCGCCCGCCGCGCCCGCCTCAGCCACGGGCCCGCGCGATCTCGTAATGGCCGAGCCCTTCGCGCCCCTCGATCGACCAGCGGAAGAAGGCGATCCGCGTGTGCAGTCCTTCCATCTCGACCTCGACGGCGCTGATCAGCGTGCCGCCGCCGCGGATCGGCCGGCCTTCCTCGGGGTCGAGCCACAGCTCCAGCGTCGCCCGCCGCTGCACGCCGGCCTCGTCGTATTCGGTCGAGAGCAGCGCCTCTTCGAAGGCGATCGGCGCCGCGTCGGGGTCGCAGAGGACCGCCAGCAGCGGCTCGTCGCCGTGGCCGCCCTGCGTCGGCGCGGTCCCACTCAGCGACAGCAGGCCGCCGTCGGTGAAGACGATCCCGATCGAGCGCCGTATGACCCGGTCCGAGTCCCTGTTCATCGGCGGCAGCCTATTCTGAGCGGCTTGACGATGACGATCCGACCCGCCGATCCCGACCGCGACGCCGCCGCCTGCGCGGCGATCTACGCGCCGAACGTCGAATCGACCCCGATCTCCTTTGAGCTGGTGCCGCCTGACGCGGCCGAGTTCGCCCGGCGGATCGAGAAGTACTCGGCCAGACATCAGTTCCTCGTCGCCGAGGAGGGTGAGGAGGTCATCGGGTACGCCTACGGCTGCCGCTGGGCCGAGCGCGCCGCCTACGACTGGTCGGTCGAAGTCTCCGTCTACGTCGACGGCGCCCATCACGGCCGAGGAGTGGGTCGCGCCCTCTACGCCGAGCTCTTCGACCGCCTGCGCGCCCAGGGCTTCCGCATCGCGGTGGCCGGGGTCACGCTGCCGAACCCGGCCAGCATCGGCCTGCACGAGAGCATGGGCTTCGAACCGATCGGCGCCCTCCGCGACATCGGCTGGAAGGAAGGCGCCTGGCACGATGTCGGCTACTGGCAGCTCCACCTCCGGCCGGACGCCGAGGATCCGCCGCCGGGGCCGCCCCTGCCGGGGCCCAACCGCTGACCCGGGTACCATCTGGGCATGGCAGATCAAGAGCAGCAGCCAGTCGCCCACCCGGAAACGCCGACCGAGGAAGACGTCTACGAGGCGCTCGAGGAGGTCATCGACCCCGAGCTCGGCCTCGACTTCGTCTCGCTCGGCCTCGTCTACGACGTGGCGATCGAGAAAGAGGACGTCTACGTCACCTTCACCTTGACCACTCCCGCCTGCCCGATCGGCCCTCAGGTCTCCGAGCAGATGCGCGAGTTCGTCGGCGACCTCCCCGGCGTCTCGGCGGTCCACCCGAAGATGGTCTTCGACCCCGCCTGGTCTCCGGAAATGATGTCCGAGGACGCCAAGTTCGCACTCGGCTTCTGAGCCCTCCGCAGCCGACTTGATCGAGCCGATCACCGACATGCCCGCCGGGACGATCGGCTTCCGGATCACCGACGAGCTGAGCGACGCCGACTACGCCGACGTGCTGACCCCGGCGCTGCGTGAGGCAGCCGGGGCGGGAGACGTGCGGCTGCTGCTGGTGGCCGACGAGGGCTTCGACCTGGGGACGCTGAAATCGCGCTTCGAAGAGCTTCGGAGCGACCCCGAGCTCGACCTCGGCCACAGCAAAGACTGGCGCCGGGTCGCGGTCGCGGCTGACGCCAACTTCATCTACCGCGCCGCCTTCCCGGCCCTCTCGCAGCTGGTCCCCGTCGACGTCAAGCTCTTCGGATTCGACGCTGTGGATGAGGCCAAGGCCTGGGTCGTCGGCTAGCTCCGCGACCACTCGTGCCGGCACGCGGGCTCGGCGAGCAGCGGCCAGACCTCCGGCGCCGGTGCCTGGGTCTCCAAGGCTCAGTCCGAGGCGGGCGGGAGGCGGTGGTCTGAGTCCGGCTCGTCCGGGACCTCTTCGGCATCGACGTCGTAGTCGTAGGAGGGCTTCGCGCCGGGCCGCCGCCCGCCGCTCGGGCCGCTGCCGAAGCCGCCCATCGCCGCGCCCGCGGGGAAGCCGGCCACCGTCACTCGACCGATCGCGAAGCGGCGCAGGATGCGCCTCGCGACGGCGCGGGTCGGCGGCAGCAGGAAGAGGATGCCGAAGATGTCGGTGATGAAACCCGGGGCGATCAGGAGGGCGCCGCCGAGGATGACGAGGAATCCGTCGGCGACCTCTTTGCCGGGCAGGCGTTTCTCCGCCAGTGCCTGGTTGAAGCGCCGCCAGGCGCTGCGGCCTTGGTGTTTGAGGAGCCAGGAGCCGAGGACCGCGTCCAGCAGCAGGAGGAGCAGGGTCGGCCCGACGCCGATCAGCCCACCCACCTGGATGATCACGTAGAGCTCGGCGATCGGGACGATGATGAACAGCAGGACGAGAAGGAGACCCATCGACAGAGGGTAGCCGGGGCGCCGGCTCGGCCCCGCCGATCCGGCTACGCAGCCGCGGCGGATTCGCCCGCGGCGGCGAGGAGCTCGTCGAGCGCCTCGTTGATCCCATCGCCGAGGATGTTGATGTCCTCCATCGAGTCGTAGTCGGCGAGCAGGCCGAAGCCGATCTTCCCGTGGTAGCTCATGATCGCGATCGCGAGGGCGTGGTTCTGCGGCAGGAAGGCGACCGGGAAGACCTCTTCCAGTTCCCGTCCCAGCACGTAAAGGGGGATCTGCGGGCCCGGCACGTTGGTCACCAGGAGGTTGAAGAGGCGGGTGGAAAAGTTGAGGCGCGAGGCCTGGGCGAGCAGCGTCGGCGGCGCGAAGTCGTTGAAGCGGGAGATCATTTCCGCCCCCAACGCCTGTTTGGATTCCTTCAGGCCCGCCATCTCCTCGCTGATCGCCCGGAGCCGCCGCACCGGGTCCTCGATGTAGACCGGCAGCGGCCCGCGCATCAACGTGATCCGGTTACCGAGGTTCCCGTGCTCGTCCTCGGCGCGGATCGAGACCGGCACCAGGGCTCGCAGCTCCAGTCCCTCGGTGCGCACGCCGCGGCTGTGCAGCCAGTTGCGGATCGAGCCGGTGACGGCCGCCAGCACGACGTCGTTGACGGTGCCGCCGAAGGTGTCCTTGATCCGCTTGAAGGTCGCCAGCTCCGAGCGCGCCCAGACGTAGCGCCGGTGCGGCCCGATCTCGACGTTCAGCGGCACGTCCGGGGCCGGGTCGGCGAACTGGCTGACGACCGCGCTCAGCGCCTCCAGAGCCTCGACCGCCTTGCGCGCCGCGCTCTCCGGATGGCGGATCGCCTCGACCGCCTTCTCTGCCGCCTTGACCGGCAGCGCGACCGCGTCGCCGAGCCCGCGCGCGACCAGCTCCGCCGTCGACGGGGACTTCTGCGGCACCCATTCGTCTTCCACCGCCGCCGGCTTCGGCACCGGCTCGAGGTCGAAGAGCACGGTGCCGATGTCGACGCCGGAGATGCCGTCGACCATCGCGTGGTGGGTCTTGGTCAGGATCGCGAAGCGGTCGCGCTCCAGCCCCTGCACCAGCCAGAGCTCCCAGAGGGGCTTCGAGCGATCGAGCTGCTGCGAGAAGACCCGTCCGGTCAGCCGTTTCAGCTGCGCCTCGCCGCCCGGCTCGGGCAGCGCGGTGTGGCGGATGTGGTAGCTGAGGTTGAAGTTGACGTCGTCGGCCCAGAGCGGGCGGCCGGTCTCCAGCGGCGGCACCACGAGTTTCTGGCGGAACCGCGGCACCTGGGAGAGGCGCCCGCGGACGTGCTCGACCAGGTCGACGTAGCGCGGCGGCGGCCCCTCGAAGATCAGGATCGCGCCCACGTGCATGTGGCTGGACGTGCTCTCGTTCGCCAGGAACGAGGCATCGACGGCCGTCAGTCGGTCGAGGTGGCGTCCCTGCGTGGTCATCCCCGGTCAGGCTATCGGTACCCTGGAAACATGCCAAGCACCGCAATCGCCGGCCCAAAGAAGGTCCTGCTCGCCGCCCCGCGCGGGTACTGCGCCGGAGTCGACCGCGCCGTCCAGACCGTCGAGCGCGCGCTCGAGGTCCACGGCGCCCCCGTCTACGTCCGCAAAGAGATCGTCCACAACAAACACGTGGTCGAGCAGCTCTCCCGGCGCGGCGCGATCTTCGTCGACCAGGAGAGCGAGGTGCCGGAGGGCGCGATCGTCGTGTTCTCCGCCCACGGTGTTTCCCCGGCGGTCCACGAGAACGCCGCCGCCCACAGCCTGCGGACGATCGACGCCACCTGCCCGCTGGTGACCAAGGTCCACGTCTCCGCCCGCCGCTTCGCCGCCCAGGGCTACACGATGGTGATGATCGGCCACGCCGGGCACGAGGAGGTCGAAGGCACGATGGGCGAGGCGCCCGGGTCGATCGTCCTGATCGAAACGGCCGACGAAGTCGCGACGCTCGACGTCCCGGATCCCGACAAGGTCGCCTTCATCACCCAGACGACGCTGTCGGTCGACGAGACCGCCGAGACGATCGCCGCCCTGCGCGCCAAGTTCCCCGCGATCGTCTCCAGCAAGTCTGACGACATCTGTTACGCCACCACCAACCGCCAGATCGCGGTGAAGCAGCTGGCGACCGAGTGCGACCTGGTGCTGGTGATCGGCTCGACCAACTCCTCCAACTCCAACCGCCTGGTCGAGGTGGCGCGCGAACACGGCGCCGACTCCTGGCTGATCGACAACCACACCCAGGTGAAGGACGAGTGGTTGGAGGGCGTCGGGACGGTCGGCATCACCTCCGGCGCGAGCGCCCCCGAGGAGCTGGTCGAGCGCCTGGTCGACTTCTTCCGCGAGCGCGGCGCCGAGGACGTCGGTGAGCTGCGGACCGTCCACGAGGACGTCCGCTTCATGCTGCCGAAGGAGATCCGCCCGCCCGCCCCGGCGGCGCAGGGGTAGGTCGGGGGCTGGGTGTGTGATTTCACGGCCGGGGGTTCCGGCCGGGGTGGCCGGCCGGTGCGGCGGTCCGAGTTGCGTCCCGGGCGTCTCGGACACGGCCCTGGCAGGTTGTGGCC
>JBOGYZ010000293.1:0-18673 GCA_050697015.1 Solirubrobacterales bacterium
GCCGAGCAGCGCGCCGCGCTCGTCGACGTCGAGGCCGAGGCCGAGCTCGTCGGGACGGGCGACGCCCGCCGCCAGCAGGCCCGCCAGCAGCGGCGGCGCCTGGCGGCGCAGGTCGGTCCCGGCGCCCGAGCAGTTGATCACCCGGTCCACCTCGACCTCGTCGAGATCAGTGGCGCCGGGGATGCGCAGGAAGACGCGGACGCGGTCGCCGTGCGGTTCCAGCGAGACGATCGAGTTCGATTCGGTGCGTACGCGCCCGGCAGCTTCCAGGGCTTCGAAGCGGTCGGCCACCTCGGGCGCCATGCGGAAGCGGTGGACGTCCCAGAGGCGCTGGAACTCGACCAGGAAGCGGCGCTGCTCGTCCACGCTGAGCGCCTTCCAGAGCGCCGGCGTCACCGGCCGCATCGAGTCGATCACATCGCGCCAGTCGTCACCCTGCTGGGAGACGCGACAGAACTGGGCGAAGATCGCGGCAACCATCGGCTCCAGGCGGCCGGTCTCGGTCGGGATGTGGAAGCGGCGCAGGTTGGTGAGCGTGCGGCGGTGGCGGCGCGGCACCAGGCCGTGGCGGGAGACGGCGCGGATGCGCGGCCCGGCGCCGCCTTCGCAGAGGGTCAGGGCGATGTCGACCATCGAGAGGCCGGTGCCGACGACGAGTACCTCGCGGGACTTTCGCGCCTCCTCCAGCGCCCCCGCCGCCCAGGGGTCGGCGACGTAGGTGCCGGAGGCCTTCAGCTCGGCCGGGACCTCGATCGGGTCACCGGCGCCGAGCTGGCCGATCGCGAGGATCACGCGGTCGGCCTCGATCTGCTCGCCGTCGGCGAGGCTCAGCTCGAGCGGCGCAGGGGCGGCGCCGTGGTGCTCGGTGATCGCCGTCACCTCGCCGCAGTGGCGGCGCAGGCGGGCGTCGGTGGCCTCGCGCTCGGCGGTGGCCAGCAGGTCGCGGATGTAGGTGGCGTAGAGGCCGCGGGACATGAACGCTTCCTCGGCCACCGGTTCGCCGCGCTCGGCGAGCCACTCGTGGAAATGCTCGGGGCGGCCGTGGATCGCACCCATCCGCACCGCGGGGACGTTCAGCAGGTGGAGCGGGTCGGTGGTGCCGTAGGCGACGCCGGCGCCGAAGCCGCCGGTGCGGTCGACCAGGTCGATCTCCAGGGCGCAGTTCTCCCGGTACTCCCTCAGCAGGTGGACGGCGGCGAGCGCCCCGGCCGCCCCGCCGCCGACGATCGCGATGCGCTGGGTCGGCGCGCTCATCGCCCCACCCTCCCGGTCGAGTTCGCAGTTTGCCGCGCTATGCGCGGAGAAGTGCGAACGCACCCGTGGGCCACCCTGGTCGAGTTCGCAGTTTGCCGCGCTATGCGCGGAGAAGTGCGAACGCTCATCGGGAGGCCCCCGCGGCGAAGGGGACGGCGGTGCCCTCGCGGCCGCCGGAGAACGCGCGCTCGAGCTCACCGGGCGGGCGCCAGAGGCCGCGGCGTTCGAGCAGCGGCAGGACGCCCTCGCCGAACCAGTAGAGCTCCTCGAGGTGCGGGTAGCCGGAGAGGACGAACTCCTCGATCCCGACCTCGGCGTACTCCTCGATCCGCTCGGCGACCTCGGCGTGCGAGCCGACCAGCGCGGTGCCGGCGCCGCCGCGTCCCAGGCCGACCCCGGCCCAGAGGTTGGGCGAGACGTCGAGGTTGGCGCGCGAGCCGCCGTGCAGCTCGGTCATCCGCCGCTGGCCCTCCGATTCGGAGCGGCGCAGCCGGTCCTGGACCTGGGCGATCGTCTCGGCCGGGACCGAGTCGAGCAGGCGCTCGGCCTGCGCCCAGGCGGCGGCGGAGTCGTCGCGGCTGATCGTGTGGAGGCGGATGCCGAAGCGGACCTCGCGGCCCTGCCCGGCGGCGGCCTCTTGAACGCGCTCGACCTTCTCGGCGACCGCGGCGGGCGGCTCGCCCCAGGTGAGGTAGACGTCGACGTGGCGGGCCGCGACCTCGATCCCGGCCGGCGAGGAGCCGCCGAAGTAGATCTCCGGGCGCGGGTCCGGCAGGCGGTGGATCGTCGCGCCCTCCACCTGAAGGTGCTCGCCGTGGAAGTCGACGGCCTCGCCGTCCCAGAGGCGGCGGACGATCTCGAGGAACTCGTCGGTGCGCCGGTAGCGCTCCTCCTTGCCGAGGAAGTCGCCGAAGGCGCGCTGTTCGCCCGCGTCGCCGCCAGTCACCACGTTCAGCAACAGGCGGCCTTGCGAGTGCCATTGGAAGGTCGCGGCCATCTGCGCGGCGAGGGTCGGCGAGACCATGCCGGGGCGGAAGGCGACGAGGAACTTGAGGCGCTCGGAGGTCTCGGAAAGCATCGCGGTGACGACCCAGGCGTCGTCGCACCAACCGCCGGTCGGGGTCAGCGCCGCCTCGAAGCCGAGGTCCTCGGCGGCGGTCGCGACCCGGGTCAGGTAGGCGATCGAGGCCTCGCGCAGGCCGCCCGCCGTGCCCGCCGGGGGCGCGTCCCCGGTCTCGATCAGGCCGCGGCCGTCGCCCTGCGTGGGCAGGAACCAGTGGAAGCGCAGGTCGCTCACGCAGTGGCCCCCGCGAGGGTCTGGCCGAGGTGGCGGTAGGAGGCGCCGGGGTGGCTGTCGGGCAGGCGCGCGTCGCCGTCGAAGAGGCGCTGGCGCAGGGTCGGTCCCGGCGCGTACTCCGTGGGTGCGACGCCGCGCCGCTGCAGCTCCGGGATCAGGTGCTCGACCACGTCGATGAACGTCCCCGGCGTGATCGCGTAGGCGAGGTTGAATCCATCTACGTCGGAATAATCGATCCACTCCTGCATGTGGTCGGCGACTTCGGCGGGGGAGCCGACGACGCGCGGGCCGAGGCCGCCGACGACGCCCCAGCGGGCGATGTCGCGGACGGTCCACTCGCCGCCCTCGGGGTCGGCCTGCTGGAAGGCGGCGACGGCGGAGTGGATCGCGTTCGACTCCACCTCGCCGATCGGGTCGTCCAGGTCGTACTCGGAGAGGTCGACGCCCATCCAGCCGGAGAAGAGGGTCAGCGCGGCCTCGTCGTCGCCATAACGCTCGAGGTCGTCGTGCTTGGCCCAGGCCTTCGCCTTGGTCTCGTCGGTGATCGCGGTGAGGAGGTTGTAGATGCGAGCGTCGTAGGGATCGCGGCCGGCATCGCGCATGCGCCGGCGGATGTCGCCGACCGTCTCCTTGAGGATCTCCTTGGTCGGCGCGGCGGTGAAGATCGCCTCGGCGTGCTCGGCGGCGAACTGGCGGCCGCGGGAGGAGGCGCCCGCCTGGTAGATCACCGGGGAGCGCTGCGGCGACGGCTCGCAGAGGTGGATGCCGGGGACCTTGTAGTAGGTGCCCTCGTGCTCGATCCCGTGGACCTTGCTCGGGTCGGTGAAGACGCCGGCGACGCGATCACGGAGGACGGCGCCGTCCTCCCAACTGCCCTCCCAGAGCTTGTAACAGACCTCGAGGTACTCGTCGGCGACGTCATAACGGTTGTCGTGGTTCAGCTGGTCGGCCTCGCCCATGTTCTCGGCGCCGCTTTTCAGGTAGGAGGTGACGACGTTCCAGCCGACGCGGCCGTCGGTGAGGTGGTCGAGCGTCGACATCCGGCGGGCGAAGGGGTAGGGGTGCTCGAAGGAGATCGACGCGGTGAGGCCGAAGCCGAGGCCCCCGGTGACCGCGGCCATCGCCGAGATCAGCATCGCCGGGTCGTTGACCGGGACCTGGGTGGCGTGGCGGACGGTCGCGTCGCGGCTGCCGCCGTAGACGTCGTAGATGCCGAGCACGTCGGCGATGAAAAGACCATCGAACCGACCACGCTCGAGCATCATGGCTAGCTCGGTCCAGTAGGAGAGCTTGCGGTAGTCGGCGGCGCGGTCGTCCGGATGCCGCCAGAGGCCAGGCGACTGGTGGGCGACGCAGTTCATGTCGAAGGCGTTGAGGCGGATCGGTCGGGGCATGGTTCAGTGACTTCCTTCGGGCTTCGCCCTCCGGGGAGGGTCATTTCCTTACTAAGTCGGTCAACAAAGCTAGCTTTGTGAGTGGCGCATGATGCAGGCGGCCTGGGGGGCCTGTCAAATCGGACTTTCAGGTAGCCCTATAGTCTTTCCTTACTTAGTCGGTCAACTTAAATGAAATAAGTCCCACCCCCCCATGCGCATCCAGCAACTCGAATACGCCACCGCTGTCGCCCGCTTCGGCTCCTTCCGCCGCGCGGCCGAGGCCCTGCACATCTCCCAGCCCGCGCTGAGCGAGAACGTGCGGCGGCTGGAGCGGGAGCTCGGCGTCGAGATCCTCGACCGCCGCCGCTCCGGCGCCACGGTGGGCGAGCACGGCCGCGAGCTCCTCCCCCACATGCTGGCCGTGATCGAGGCCGCCGACAACCTCAAGCGCGCCGCCGACGACAGCCGCGCCCTCTCCCGCACGGTGCGCGTCGGCACCGTCACCGCGGCGACCGTGCCGCTGCTGGCGCCCACCATCCACGCCTTCCGCGACGCCCACGCCTCCACCCAGGTGGAGATCCTGAGCGCCCAGCAGACGGCAATCCACCGGGCGCTGCTGGAGGGCTCGATGGACCTCGGCCTGGTCAACTACCTGGACGGCGACGACATGCCGACCGAGTTCGAGTCCACCGAGCTGCTGCGCGGGCGGCCGGTCGTCTGCATGCGTCCCGACGACGAGCTGACCGCCGGCGCCACCGTGCGCACCGCCGACCTCTGGGAGCGCCCGCTGATCGCGATGCGCGCCGGCTACGTCATGCACCGCTACGTCGCCCGCCTCCTCGACGGCCGCGAGCCGACCGCCTCCTACTCCGCCGACGGCGCCGAGATGGGCAAGCTGATGGTCGCCGCCGGCCTCGGCGTCGCCGTCCTCCCCGACTACTCCGTCGTCGGCGACCCCCTCGAGCGCGCCGGCGAGATCACCCACCGCCCGCTCGAGGACGACGGCACCGAGGTCCTCCTCGTCCTCCAGCGCCGCCGCTCCACCCCCGCCCACAACGCGATCTCCGACCTCCACGACCTGTTCGTCGCCGAAGCGGAGCGGACGCGGGAAACCAAAGCCGCCGCGTAGCCCCATATCGTCGCTGCGTGTTTACGCTCCTCGACCTCTTCGCCGGCTGCGGCGGCATGACCCGTGGTTTCGAGGACTCGGGGGTGTTCCGCTCCGTGTTTGCCGTGGAGTTCGATCGCGACGCGGCGGCGACCTACGCGGCCAACTTCGGCGACCACGTGGCGTGTGGCCCGATCGAGGATGTGGCGTCGTTCCCCGTCGCCGACGTGGTGATCGGCGGCCCTCCCTGCCAGGGCTTCAGCCCGCTGAACCGCGAGGCGGTCGGTTTCGAGCGCCGGGGATTGTGGCGCGAGTACCTGCGCGCCCTGGAGGCGGTCGAACCGCGCGCGTTCGTGATGGAGAACGTCCCCGAGCTGCTGCGGAGCGCCGAGTTCGTCGAGTTCAAGCGCCAGGCGGAGGAGCTGGGCTTCGAGGTCGAGGCGGAGGTCCTGAACGCCGCCGACTTCGGCGTCCCCCAGCGCCGCCGCCGCGCGATCGTCATCGGCACCCGCACTGGCGCCGTTCCCTGGCCGTCGCCGACCCACAGCGAGCCCAACCCCGTGTCCTTAGTAGCCCACAGGGCGACTAAGGACATGGACCCCCCCGCCTGGGTCACGTTTCGGGAGGCGGTCGACGGCCTGCCCCTTCAGCCCGATGGCAAGGGCTGGCATCGGCCGCGGAATCCTCGACCCGAGAGCGTGCGGCGCTACAAGGCGGTGCCGCGCGATGGCGGCGATCGGTTCGCGATGCAGCGGAACCTCGACCGGGCGGGCCTGGGACACCTGGTGCCTCGCTGCTGGCGGGAGAAGCCGCGGGGGACGACCGACGTCTTCGGCCGCCTCTGGTGGGACCGCCCAGCGCTGACGATCCGCACCGAGTTCTACAAGCCCGAGAAAGGCCGCTACCTCCATCCTTCCGCCCACCGGCCGATCACCGTGCGCGAGGCGGCGCGCCTGATGTCCTTCCCCGACGACTTCGTCCTGTCCGAGGACCAGGCGATGTCGAGCATCGCCCGCCAGGTCGGCAACGCCGTCCCGCCCCTCCTCGCCCGCCGCATCGCCGAGTCCCTCGCCGCCTTCCTCCGCAGCGAGTCCCGGCCAGCTGTTCCTTATGGACGCCAGACGTCCAAAAGGAACAGCTCAGCGCTTGCTGCCTAGGGACTCGCGGATCGCGGACTCGACGCGGTCCGCGGCGGCGGCGATCTCCTCGTGCTCCCAGACCCGGACCACGGTCCAGCCCGCCGCGGCGAGGAGCTCGTTCACGGTCGCGTCGCGCTCCCGGTTGCGGGCGAGCTTGTCCTGCCAGAAGGCTTCGTTGGAGCGGGGCATCGTGCCGTGCTCGGGGCAGGAGTGCCAGAAGCAGCCGTCGACGTAGACGGCGACCTTGGCGGGGCCGAAGACGAGGTCGGCGCGGCTCGGCACGGCTTTGAGCGGCCGGCGGTCGACGCGGTAACGGAAGCCGCGCCGGTGCAGCTCGGAGCGCAGTTCCAACTCGGCCGCCGTGTCGCGACGGCGCACCCGGGACATCCGTTCGCTGACGCCGGCGGAGGAGGGCGTCATCGGCGGTCGGGCTTTGCGGGCCACGGCGCCAGACTCTAGTGCGGGCCATCAATCGCAACGGGAAGGACACGAGATGAGCACCGACAGCACTTCCGCTTCCAAGCTCGACTGGCGCCTGGAGCTGGTCCAGGTCCCGGTCGCCGACGTCGACCGCGCGAAGGCCTTCTACATCCAGGCGGGCTTCGTCGCCGAACACGACCACCAGGTGAGCGACGAGCTTCGCTTCGTCCAGCTCACCCCGCCCGGCTCCGCCTGCTCGATCTCGATCACCAGCGGCGCCCACCAGATGGAGCCCGGCTCGCTCGAGGGCCTGCAGCTGGTCGTCGCCGACGTCGACGTCGCCCGCGAGGAGCTGCTCGCCCGCGAGATCGAGGTCAGCGAGGTCCAGGACTTCCCCTGGGGCCGCTTCGTCTTCTTCGCCGACCCCGACGGCAACCGCTGGGCGGTCCAGCAGATCGGCTAGGCGCGCGGGTCGAGCATGACGATCGGGATCACCCGTGGGTGGGCGCGCTCGCGGTAGGACTCGTAGGCGGGATAGAGGGCGACGAACGCCGCCCAGAGGCTCTCCCGCTCCTCCTCGTCGGCGAGGCGGGCGCGTACCGGGAGCACCTCGGTACCGATCTGCACGGTCGCCTCGGGGTTCGCCATCAGGTTGTGGAACCAGGCCGGATTGGTCGGCTGTCCGGCCTTCGAGGCGACCACTGCGACCGCGTCGCCGTCCCGGAAATACATCAGCGGCGAGGTGCGGGGGGTGCCGGTCTTGGCACCGCGGTGGTCGACCAGCGCGATCTCGGCCCCGGGGAAGCCGGGCACCTTGCGGCCGAGCCGCCCACCGCTGCGCCGGTAGAGGGCGACGTGGACCTTGGTCGAGCGCCGGCCGAGGTAGACGCCGCGATCGTTCATCGCGTCGGCGGCGGCGAGGTTGAGGCGAGCGTTCAGGGACGAGGGCGCAGCGCCGGAGCTCGCGGCCTCGCCGGCCGCGCCGCTCGGCAGCGCCGCAGCCAGCTGCATGTCGGCGGCGGTGGCGGCACCGAGCCCGACGGCGATCGCCCGGCCCACCCGCGAGCGCCTGCGCAGCAGCAGAGCGGCGATGCCGAAGTTGGCCACGCCACGGGCGAACAGCCAGGGACGGCGCGGCCGTCCCCAGACAAGACCCGGGCCGACGGCGAGATCGGCGAGCGCGACCAGCCGCGTGTCGCGCCCCTCGAGGCCGGCGACCCGCGCGATCCGCGGAAACGCCAACAGCGCCGCCCCGATCGCCAGCGAGCCGATCCCCACCTGGCGACTCCTCCCCATCGCCGTCGCCTCGTCCATGCAGACCAGCTTACGTGCCAGGCGGGGCGTCGCCCAAGGATTGGTGTCGCCATGGCAGCACCAATCCTTGGACGACGGGATCCAAGGCGCTCTCGCGCTAGCGGGTGACCTGCACCACCACCGTCTGGGTGACGGTGTGGCCGCCCGCCTTCAGCTCGACCGTGACCCGGTGACGGCCGAGGGAAGCATTGCGGCCGACATCGAGGTTGAGGGTGACGGAGCCGCTTTGGCCCGCCTTGATCGTCGCGACGGCTGCCGAGTTGGTGCCGTAGGTGGCGAGCGAATCGGCGCTCACCTTGGCGCCGCGCAGCGGGCCGGCGGTCTTGTTCTTGATCCGGAACGTCAGCTGGGCGTCGCCGCCGCGACGGGCCTGTGCGGTCGAGCCGGAGGCGATGAATTCGACGACCCCGTCCTTGCCGTCCTTCCCGTCCTTGCCGTTCTTACCGTCCTTGCCGTTCTTACCGGCCGGGCCCTGCGGACCGGTAGGCCCGGCGGGACCCTGCGGGCCGGGGTCACCCTTTTCGCCCTGCGGCCCCTGCGGGAGTCCACCGCTGACACCGGAGAGCGTGACCGCCAGAGGGCTGTCCGGCGCGTCGGAGGAGACGACCAGCTGGGCGCTCGAAGTCGCGAGTTCGCGACCCGGGGCGAAGCGGACCAGCACCGGGCAACTTTCGCCGCCGCCCAGCGTCACACCGGAGCAGTGGTCGGCGCCGATGATGAAGTCGCCGGCCGATTCGGGATTCAACTCTTCGATCCGCACGACGCCGATCGTGGCCGGGGCGCCGCCGCCGTTGGTGATCGTCACCCACTGGCCCAGACCGACCGTACCCACCGCCTGGACCGGGAAGACCGGCGTGGTGGCGGTCAGGTGCGCCGGGACCGTGAGGACCGAGCCGGGCGAGCCGATTTCGTCGTTGGCGTTCTTGAAGGCCCCGTGGACGCCGACGGCGCTCGCGGTCGAGATCGTCGGGGGCGGATTCGTCGTGCCGCCGATGCCGGCGGCGTTGTCGAAGGAGACTTTCGCGGTGGCGGCACCGAAGGCGACACCGGTCACCGGCGTCCCGTCGGCCTCGAAGAGGTTGACCTGATCGCCGCCGGAGCTGAGCCCGACGCCGGAGCCATGGTAGGCACCGACCTGGAGGCCGGCCGGGACGCTCGCGCCGAACCAGGCCGCCTTGAACTTGGCGATCGTTTCGTTCGCGGCGGCCCCCCCGAGCGCTTCCGAGGTTTCGGCGAAGAGCACCGTTTCACCGGGGGCGATCGACGCGATGCCTTCCAGCGCGACCGCGTTGGCGAAGGCGTCGGAATTGTCGTCCATCTTCCAGCCCGTGAGGCTGACCGGATCGGCCCCCGTGTTGGTGAGCTCGAACCAGTCGGCTTCGTAGCCGTCGCCCGCGGTGCTGCCGGTCGGGTCGACCTCGGTGATCTTCACTTCCGGCAGCACCGGCGGGGCCGGCTCCGAGGTCGTGCCCGGCGAGCCGAGCTGGTCGTGGGCGACGAAGGCGCCGTTGACGCCTTCCGCGCTGAGGGCGGCGATCGCGACGGGCGCCTTGTAGTTGCCGAGGCCCGCGGCGTTTTCGAAGCTCGGCACCGGCGACGCGGTCGACGCGGCGCCGAAACTGATGCCGGTGATCCGGTCGCCTTCGGAGCCGAAGATATTGACCCCGTCGCCGCTGCCGCTGAGGCCGACGCCGGACCCGTTGTAGGTGCCGACCTGGAGTCCCGCGGGGACGCTCGAACCGAACCAGGAGGCTTTGAATTTGGCGACGACTTCCGCTTCTTCCGCTGCGGTTTTGTTGACCGGCGTTTCGACGAAGACCACCGACTCCCCTGGGGCGATCGTTTCGACGCCACGCAGGGCGACGGCGGTGGCGAAGGCGTTCGAGCTGTCGTCCATTTTCGAGCCGGTCAAGCTGACGGGGACGGGCGACTCATTGGTGAGCTCAAACCAGTCGGCTTGGTATTCCGGCTGCCCGCTCCCCCACGGGGCGGCCTCGGTCACGGCCAGCGGGCTCTTGACCGGGGCGGTGCCCGGGGAGCCGATTTCGTTGTTGCCATCGGCGCTGAACGCTTCGTTCGTCCCGACGGTGCTGAGCGTGGTGATGATCGGATCGGTGGTGGCACCGACGCCGAGCGCGGCGGTGTTGTCGAAGGTGCCAAATGGCGCCGCCGCGGGCGAGGCGCCGAAACCGACGCCGGAGACCTGCGCCCCGGTCGAGTCGTAGATGTTGACCTGGTCGCCGCCGGTGCTCAGCCCGGGACCTTCGGCCAGCCAGCCGATCTGGAAGCCGGCGGGAGCGCCGCCCGGGAACCAGTCGGCGACGAATTCGTTCGCCTTGGCTTCGGTGCCGTTGACGAAGACGGCCGAGTGCCCCGGCGCCAGGCTGGTGATGCCTTCCAGCGGGACGGACGAGGCGAAGGACGCGTGGTTGTCGTTCATCCGCCAGCCGGTCAGGTCGACTTTGGTCGCGCCGACGTTGGTCAGCTCGAACCAGTCGGCGGCGACCGGGCTGTTGCCGCTGCTCCAGGGGGCGACCTCGGTGATCGCGACCTGCGCCGACGAGGTGCCGCCGCTGTTCAGCGAGACGGTCAGCTTGTAGGGCGCGCTGGTCGCGTCGGGGCTGGCGACGCTGGTCGGGTCGTCGACCTGGACCGACACTTCGTATTCGGGCTTGGTCGAGGCGTTCAGCACGGTGCCGGCCTTCAGGTAGAGGCCGTTGTGGTCGACTTCGAAGTGGCTCGCGTCGGGGCCGGTCACGCTGAGGTCGTTTTCGCCGAAGCCGTCGGGATCGGTGACGGTGACGCCGGCGACCTTGACGCGCGCCCCGGTGGTCGATTCTGGCAACGAGTTGACCTGGTTGCCGAGCGTCACGGCGGTCGGCGGCGTGTCGGCAGTCGTCTGCGGTTCGTAGACCCAGAGCTGCGGGTGCGCCTGGTCTCCGCCGCCGTCCTCGCCGACGATGTAGAGCATGCCGTTCTGATCCATCGTCACGCCCTCGTTGGTCATGTCGGGGACGGAGATCGTGTCGGAGGCTTCGGCGAGCTCGGCGAGCCGGCTGTTGACATGGCCGGAGCGGCTGATGTTCACGACTTCGCCCGATTCCTGGCTGATGATCAGCAGGTTCGATTTTTCGGCTTCCGAGATGCCGGGGACGTTCGCCAGCGCGTAGACGTCGGAGAAGTCAAGGGTGCCGGCGTCCGCCGGGGGGAAGAGTTCGCCTTCCGAGGCTTCGAAGTTGGTCGCGGTCTGCGCGGCCCAGTTGATTTCGGTGGAGTAGATCCGCTCCGGGCCCGATTCTTTGATCGCGATCATGTGGTTCGGGTTCAGCGGGTCGTTGGTGACGCCCTCGATGCCGATGTTGTTGTTGTTTTCGCCGATCACCACCGTTTTCGCGGCGGCCCGGGTCAGTTCGCCGCCGGCGACGTATTTGAAGCGAACGAGTTTCGATTCCCGCTCCTCGGTGATGACGAATTCCCCTTCGCCGTCCCCGGGGCCGACGTAGGCGATGCCCTCGGTGTCGTAGAAGGTCGTGCCCTGCGGGCTCGATCCCGGCGCCAGGGTCATCGAGTTGATGTAGTTGCCTTCGGTGTCGACCTGGACGACCGAGGTGCCGCCGTCGCCGACGATGAAGAGGGTGCCGGTGTCGGGGTCGTAGGTGACTCCGGAGGCCTCTTCGGCGAGCAGGCTGTGCGCGGGCGCGGGGGTGCCGGGAGGAAGGGGCAGCGCGAAGCGGTGGATCCGCTTGTACTGCGCCAGGTTCACTTCGCTGACCGCCGCCGAGGCCGATGCGGCCGCGACCACCAGAAGGGCGACGACCGCCATCGCAAGAGCGGTCGTGAGGGCGCGCAGCGGGCGGCGGCGCGCGGGGCGGGTGGACGAGGCGGGGACGGGCTCGGGCATCAAGGCTCCTGTTCCGGGATTTCCCCCGGCCAGGTGCCGGCGGCGGCGGGAACCTATTCGCGACTTTTAACCAAGTTTGTGAAGAGGCTGTGACCGCGATGACACGGGGATGAAAATCGGAGGAGCGGGCCGAGGCGCGGCGGCGCCCCGGCCTGGGTGTTCAGCCGAGGCCGGATTCGGCCGGCTGGGCGCCGAGCGTCACCTTCAGCGCCGTCGAGTCGGAGCCGCGCTTCACCTCCAGCGTGACCTTGTCGCCCGGCTGGTGTTCGGCGATCGCGGCGACCAGGTCTTCGGTGTCGCCGACCGCTTCGCCGTCGAGTTCGGTGATCACGTCGCCCTGCTTCACCCCGGCTTCCGCGGCGGGAGAGCCCTCGGCGACTTCGGCGACCTGGGCGCCGTCGACCGCTTCCGCGGAGGTCGCGGTGGCGACGCCGAGGTAGGCGTGTTCGACGCTTTCACCCGCTTCGAGCCGGGCGAGCTCGGCCGCGACGAGGTTCGACGGGACGGCGAAGCCGACGCCGGAGCTCTGGTCGGCGGAGCCGTCGGTGGCGATCTGGTCGACGACTCCGATCACGTCGCCTTCGGCGTCGAGCAGCGGGCCGCCCGAGTTGCCGGGGTTGACCGCCGCGTCGGTCTGGATCGCGTGGGCGACGGTGAAGCCGTTGGGCGCCTCGATCGTGCGATCGAGGCCGGAGACGATGCCGGTGGAGAAGCTCCAGGCGTATTCGAAGGGCGCGCCGATCGCCGCCACCGAGGCACCGACCTTCAGCGCCGAGGAGTCGGCGAGGTCGAGCGGATGGAGTTCGGCCCCTTCGGGGTCGAAGCGGATCACGGCGAGGTCGGAGGCGTCGTCGACGCCGAGCACTTCGGCGGTGTGCGTCGTGCCGTCCTGGAGGATCACCTCCACCGCGGAGGCTTCGTCGACTACGTGGGCGGCGGTCACGACCGTGCCTTCGTCGTCGACCTCGAAGCCGGAGCCGGTCGCGCTCGATTCGCTCGCTTCCGGTTCCTGACCGTAGCCTTCCGCGCCGTAGCCTTCGAGGCCTTCCGGAGCGCCGGATTCGCCGAACGGGCTCCCACCCGCTTCGGCTTCGGAGGAGCTCGATCCGCTCCCGAACGTCGCCTTGATCTCCACCACTCCCGGCGAGGACCCTTCGTAGAGCGCTTCGTCGCTCGTCCCGCCGCTGCCGGTGGTGTCGGCGACGGTCTCCGTGGTCGCGGCGGCGTTCTGGATCGTGGTGACGGTCTTGCTCGACCCGCCGCCGCCGAGTGCCCCCGCCGCCAGCAGCACGCCGACGACGAGGAGGCCCCCGGCCAGCCAGGCGGCGACTATCGTCATTGCCCTCCGCGGACCTCCCTGCCGTCGGTTTCCATGGACTCTGGAATCGTGCTGTGGCTCGTTCATGCAGCCGAAGTTAGGCCGCGCCGGTAAGCGCGAGCTTCGCCGCTCCTAGGTGTTTCCTGAGAGCCGGGGACGGATCGATGGGAACCGACCTGAGGCCCATCGCCAGGCCCTGCCCGACGCCGATGCTGAAGGCTTTTGGTCCCATGACGACCAAAATGCTTCAGCGAGCGATTACTTGACGAACAGGACGATCGCCACCGCGACGCCGACGCTGACCACCGTCCAGCGCAGGGTTTCCTCCGGGATCCGGCGGCCATAACGGGCGCCGAGCTGGGCGCCCGCGATCGAGCCGACCGCGATCAGCGCCGCCGCGTCCCAGGCGACGTGGGCGACGATCATGAAGAGGAGCGCCGCGACCCCGTTGGCGACCCCGACCATCACGTTCTTCAGACCGTTCAATCGCTGCAGCTTGTCGGGGATGAGGAAGCGCAACGCGGCGAGCAGGATCACGCCCTGGGCGGCGCCGAAGTAGCCGCCGTAGACGCCGACCGCGAAGCCGATCGCGAGCAGGGCGAACTTGCGGTGGTGGCTGAGGGAGCCGTGGCTCAGCTTCGGCTTCGGCCGCGCCACCATCAGCGCGCAGGCGAGCAGGATCAGCACCGGGACCACCGCTTCGAAGACGCCTTCCGGCAGCGTCAGCAGGAGGATGCCGCCGCTGATCGCGCCGAGCGCGGTGCCGGTGCCGCCGAACGCGATCCGCTGGCGCTGGCCCTCGAGCTCGCGCCGGTAACCCAGGACCGCGCTGACGTTGCCGAAGACGAGGCCGACCGAGTTGGAGACGTTCGCGGTGACCGGCGCGTAGCCGACCGCCAGTAGAACCGGGAAGGTGACCAGGGAGCCGGAGCCGACGACGGCGTTGATCCCGCCTGCGGTGAATCCCGCGGCGAGGACGGCAAGGGCCTGGAGGAGGTTCATCAGGCCAGGCAGTCTTACGACCCGCGGGTGGACGCGAAGTTCAACCCCCGGGCCGATGAGACGCGCGCCCCCGCGCCTACCGTCCGCTAGCCCAGCTCGGCCAGGCGCGAGACCGTCTGCGCGCAGACCTCGTCGGCCCAGGCCGGCGGGTCCGGGACTTTGTTCGCGACCCAGACCTTGTCGACCCCGAGCTTCGCCATCTCCCCCATCGAGGAGAGGAAGGCGTCGACGCCATCGAGCGGGTTGCCGCCGAAGATGATCGTCTTCTCGATCTCGGCGTAGTCGCGGCCCTCGTTGTCGCAGTGGCCCTTCAGCACCTCGAGTTTGTGGGCGACGACATCGCGTTCGCTGCCGAACAAGTTGCAGGCGTCGGCGTACTTGGCGACCAGGCGCAGCGTCTTTTTCTCCCCGCCGCCGCCGATCATCAGGGACGGGCGCGGGCGGGAGAGCGGGGGCGGCGAGTTCAGCGTTTCCTTCAACTGGTAGTGCTTGCCCTCGTAGGGGCCGTTGTCGTCGCTCCACATCTGGAGGCAGATCTGGATCGCCTCCTCGAGGCGCTCGAAGCGCTCCGCGATCGGCGGGTACGGCACGCCGAGGGCTTCGTGCTCCTCCTCGAACCAGGCGGCGCCGATGCCGAGCTGGGCGCGGCCGCCGGAGAGGACGTCGAGCGTCGTCACCGTCTTCGCCAGCAGGCCCGGGTGGCGGTAGGTGACGCCGGTGACCAGGAGGCCGAGGCGCATGCGCTCGGTCTGCGCGGCGAGGAAGCCGAGGGCGGTGTAGCCCTCCAGCATCGGCTCGGTGTGCGGGGCGATCGTCGGGATCTGGAACCAGTGGTCCATCAGGGTGAACTGGTCGGCGCCGCCCGCCTCGGCGGCGCGGGCGGTGGCCGCGAGGGTTGGCGCGATGTTCTCGGGGCCGCCCTCGTACCTGAAGGATGGGTTGTGGATCGCGAGCTTCAAAGTCTCTCCTTGGGGACTGGGATGGGACCCGCGGGAGACTAGGGGGCGAGGATCGTCGGCCGGCCGGGGTGCCGGCGCTCGGCCCGTGCGGCTAGGTCACCTCGCCTCCGCCGACCACCTCGGCGACCGCGCCCGCGGCGAGCACCGTGCGGCCGAGCCGCGTCGGCGTGTAGTCGAAGCCGCCCATCGCGGTGTGCATCTGGGTGCGGATCAGGGACGCGTGCTCGAGCGCCTGCACGCCCTCGGCGACCAGTCGCTGCAGGCGCAGGCGGGTGCGGTCGTCGACCGCCCGGGTCGAGCCATCCGGCGCCATCGCGGTCGTGATCCCCTCGACCGTCGCCCCGGCGCCGGGGCTCGGCCCGCCCACAGTCACCTCTTCCTCGGGGTCCTCCCACTCGGCCCCCGGCCCGAAGGACTTGCCCATCACCTCGGCCGCCAACGCAGGCAGCGGCAGCTGGTCGAGTCGCTCGATCTCGGCTTCCAGCACATCCGCCTCCATGCCTCTGTCGGCCCTGCTGCCGAACAGCACCATCCCGCCATCCTTTCCTGTCACCTGTCGAAACGCGCCGTCCGGAACGACGGCGCGCGGGCAAGGATAGGTACGGAGACGGACCGGGCGCGGTTCGCCCCTATCGACAAACCGAAAACTGGGGTCAAGCATCCGCAGCCGGCAGCCGAAAAGGGGTTTGAAGAGAACGCACGACGGGTCGCCCCCTATGGGCGGCCCGGTTGCTGGGGCCGGCCGGCAGTCGGAGCGGTCGGCCCCGTTACTCTTCTCGGACGAAACGGGCGGCCCAGCCTCCAACGTCGGCGACCAGTTTCAGGACCGCGTCGCGATCGAGCGGCTCGACGTCGAGCAGGTCCTCGTAGCGCATCGGCACCGCGTAGATCGTGAGTTCATCGAGCCAGTCGGCACCGGGCGGCGCATCGACGCCGCCTCCGCTGAGGATTTCAAGCAGCAGGCCGAGATCATGGTCCTTTTCGAGCCGCAACCCGCGAACGGCTATGACCGCCTTCATCCACTTCTCGATCGCCTGTTGCGCGTGGAAACCCACCGCCGCGTCATCGATCTCGGGGTCCGAAGCGAGACGGCGCATCGCCTTCGCATCGCCCTCGGCCTTTCGCGCGAGAACGCCCGCGAGGTCTCGGCTGTCACGCCTCGACAAGCACTCGCCCTTCCGAAAGCGCCTCGTTGACCAGCGAGCCCTCGAGGTGTCCCCATTCCTCGACATAACCGCTACTGATCACCACAAGATCGAGACCGACGCCGAGCCCGCGCAGCTCACGACGCAATCGCGCCGACTCGGCGCGGGGATCATCGACTTCCCCTCCCTTGATCACCAGCAGATCCAGGTCGGAGTTCGGCCGCTCGTCGCCTCGCGCGCGCGATCCGAACAGGATCACCTGCGCACCTGGCGCCGCTGCGGCCAGCCTGTGGGTCACCTCCTCGATCAGAGCCTCTGGATTCATCTACCGCTCAGTCTCCTTGAAACTTTCGTGAAAGCGTAAAGGTGACGGGAGACCATCCGTCTCTCATCAGATGCCAAGATCCAGTTCCGCGGCCCTCAACGCTGCCGGAGTCGGGCTCAGCCGGTCAGCCGTGGCCGAGAGAAGACCAGCTGACGCAAGGCCATCTATCGCCGCTTGAACCTCAGTGACTTGTTGGGGATCGTCGCCGGTCGTCACCATCTCCTCGAATAGATCGCGCCGCGAAAGTGACTGGGGCTGCGCTTCGATCACGATCGCCAGAACCGCCGATTCAACACTCCTCTGGACAGCTTCGGACCTTTGGTGACTTTGCTCGGCGTCCATTGATGACCAATTGGGCAGAGACGTAATTTGCCCCCCTGTCGCCCTCAATCCATCCGGTTCAAGTCGCTCACTCCGTGAATTACCGGAGAAGCCTCAAGTCCGACCATAGCCTATGGGCTATGGCGTGAAGCGGACGAGCGCGCAATGCTGCGGAGCGCGTGGACGCTTCGATCCCTGACACGGTCCAGCTCGGCGAGGCGATCCGGATGCTTCGCGAGGCGAAAGGGATGACGAGCGAAGGGCTTGCCGAAAAGGCCGCGGTCAACCGCGCCCACGTAAATCGGGCCGAAAACCACGGCCGCAACTTCAAATGGGAGACGCTGATGAGCTTGGCCATTGCTCTCGACGTTTCGATTTCCGACATTGCCCTGAAAGCCGAGGAGATCGCGAACTCCGGCACGCCCACCCCGCCTCGCGAAGCCAGTTGATCCCGCCGGTTTCGACCTCCCCGTCCCCGGGCCGGCTCGGCCGTGCGATGCGACAGTTGAGAGTGGAACGCGAAATGACCCTTGAGGCGCTGGCAAAAGCATCCGATCTCCACTGGACCTACCTCTCGGGGATCGAGCGCGGGCGCCGCAATCCCACGTTGCAGGTTCTGGGCGCGATTGCCGAGGCGCTCGACGTCAAGACCTCACAACTCATCCTCCTCGCGGAAGAGCTCGACTGAGGAGGACCCGTCGAGGTGATCGACCTTCCCGCCGCGCTCGGTCCCCCTGCTGCCGCTCGGCCTGCTGCTCGCCCGCGACCACGACGCGCGCCTCACCGCTGGTGGGCGGTCGGCACGGCCGCCTGCTCGGTCGAGCTCGCGGGCGTCCTCGCGATCGGCACCTGGAGCCTCCTCGATCCGACCCTCTTCCCCGCCGCCACAGTCTGGTCGGGCTTCGGCAGCGGCTACGGCTGCTTCCCGCTCGCCCTCCCGCTGCTCGGCCCGCTGTACCAGTGGCGGCGCCGGCCTAGGCTGGCGGGATGGAGGATCTCCCCGAACACGTAGCTCGCAACCGCGTCCACTGGGACGATCGGGCGAAGGATTACGTCGCGGACGGGCGCCGCAACTGGGAAGCGGTCGAGCCGACCTGGGGCATCTTCGGCGTGCCCGAGGCCGAGGTCGGGCTGCTGCCGCGGGAGATCGACGGGCGCGACGCGATCGAGCTCGGCTGCGGCACCGGTTATGTGTCGGCCTGGCTCGCGCGCCGCGGCGCCCGCCCGATCGGGATCGACAACTCCGAAGCGCAGCTGACGAGCGCCCGCTCCTTCCAGCAGGAGTTCGGCCTCGAGTTCCCGCTCATCTTCGGCAACGCCGAGGAGGTCCCGTTCCCCGATGAGTCCTTCGACATCGCCATCTCCGAGTACGGCGCCAGCATCTGGTGCGACCCCTACCTCTGGATCCCCGAGGCGACGCGGCTCCTCCGTCCCGGCGGCGAGCTGGTGTTCCTCGTCAACTCGATCCTCTCGATTCTCTGCGGCCCCGACGACGGCGAGATCCCCGCCGGCGACGAACTGCTCCGCCCCCTCTTCGGCATGTACCGGATCGAATGGCCCGACGACGACGCGGTCGAATTCCACCTCCCCCAGGGCAAGATGATCGAGCTGCTGCGCGACTGCGGCCTCACGGTCGAGCAGCTGATCGAAATCCGCCCACCCGCCGACGCGACCACCCGCTATCCCCACATCTCCCTCGAGTGGGCCCGCCGCTTCCCACCTGAGGAAGTCTGGCGCGCCCGCAAACGAGGTTGACGGGCCGAAAACTCAACTATGTCTTGAGTTTTCGGCCCG
>JBOGYZ010000294.1:0-6034 GCA_050697015.1 Solirubrobacterales bacterium
CAGATCGGGAGGGTTTCTTCGCCCGCGCCGATGGTGAAGTTGGTGACCACGATCTCGTCGAAGGAGAGGGCGAAGGCGAGGAGGGCGCCGGCGCCGAGGGCGCTGCGGAGGGCGGGGAAGGTGACCCAGCGGAAGGTCTGCCAGGGGTCCGCGCCGAGGTCGGCGGAGGCTTCCTCGAAGGACCCCGAGGTGCGGCGCAGGCGGGCGACCACGTTGTTGTAGACGACGACGATGCAGAAGGTGGCGTGGCCGACGATCACCGTCATCAGGCTGAGGCTGATCCCCAGCACCTGGGTGAAAGTGTTGGAGAGGGCGACGCCGGTGACGATGCCGGGCAGGGCGATCGGCAGGATGACGAGGAAGGAGATCGATTCCCGGCCGAAGAAGCGGTTGCGCCCGACCGCCAGGGAGATCAGGGACCCGAGGACGATCGCGATCAGCATCGCGGCGACGCCCGCCTCGATCGAGGTCACCAGCGATTCGCGAGCGCTGTCGGATTCGAAGGCCTTGCCGAACCAGCTGAAGGTGAAGCCGGGCGGTGGCCATTTGAGGATGCGGCTCGAGTTGAACGCCTCGACCAGGATCACCAGCAGCGGGATGTAGATGAAGGCGAGCGCCAGCCCGACGCACACCCGCAAGACGATCTTGGCGCGCTTGGAGAGTCTCATACGTGCTCGAAGGCGCCGAGCTTGCGGGCGACGCCCAGGTAGCCGATCACGACCACGATCGGGACCAGGGCGAATGCTGCCGCGAACGGCTGGTTGTTGGTGATCGAGTCGTAGATCGAGGTGCCGATGAACTGTTCGTTGGAGACGAGTTTCGGCGCGATGTAGTCGCCGAGGGTGAGCGAGAAGGTGAAGATCGAGCCCGCTACAACGGCCGGGAAGGAGAGCGGCAAGATCACCCGGCGGAAGGTCGTGAAGGGGTGGGCGCCGAGGTCCTCGGAGGCGCTGATCAGCGAGTTCGGGATGCGTTCCAGCCCGGCGAAGATCGGCAGGATCATGTACGGCAGCCAGAGGTAGCTCATCACCAGCCAGACGGCGGCGGTGCCTTCGCCCGGCCCGCTGATCCCGAGCGGGTTGAGCGCCCAGTTGATCACCCCGTGTTCGGCCAGCATCGCCCGCCAGGCGACCACCTTCACCAGGTAGCTCGCCCACAGCGGCATCAGCACCGCGACGACGAGCAGCGCCTTCGTCTTGCGCCCCGCCACCTTGGCCATGAAGAAGGCGATCGGGAAGGCGATGATCGCGTCGGTGACGGTGACGAGGATCGCCGTGCGGACCGTGCGCCAGATGATCTCCCGGTAGACCGGGACGTTAACGAGTTCCTTGAAGTTTTCCCAGCTGAGTTCCTTGATCACCGACCCGCTGAGCGGATCGACCGTCCAGAACGCGGTGACGAGGAGGACCAGGAGCGACCCCAGGTAGAGGATCACCAGCCATGCCATCGGGGCCGCCAGCAGCGACCCGATCCGCAGTCGGGGGCGACCGTGGAAGAGGCCGGCGAGCCGCCTGCCCGCCGACCTCCTCACGACTACCGCGTCAGTCGCCACCGCGACCGTCCATCAATACAACCGGCTTCCTAGCCTTTGATTTCGGTCCAGGCCCGGACCCAGTCGTTGTAATCCATGCATTCTTCGGGCCCGCCTTCGGAGCATTCCGCCAGCGGCGTCTCCCAGTAGTAGACCCGCTTCCAGAACGCCGGTTCTTCGGCGTGGTATTCCTTGCAGAAGTTCGGGTTTTCGGTTTCTTCGCAGGCCTTTTCCTGGGCCGGCGCCTCGCCGAAGTATTCGGCGACTTCCGCGTTGGCTTTCGGGCTGATGATGTAGTTCATCCACATGTACATGCAGTTGGGATGCTTGGCGTGGGAGCTGATCATCCAGGTGTCAGACCACCCCGTCGCACCCTCTTTCGGCAGGAAGCCCTGGCTCGCCGGGCTCGCTTCCACCGGTTCGTTTTCGGCTTTCAAGGCGAAGTACTGGTACTGCCACGTGGTCCCGACCTGGTTGGAGCCGTTGGCGAAGCCGGCGATCTGTTCTTCGGCGCTCGACCAGTATTCGCCGACGTTCGGCTTCTGTTCTTTCATCAGTTCGACCGCCGCATTGAACTGTTCTTCGTTCAGCTCGTACGGGTTTTCGATGCCGAGGCTCGGTTCGTGGTTCATCAGGTAGAGCGCGCCTTCGGCGATCGACATCGGATCGTCGTACTGGGTGATGTGACCCTTGTATTTCGCCGCGACTTTCGGATCCAGGGTGACTTCCCAGGAGCTCGGCGGCGGCGACACGTCGTTCTTGTTCCACATCAGCAGGTTCGCGCCGCGACCGTGCGGGATCCCGTACGGCTGGCCTTCGAACGTGTTGTACGGCTGGTCTTTGAGATCGGCGAAGACCGTCTTGTAGTTGGGGACCAGCGCGACGTTGACCGGCGCGACTTCGTGGGCCGCCCAGAGACGCGCCGTCGCGTTACCGGAGGCGGAGACCCCGTCGTACTGCCCGGTCTCCATCAGCTTCACCATTTCGTCGGAGGTGCCGGCCACCTTGTTGTTGACCTTGCAGCCGGTTTCTTTTTCGAATGGCTTGACCCATTCTTCTTCGACGTAGCCGGCCCAGGAGATGAGGTTCACTTCCCCCTCGCCTTTGCCGAGCTTCTGCAGTCCTTCGCCGCCACCGCCTTCGCCGCCGGAGCTGCCCCCGGAGCTCGAGCCGCCACCCCCGCAGCCGGCCAGTACGAGCATGAACGCGACCAGCCCCGCGACGACGAACCACGCCGTGCGCGCCGGATTCCCTTTTTGTCTCCTCATGGTGCTACCTCCTCCTCCTGTTTCGTTGCACCGGAAACCGCCGCCGCGTACTGCGGCCGCCATCCGACGGTCACCTCATCCCCCTGGGCGGGCACCGCGCCGGGCGCCTCGCCGACGTTCTGCCTGACCAACTGCAAGCTTCCCCCGGCGTCGAGCTCCACCGTATACCGCGTCACCGCGCCCGCATAGGCGACTTCGACCACGCGGCCCCGCTCGGTGACGAGACCGTCGGTCGGCGCACCCGGCGCGATCACCTCGATCTTCTCCGGGCGCACGGTGAAGCGCTCGCCGCCCCGCTCGAGCACGTTCGAGGTGCCGACGAAGTCGGCGACGAACTCGTTCACCGGATGCTCGTAGAGGTCTTCCGGGGTGGAGACCTGCTCGATCCGTCCCTCGTTGAAGACCGCGATCCGGTCGCTCATCGTCAGCGCCTCGTCCTGGTCGTGGGTGACGTAGACGAAGGTGATCCCGACCTCCCCCTGGATCGACTTCAGCTCGGTCTGCATCTGCTCGCGCAGCTTCAGGTCGAGCGCGCCGAGCGGCTCGTCCAGCAGCAGCACTCGCGGCCGGTTCACGATCGCCCGCGCCAGCGCCACCCGCTGGCGCTGACCGCCGGAGAGCTCGCCGGGCTTGCGGTCGCCGTAGCCGGGCAGCCGCACCATCTCCAGCGCGTCGTCGCGCCGCCGCGCTCGCTCGGCCTTGTCGACCCTCGCCACTTTGAGGCCGTAGGCGACGTTGTCGGCCACGGTCATGTGGGGAAAGAGCGCGTAGTCCTGGAAGACGGTGTTGATCGCCCGTTCGTAGGGCGGCACGCCGGAGACGTCCTCCCCGGCCAGCTCGATCGTCCCGGACGTCGGGTCCTCGAACCCGGCGATCATCCGCAGCGTCGTCGTCTTGCCCGAGCCGGAGGGTCCGAGCATGGTGAAGAACTCGCCGGCTCGGATCTCCAGATCGATGCCGGCGACCGCGGTCACCCCACCGTATTTCTTGGTGAGACCCGCGAGGCGGATGTCAGACGAGGACCCCTCTATCCCGCGAAGTTATCCCAATGGGACAAAGTGCGCAGGCTAAACACTCCGCGGCGCGTTAGCCGAGGAGGCGTACGGCTAGTACCCGGTCGGGTGGCGCGCGATGAAGCCTTCGTTGTCGCGCAGTTCTTCGTGCCAGCGGGGACCGGTTTCTTCGCCTTCGTCGCCGCTGGTGTCGAAGCGGTAGCCGGCGACCGTCATGTAGGCGTGGCCGGCGTTGGCGTAGACGGTGATCCAGCGGCCTTCGCCTTCTTCGCCCCAGCTCTCCATCGGGCCGGAGGGAAGCGGGCTTTCGAGGAACCTGCCGCCGTGGAGGGCGAAGGAGACCGAGCCGGAGCAGTCGTAGCCGGCCGAGGTGAAGCTGGCGTGGCCGCCGCCCCAGATGTAGGGCTTGGTGCGGATTTTGTTCGCCGCCGAAATCACCGCCTTGACGCGGGCGGGGGCGGACACCGGCGGTATCAGTTCGCCGCCGGCCAGCAGCTTGGCTTTCGCGGTCGGGGTGCAGATGTCCACTTCAGCGGGGGTGAGGCCGCCGGTCCGACAGGCGGCGGAGGCGCCACCGGGGACGGCGAGGGCCGCCACGATCAGGGCCATGGCTATGGCAAGACCCGCTTTGAGCTTGAAACCGCGCTTCGGCAAACCGATATCTCCTTCGTCGGCCTACGGGGTTAGCTGTCGGGCTGGCGCTGAAAGAGCTCGCGCCTCCACCGGCTGGTGGATTAGCCCCGAAAACGTGGTTCCCCCGCTCCCGCTGCCAGTTGGCATGCAGGACTCGGCGTTTCGGTCGTGTTGACCGGCGGCAGTGTAGTGCATCGCCCGGCTCCTTGCTTACAAAACGCAAACAATAGGTTTGGATTCGCAATACCTGTGCCGGTTCCTGCCGAGTGAATAGAATTCCTTGTGCAAATTCGCGACGGCTCCCAGGCGGCGCGCCCCTAGTAGATTGGACGTTTCGGATGGAGATCGCCGCGCGCACAGCACTTCTCACCGGGGCCACCGGCGGCCTCGGTCGGGCGATCGCGCAGGGCCTGGCGGGCGCCGGCGCCACCCTTGTATTGAGTGGGCGGCGCGAGCAGGACCTTCTGGCGCTGGCCGAGAGCCTGCCCGGGGAGGACCACCGTGTCGTCGCCGCCGACCTCGCCGAGGACGGCGCGGCGGAGCAGCTGGCCGAGGCGGCGGCCGGGGTCGACATCCTCGTCGCCAACGCGGGCCTGCCCGGTGCGGGCTGGCTCGCCGAGTTCTCCGCCGAGGAGGTGAAGCGCGCCCTGCGCGTCAACCTCGAGGCCCCGATGCTGCTCGCCCGCGCGCTTTTCCCGGAGATGCTGGAGCGCGGCTCCGGCGCCCTCGTCTTCGTCTCCTCGCTGTCGGGCAAGTCGCCGAGCCCCCGCACTTCCATCTACAACGCGACCAAGTTCGGCCTGCGCGGCTTCGCGCTCGGCCTGCGCAGCGACCTCGGCCCGCGTGGAATCGGCGTCTCGCTGGTCTCACCCGGCTTCGTCCGCGAGGCCGGGATGTTCGCCGAGGCGGGCGCCGAGACGCCGCCCATGTTGGGGACCACCACCCCCAAGGCGGTGGCCGACGCGGTCCGCCGGGCGATCGTCGAGGACAAGGTCGAGATCACGGTCGCGCCCCTGCTCGACCGGGTCGCCGCGCACGCGGGCTTGGTCAGTCCCTCGATCGCGGTCCGTGCCTCGAGCGGCAGCCTCGGCCAGAAGTCCGCTGCGGCGGTCGCCGACGGCCACTCCAAGGACAAGCGTTGAGCTGTCCCCCCACCTGTACCCCCTCCTCGAAAGGTTCGTCTCATGAGTAACTCCACCGATTCCTTCGGCGCCCGCGCGACCCTCGAGGTTGGCGGCCGCTCCTACGAGATCTTCCGCCTCGACGCGCTGCAGGAGCGCTTCGACGTTGCCCGCCTGCCGTACTCGATCAAGGTGCTGCTGGAGAACGTGCTGCGGCTCGAGGACGGGGTGTCGGTGAGCGCCGCCGACGTCGAGGCGATCGCCTCCTGGGACGCCGCCGCCGAGCCGAGCGTCGAGATCCCCTTCCAACCCGCCCGCGTCCTCATGCAGGACTTCACCGGCGTTCCGGCCGTGGTCGACCTCGCCGCGATGCGCGACGCGATGGACGAGATCGGCGGCGACCCGAAGGCGATCAACCCGCTGGTCGACGTCGACCTCGTGATCGACCACTCGGTGCAGGTCGACGCC
>JBOGYZ010000295.1:0-21299 GCA_050697015.1 Solirubrobacterales bacterium
CCTGGGCGCCGCGCTCGCGCGAGCGGCGCGGGGCCGGCAGCGGCGCGCGCCGGCGCACCGCGTGATCGTCCCGCCTTTCGCCGGCCGCCGGGGCGGGCGTGCCTTGCGTCCCGCCCGCGGTCTCCACCAGCGCCTCGAACTCCACCCTGAGCTCGTCGAGGATCGGCAGGTCGGGGTTGCGCCCGCTCACGGCAGCTCCTCGCCTTCGCCTTCGAGCATCCCGCGCAAAGTCCGCATCGCCCGCGTCACCATGGTCCTGGTACCGGACGCAGTGAGGCCGAGCCGCGCCGCGACGTCGGCGTAGGCCATCCCCTCGACGACCCGCAGCCGCACCGCTTCGCGCTGGTCGGCGGGCAGTCTGTCGAGGCTGCGGGCGACCGCGTCGCGGATGCTCTGCGAGGAGGCCAGCTCCTCGATCCGCTCGATCTCCTTGTCTGTGAGGGTGCGGCGCTCGCGCCCCAGCCGCCGCGCCCAGCGCCGCGCCGACTGGTCGCGCCGCTCGTATTCGCGCAGCACGCTCTGGGCGATCGACCAGAGCCAGCCGGAGAGCGCGTCGTCACCGTCCCCGCGGAACTGCTCGCGGCGCTCGAGGGCGATGGTGAAGCAGTCGGCCATCAGGTCTACGGCGACCTCGGGATCGTCGACGCGGCGCTGGAAGAAGACCAGCAGGGGACGCGACGTGCGTTCGTAGAGGCTCGTCAGGTCATCCGGCTCCAGGCTCATCGAAGCAGACGGCGTGTCGTGCCGCCGCGCCCCGATCGGGTCACGTGTCGTGGTCGCGATCGGGCTCGCGCTCCGCGATCTCGATCTCGTCGAGCTCGAGGTGGCCGACGGTGGAGAGGACCGCGTCGAGGGCGACCCCGGAGAGCGTCTCGTGCTCGAGCAGTGCGTGGGCCGTCTCCTGCACCGAGTCCCAGTTGCCACGCAGCACGAAGAGCGCCCGCTCTTTGGCCTCTTCGACCAGGCGCTCGGTCTCATCGTCGATCGTGTCGAGCGTTTCGGGACCGATAGAGCCCATGTCCTGCAAAGAGTTGCCGAGGAACACCTCGCCGCCCGCCTCGCCGATCGTCACCGGCCCGAGCGCCGGGCTCATGCCGAACGAGGTGACCATCTGGCGGGCCAGTTTGGTGGCGGCGTGCAGGTCGTCAGCGGAACCGGTCGAGCCGTGGCCGAACTCGTTCCACTCCGCCGCGGTGCCGGCGAGGATCGCGACCAGGTGGCGTTCCAGGTCGGGCTGGGAGTGGATCGTCGCGTCCTTGTCGGTGAGCATGTCGGCGGAAGTGCCCAGCTGTCGCCCGCGGGCGACGATCGAGAGTTTCTGGGCCGAGACGACCTGGCCGATCGATCGCGTCGCGACCGCGTGGCCGGACTCGTGGACGGCGATCCGCCAGCGCTCGTCCTCGGTCAGGACGTGAGTTTTCTTCGCCGGGCCGGCGACGACCCGGTCGATCGCCTCCTCGAGGGTCGCCTGGTCGATCTCGGCGTAGCCTTCGCGGACCGAGAGGAGCGCCGCCTCGTTGACGAGGTTGGCGAGCTCGGCGCCGGAGAAGCCGGGGCAGAGTTTGGCGATCTCATGTAGGTCGACGCCCTCGGCGAAGCTCCGTCCTTTTGCGTGCAGCTCGAGAATCTCGAAGCGCCCGTGGACGTCGGGGACGTCGACGACGACCTGGCGGTCGAAGCGGCCGGGACGAAGCAGCGCCGGGTCGAGGATGTCGGGGCGGTTGGTCGCGCCCATGACGCAGACGCCGGCGTCGCCGCCGAAGCCGTCCATCTCGACAAGCAGCTGGTTCAGGGTCTGCTCGCGCTCGTCGTTGCCTTGTCCCACGCCGGCGCCGCGCTTGCGCCCGGCGGCGTCGAGCTCGTCGATGAAGATGAGCGCCGGGGCCTGTTTGCGGGCTTTGGCGAAGAGATCGCGGATGCGGGCGGCGCCGACGCCGACCAGCGACTCGACGAACTCGGCGCCGGAGGCGGTGAAGAAGGCGGCGTCGGCCTCGCCGGCGGTGGCGCGGGCGAGCAGCGTCTTCCCGGTCCCGGGAGGGCCGACGAGCAGAACGCCCTTCGGCGCCGCGGCGCCCATCGCCCGGTATTTGGTCGGGTCCTCGAGGAAGTCGCGGATCTCTTTGAGCTCGGCCAGTGCTTCCCCGGCACCGGCCACCGAGTCGAAGGTGACCGGTGCTTTCTGGCCCTTCTTGCGGCGTTTGCCTTTGCCGCCGAACGCGGAGAAGGCGCCGATGCCCGACGAGCCGTCGCCGGTCTGGCGCATGAAGAAGCTGAACAGGCAGACGAGGAGGAGGATCGGCAGCAGGAACTGGACCACGATCACCCGGTCGGACTTGCCGCTCTGCGGGTTGAAGGAGACGATCGCTCCTTTCTTGGTCAGCGTCTGGACCAGCTGCTGGGTGGCGCTGCCGTCGCCCGGGTAATCGGCGTAGAGCTGGATCCCGGTGTCGGTGGTGACGACGACCTGGTGGTCGTAGTCAAGGAGTTCGGCATCGCGGATGCGCTGAGCGCCGGCCAGGCGGCTGACCGTCGAGAGCGGCACCTTGCGGCCCGATCCTTCTGAGTTGAGCGAGCCGACGAGGCTGAAGAAGACGATCAAAAGGACGATCGAGGCGACCAACAGGAAGGTCGAGAGCAGATCTCGGGTGAGGAATTTGCCGATCGGGGTGAGCCAACCACGGACGCGATCGAGCCCGCGCTGTCCCAGCGAGGGTTTGTCCTGGTTGGTCAGGCGAGGATTGGACATAGGTAGGGGCGCGCCTCCTGAGCTGGCCGCAGTTGAGAGCCGGACAATCCAACGTCTGTATCGCAATCGTGTAAACAGATTGAGAACACGCGGCGTTTGCGGGCGATAAACGCCCGCACCGGTGCGGCACCCCCGAGTGCAAATATCAGGCGGGGCTCAGCGGCTCTCGACCCGATCGGCAATCCGCTCGAGCCGGTCGGCCGCGGCGGTGTGGCGGAGTGCGAAGGCGAGGGCGCGGGTGCCGGGGGCGGCGGGTAGCCGCCCTTCGGTGCGGAGGTGGGCGCGCCACTGGCGTTCGGTCTGCAGGGTGACGACCCAGCTGCGCAGACGGCGGAGCGCGGCGGGCGCGGTGCCAGGGCCGGCGACGAGCGCGACCCAGGCGCGCGGGCGGTGGCCGGGGAGCGGCCAGCCGAGGCCGCGCAGGCGTCCGCCGCGGATATCGGGAAGCAGGGCAGGCCGACCGGCGAGCACGATCTGCGCGGCGCCCGATTCGATCGCCTGGCCCGCGTCGGCGGCCGACTGGAACACGGTGAAGTGGACCTCGCCGTTGACCCCGGCGCCCTCGACCAATGCCGCCAGCTGATCGCGCGAGAAGGTGTCGTCGTCGATGCCGAAGAGCTGTTCTTCGGGGGCCGAGGTCAGCGAGCCGAGGAGCTCGGCGCCGTTCCTGATGGCGGACCCGCGTTCCACCGTCAGTTCAAGCGGCTCGGCGGCGAGGATCCCGACCGGCTTCGAGCGCCGGAGCAGCGCCCGCGCCAGGGCGGCTTCTTCGGCGGCGCCGGGGACGAGCGTTTCGCGCCGGTCGTGGGCGAGGTCGGCAAGCGTGGTCGAGGTGATCGCGAGCAGCCGGCCGTCGCCGGGACGACCGTGGGAGAGGAAGGAGATCACCGCCTGCGCCGAGCCGCCCGGGATGCTTTTCACCACGGTCTGGTGCCCGCCGAGATCAAGCCAGGCCGCGGCGGCGTTGAGCACGGCGCCGCTTTCGTCGCCCGCTTCCCCGGCCGGCGCCCAGATCGTCACCGCGACCCGCCGCACCGCAGCTGATCCGCGCGGCGCCGAGAAGGGCGAGCGGACGAAGTCGGTCACCACGTACCCTCCGAGGAGGACGAGCAAGACGATCCAGAGCACCCTGCCGAGGCGCGGCTCTCGCATCACGGGCTCCAATTTAGGGACTCTCTGAGGCGCTGAGATGTGCGTCTCGTGAAGATTCTGAGTCTTTGGGTCAGCTTTCCGTCGAGCTTGCGCCAACTCTTCAGTTGGCTTCCCCAAGCCGTTTACACGACTTCCCACAGTGTTTACTAAGTGTTCCCGGTTTGTTCACATTTCGCCGATCGATCAGGGCCACCATCGCGCCGAGGCCCTGCGGAGAAGGCCGCGGGGCACAAACCATCAAGGAGGAAGCATGTCTGCTTTCAAGCAGAAGCTTGCGAGGCTCGGCGTGAGCGCCGGCGTACTCGCCGGCACCACGGCTGCGGTCCTCGCCATCGGCGGGGTCACGGCCGGCAGCGCGCTCGCGGCTCCCACGTGCCCGAGCAAAACGACCACGGTGGCGGGGAAGGGCTCGTCGCTGCAGAAGGTCGCTCAGGAAAATTGGACGAGCGGCTACAACGCCAAATGCGCCACCGGTCCGGTGGTCAAATACACCTCGACCGGAAGCGGTCCCGGCCTCGCCGCTTTCCGCTTCACCGGCAGCGGCGCGATCGACACGACCCAGGGCTTCATCGGCACCGATGACGGTCCCAGCACCGAACAGATCGAAAACGCCGAAGCCGCCACCGAAGGTGGCAAAGCCACGGGTGCGAACCCGATCATCATCCCCGTCGCCGAGACGTCGATCGCGGTCGCGGCCAATGTGCCGAGCGGCTGTGTCATCACCGGCGGGATCACCTGGTCCGACCTGAACAAGCTGTTCAACGGGACGATCACGACGTGGGCCGGACTGGAAACCGACAACGGGAACGCTGCGTGCAACGCCGCGATCACCCGCGTCGTCCGCAGTGAAGGCTCGGGGACGACGTACCAGTTCAAGAACTACCTGTCCACGCTGGAAACCACCGCGGGCATCCTGGCCGCCGGCCCCGGTTGCGGGCTCGGTACCTGGGCCGCCCTCGAGAAAGTCGGGGCGGAAGAAAAACCGAACATCACCTGGCCGGAAAACGGGACGGGCACCTGCACCACGCTCTCCCCGGTCCATCGTGCCGCCGGCGGCGGTGCTGTCGCCGAATACGTCGCGGCCAACGTCAACACGGTCGGCTACGCATCGCTGCCGGACGTGAAAGCCAAGGGCGCGACCGCCATCTCCCTCGAGAATTCGGTGGTCGAAGGCGTAAAGAAATATGGAGCACCGGGCAAAGAAGAAGAAGAAGGCAAAAAGAAGCTGTCGAACTGCGGCACGCGGGTCTACACGGTCCCGGCCGCGGGTCGGACCGGCACCGGCACCGGTGAAAGCGTCGACTGGTCGCAGGTCTTCGGCGCGAGCCCGAAAGTCGGTGGCATCCTCTACCCGCTCTGCACGTTGACCTACGACGTGGGGTGGAGCAGCTACGCGAAAGCGGGCTACAGCACGGCCGCGACCGCTACGAAGGAAGTGGTGGCGGACTACCTGGGCAACTACGTCGCTGCCGCTGAAGGTGAAGCGGTCGACCTCGCCCATTGGTACCAGCCGGTCCCGACCACGGCGGAAGCCGAACACAACGTGAAAGGGGCGGCGGTACTCGCCATCTCGAAGTTGGGCTGAGTCCGGTCCGGAAGCAGTCGATGACGGGACGAGGGGCCGCGCGATCCGCGGCCCCTCTTTCTTTGGGTACGCACTTCTACGAACACGGCGTTCCCATGTGCTGCTTGAGGGTGTTCTCATTATGTTCACAAGCTCCCTCGGTCCAGTCGGCACGATCCTCGCGACCTGGAACCGATCGAGAAGAGGAGCGACGTGGAGCAGATCCGTACCGAAAAGCCTTGGGGGCGCCTGGCGATCGCCTTGACCCTGAGCTGCGCGGCAGTCCTGGTGGCGATCCTCGTGCCACGTCACGCCGATGCCGGCGTCGCCGGGCTGCAGAACGCATTTGGCGAATTCGGTACGGAACCGGGCCAGCTCTCGAACCCGAAAGCCCTCGGCGTCGACAACGTCGACGGCAGCGTGTTCGTCGGTGGCAACACGCTCGATTCGTCGACCTATCGGGTGCAGAAGTTCTCCTCGGCCGGGACCTTCGAAGGCGAAGTGGCCCTGCCTCGCACGGCTGAAACCACCGGAGCGGAAGGGCGTCGCAGCTTCATCGGGATCGCCGTCGATCATCAGCGCGGCGTCTTCTACCTGCTCCAGGACGAAGCCGGCGCCGGCGTGCGGTCAGCTGAACCGGAAACCCGGGTCGCGACCAAGATCCTCGCGTTCAAGACCACGCCGGAAACCGTCGGCTCCGAAAAGCTCCTGGTACCCGCCGCGACGCCGTCCCTTCCCGTCCCGAGCACCGAAGGCGCCCAAGCTTTGATCAAACCCGAACAACTCGTGCTCGATCCCTCCGACGGTGACCTGGTCGTCGCTGCCCAGAACCCGTCCGGGCACACCATCCTGCAGCGGATCGGCGCCAACGGGACGGCCGGCGCGCTGTACACGGAAAGCGGCACCAACCTGGTGCCGACCCCGGCCGGCGAAGAAGGCGCTCGGTTCGGGATCGCGGTCGGAAAAACCGGCACGACCTACCTGATCGGCGCGAACGCCACCGCAGCCTTCGAACTCTCACCGAGCTTCACGACCCTCTCGGCGATCCCGGGTTTCACCGCGGCGCGCGGGGCCGAGGAATGGGCCGGCGAAGACGCCAACTTCTCCGCTCCGACCGAAACTGGAGTCGGCTACGGACCGCAGGCCGCGGTCTCGTACTCGGCCTCGGGTGAACCGACGCTGTACTGGAAGGTCAACGAAGGCAATAGGTCGGGGATCGCGGAAATCATCGGCTCGATCCATGGTTTCTCCCTTGCTCAGCAGCGAACCGCTGCCTCCTACGGCGGCAGCAAATGCACCATCCAGACCGGCACCGCGGCGCTCGCCGGCGGCCCCGAAGACAGCGTCCTCCTCCTCGACCAGGGCGAAGAAGTCGAAGAAGCCTCGAACCTCCCGTCGTTCGGGCCGCGGGTGGTCCGCTTCGGTCCGGCCGGGGCGGGGTGCCTGGATCCGGCGCCGGCAGTCACGGTCGGCACCGGCTGCGCCGAGCTGTCGTCGGCGCCGGTCGATTCGACCCTCCTGCTCGACGCGTCCGGGTCCGAACTGGGCCTCTCCAACTCGGCGCCCTTCGAAGTCAAGAAAGTCATCTGGACGATCGAAGGGCCCGGAGCGAGCAAACAGCAGATCCCCGTTTCGGGACCCGCCCCGAGCCTCCAGCTCAGGCATGAATTCACCCAGACGGGCGACTACGAGGTCAGCGCAACGCTCGAAGTAACCCAGGAAATAGGCCGAAACGGCCACAGCATCACCTCAAAACCGAAGGCCGTCTCGATCACCTCCAGCGGGGGCGGTGGTTCCGGCGCAGCCGTGACCAACATCTGCCCGAACCATGGGCCTGCCGCCGGCGGCACCTCGGTGATCGTCGTCGGCACGGGGCTCGGGTCCGCCAGTCAGGTGACCTTCGGTTCGGTCCCGGCCACGAATGTGACTCAGGTCAGCGGTGGCGAACTGAAAGTGACGAGTCCGGCCGGGACGGCCGGGACGACGGTGGACGTCACCGTGACCACGCCCGGCGGCACGTCGGCCGCCTCGACCGCGGACCGCTTCTCCTACGACGCCCTCCCCAATCACACCCTGACTGTGACCAAGGCCGGAACCGGTTCCGGCGACGTCACCTGCAACGGTGCGGCATGCGCGACCAGTTACCCGGCCGGGACCGTCATCTCCCTCCTCGCGACCCCGAGCTCCGGCTCGAGCTTCGTCGGCTGGGGCGGAGGGGGCTGCTCGGGCACCGGGTCGTGTTCGGTCACCATAAACGCGGACACCTCGATCAGCGCCACCTTCAACACCAGTAAGAGCGGCGGCGGCTCGGGTGGTGGCGGCTCCGGCGGGACGACCACCCAGCCCGGCACCGGAGGGTCCGGCAGCACGGGCGGCGGCGGCACCACTAAGCCGCCGCTGACGAAAGCCCAGCGGCTCCAGGCGCAGCGCCAGAAAGCGCTCGCCAAGTGCAAGAAGCTCAAGGGCAAGGCGAAGGCGCAGTGCGTCAAAAAGGCCAACCAGATCGGTAAGCCGAAAAAGAAGAATCACCACCCGAAGAAAAACAAGTAAGGCTCGGATGGGTGGGATCCGCACGATCCGCATACTCGCGGCGGTGGCCGCGTCGGTGGCCCTGACGTCGACCTTTGGCGTCGGGGCCGCCCGGGCCCTGATCCTTCCGCCGACCGTGATCGACGGGCCCAGCCTCGAAGGCCTGAAGCTCGGCGGCGTGGCGATGGCGCCCGACGGCACCGGCGGGCTGGTCTACACGAAAACGGTGAGCGAGGTTCCCCATGTCTTTGCCTCCCGATACGACGGCAGCTCTTGGAGCCCACCGATCCGCGTCGATTCCGAAGGGCGCTACGAAGCGACCGAACCACAGATCGCGGCCAGTGACGGTGGCCGCCTGATGGTCGTCTGGGTGACCCCGGTCGCGACCCTCGCCGGTGGCGAACTGAGGCGGGGTCTCTACTCGGCCTCGCTCGGCTCCGGCGCCTCGGAATTCGGCTCGGCACTCCTGGTCGATCCCAACCTCAAAGCCGGGGTCGGCGTCGAACCGTCCCTCGCCGGCACCGGACCCGGCAAGGCGATCGTCGCCTACCGCGTGATCACCCACACCTTCGGGATCGGGATCGAATTCACCAACGCGGTCCAGTTGCGGCCCGGGGACGTCGTCGCCGACATCCGCGTCGCCCGGCTCGAAGGCGATCGGTGGGCGCGGCTCGGGGCGATCAACCGCAACCCTGCGGCCTCGATGCGCCCGCCGTCCGAAATCAACGGCCCGCGGGTCGCGATCGGCAGCAGCGGCCGCGCCGTGGTCGCCTGGCAGGAGCCCGACGTCACCGGGGCGGCGCGGATCTTGATGCGGCGGGTGACCGGCACGACGCTCGGTCCGGTGGTGTCGGCGAGCCCGGAATCCTTCGAAGGCAAGCCGGTCTCCGAAGACGCGACCGCCTTCGGCCTCGCGGTGACCGAGAACGACCGTGCGCGGCTGGCGGTCCGGGCCGACGGCGCCGCGTCCTCGACGCTCCACGGGCAGCGGGTGTTCCTCACCTCACTTGGCTCGAACACGACGGCGGCCGGCGCCAAGGCGCTCGGGCCCGAAGTCGCCGACGGCGGCAGCCCCGTGCCGCCGGTCGGTCCGCCCGCCGTCGCTGCCGCCGAAGGGACGGGCACCGAAGGTGCGCTGGCGATCGCCTACGCGTCGGGATCCTCGGTGCAGTTGCTCGGCGTCGATTCGCAGGGTCACCTGCAGCCACCGCACGCCGTCCCGGGCCCCACCGCGCAGCCGGCGACGCCGGTGGTCGCCGGCGTCGATCCGGAAGGGGGAGGGGTCGAGGCCTGGGAGGCCTACGACGAAACCGGCGCCCCGTCGATCGCCGTCCACCAGGAATATCCAAACGGCGAATCGCAGTCGGGAACCCTTTACGGGCCGATCGGCGGCGGCGTCTCGCAGTTGCTCGGCGCGACGTCCGAACGCGGCGACGCCCTGGTCGCGTTCCGCCAGGGCGAATCGGGGGAGTTCGCGATCGTCGCCGACCGGATCGCCTCGCCGCCCGCGAGCTTCGCGATCGAGGCGCCGAAAAAATGGGTCGCACCGCCGCGTGCGCTGCTGCGGTGGCCGCTCCCGGAAAGCTCGGCCGGTGGCCTCACCTACGGGTTGGTGGTCGACGGGCGGGTGGTCAAATCGCACATCTACCGCCGTCGTGTACTGCCCGCGCCGGGAATGATCGGCAACGGGATCAAGCGGGTGCAGGTGATCGCCACCGACCGCTTCGGCGGTGACGTGATCAGCAAGCCGGCGAAGCTGAGAGTGGACGGGCAGCCGCCGAGCCTGAAAGTCAAGGTGCGGCGGTCGTCGGGGACGGTCTTCGTGCGGCTCCAGGACGCGCAGTCGGGCCTGCGGACCGGGGCGACCCACGTCTCCTTCGGCGACGGGACGCGGACGCGGGGGAAGGCGAAGATCCGCCACCATTACGCCGCCGCGGGCCGCTACGAGATCAACGTCCGTGCCCGCGATCGGGTCGGCAACCGGCTCGCTCAGAAGCTGTCCGTGGTGGTCCGATGAGCTGCCGTGGGCTGCTCCTCCTCGTCCTCGCGACGGCGGCAGCACTCCTGTCGACCGCCTCGACGGCGGCGGCCGAATTCGGTCCGATCGATCTGGTCTCGAAGTCGACCAAGGAGCAGGCCGACCTGGCGATCGACCCGGCGCTCAGCGCCGACGGGAACTACCTTGCCTTCGACGGCGTCCTCGGCGGCCACGAAGGGATCTTCCGCAAGGACCTCGCGACGGGTGAACTGCGGCTGGTCGCGGAAATGCGAGTCCGTGGCCAGACGGCGCCCGAACCCTCGATCTCCGCCGACGGACGGTACGTCGCTTTCGCCACCACCGTCGAGCTCGATCCGGTCGACGACGTCCAGTTGGGGACCGACGACGTCTACGTCGCCGACCTCGCCACCTCGCCGCCGACCTACGAACTCGCCTCGGCGCTCGACGGCTGCGACCCGGCCACCTCCGCGCTCCCCTGCGGCTTGACCTACGTCGAAGGCGAAGGGGTGCTCGTCGGGGCGGGCTCGGTCGCGGCCGGTCGCGTCGCGCTCAGCGCCGACGGTCGCGAGGTGGCCTTCATCACCCAGATCGCCTCGGACCTGACTGGCGCCGTCGGCGCCGCCGAATCACCGGCCGGAGAGGTTGCCGTCCGCGACCTCGTAACCGACCGGACCACCCTGATCAGCGTCGCGCCAGGGACCGCGGAACCGGTGCCCGGCGGTGGCGCCGATCCGCGCAGCAAAGGGGCCGCGATCAGTGCCGACGGCAGCACGGTGGCCTGGGTCGGCAGCCACCTGCAGCGGCAGGTTCCGATGCTCGCCGAAGAGATTGCCCGGATTGAAGCATTGGAAGGGCACGGCGCCGGCGAATATCACGAGCCGCTCTGGCGACGGGTGCCGAGCACGGTCGAACCGGACCCCGCGACCCGACGCATCGTCGGTGGCGGAGACCCGCTCGCTCCCGGGTGTCCGCCAGCGGGCACGCTGGCCGAATCCGCGTGCCAGGGTCCTTTTCCGGACCTCGCCAAAAGCCGCGAACGAAACGGCCTGTACCAGGAAGAGGAAGGGGTCGGCTGGGGAGCCGAAGTCCCGCAGCTGAGCTCCGACGGCGGGACGGTCGCGACGGTGGGCGCTCCGGACGAAGATCGTGATCTCTTCGTCGTCAACATGGCGCCAAGCTTGAGCCGTGTACAGGCGGTGCGCCGCCTCACCCGCTGGATCAACCCTGAACCGGGGGCGCGCAACCCGGAAAGCCTCTTTCAGATCCCGAAGAACTATCCGCAGCTGGGCGAAGTCACCAGCTGCGCGATTTCGCCGGACGGGACGAGGATCGCCTTCACGACGACGCGGCAGCTGTTCCCGTTGGCACCGCCGACGCTGACCACGCCGCCCCCCTCGGGAGCAGGCGAACTCGCCGAGCTTTACCAGGTCGACCTGACCGGGGACACGATCGAACGCGTCACTCCGGGGACGGGCGGCGGCGCGATCTCGACCGGCAAAGCCGGCGGGGTCGGGGCCTCGGCTCCTTCCTACGACGGCAACGGGCAACTGCTGGCGTTTGCCTCCACCGCCTCCAACCTCGCACCGGGCGACACCAACGAAGCTGCCGATGCTTTCGTGGTCGAATCGCCGCCATCGGCGGCGCCGGGGACGACCGTCGTGTCGCCCGGCCCGGCGAGGCTGACGCTGACCCCGCTGCGCAAGCTCGTCGCCAGCGCCACCTCGCGTCCCAACGGCCGCGTCCGGGTCGTCGTCGGTGTGCCCGACGGGGGCGAAGTCGGCGTCCTCGCCCGCTCCCAGCTCGGCACGCGCTTGCGGATGCATCAGGTCGCCTCGGCTCACAAGAGCGCCACCGCCGGCGGCTCGCTGCGGTTCGAACTGGGCCTGTCCTCGGGCCTGAGCAAGCTCGCCCATCGTAAGGGCGGCCTTTACACGCAGATCGCGATCGACTTCTCCGGCCCCGGTGGGCCGCCCCTCCACTCGAGCCTCGCCGCCCGGTTCCGCGTTCATCCCAAGCACCCGCACAAGAAGAGGAGCAAGCGATGACTCGCGCGCTCGGCATCGTTACCACGCTCGTCCTGGCCGCCTTCCTCGTGCTGGCGCCGGGCGCGGAGGCCGTCGAAACCGGATGGCACTCCGAGCAGCCGGTGGCCGCAGGGATCGACGTCCCGGCGCCGTTCGGCGAAATCGGCGACATGGCGTTCTGGGCGCCGAACCGCGGGGTCCTGATCACCGCCGGGAACGAAGCGCTCCCCGCCGGGGTCTACGCCTACGACGGGACCGGTTGGCACCTCTACTCGACCGTCTGCGGCGGCCGCGAAGGGCGCATCGCCTGGGCGGGGCCCGAGGAATTCTGGACCGTCTCCGACTACGCGACCGGCCAGGAAGGGCACGCCGGCGAAGGCGCGAGCCGCACCCTGTGCCACTTCTCCGGCGGCCAGGTCGTCGCTTCCTACGCCGAGCCCTTGGACAGTGCCGACGTCTTCCAGCCGATGCGCGCGGCGACCTGCACGAGCCCGACCGACTGCTGGTTCGCGGGCGAACCCCTGGAAGCGACCGCCGCCAACGCCGGCGCCTTCCACCTGAACTGGAACGGCTCGGCGCTCACCGCCGTGCCCTCCGAGACCGAAGCCCAGCCTTCGATCGAAGAGCCGCCGGGCGCGATCGTCGACCTCGCCGCCTTCGCCGGCCACATCTACGAGAGCGCCTCGGAAGCGCCTTACATCCGCGAAATTGTCGCGGCTGCAAACCCGTTTCAGCCAGTCGCGCTGCCGAGCGAAGGCGAATTGAAAGGGCCTCTGCGCTTCTCGACCGACGGCGCTCAACTCTGGGCGGTCGCGAAGGGCGGCGAAGTCACCCTGCGCTCGGTCGGCGCCGGGTTCGAAACGGTGCCGGCGGGCGAGCTCGGCCAGGTGGAAGCGGTCGGCGCAGAGCCGGGGACGGCGAGCGCCTGGGTGGCGGGCGCCGAAGAAGGGTCGGCGACGGTGCGGTCGGTCTCGGCGACCGGGGTGGTCGGGCCCGAGGTCACGCTTCCCCAACCCGCCGAAGAACTCAACCCGAAGGGAGCACCGACGAAAGTCGTCTGTCCCGCTCCCGAACAATGCTGGCTCAGCACCCGGAACGGCTGGCTCTTCCACCTCGGCGGGTCGCTCGAAGGGGACACCGACCCGGCGATGCACGTCCTGATCACCTCGCGCCCGGCGGACGGGAGCACCCGCAGCTTCGTCCCGGAAGGGGTGCCGATCGACAACTCGGGCGAAGTCGAAGCGCGGCGGTCGGCGACCGAAGGCGCGCGCGAACCCTTCCCGCACCCGCGGAAGCCGCGGGCGCTGGTGACGAAGGTCAAGCAGAAGATCATCCACCGGACGGTCCTCCAGCTCTCCTTTGTGCTGCGGGCCAAGGCCCACGTCCAGTTGCTCGCCAAACGGGACCACAAAGTCGTGGCGAAGACCGCAAAGCTGGTCCTCGGCAAAGGGCCTCACCGGCTGCGGCTGCACCTTGACCCGCGTCGCTGGCCGACCGGCCTGGACTTCCAGGTCCACCCGGCGGGCACGTCGAAGTGACCTGCCAGGAGAGGATCGCGGTGGTCCGCGCGCGGCGTCGCCGCGCCCTCGCGCTGTGCGCCTTCGCCGCCTTGTTCGGCTTCTGCGTCGCGGTGGGACAGCCGGCGATCGCGACCGCCGAAGGCGGCGGCGAACTCTTCGCCGAACCGGTGATGAGCGGCACCGCGGCGGGTGTCCGGCAGCTCTTCGGCGCGACCCCGCTCGAATCGCCGGGTGCGGTGTGGGGGGCCGGCCTCGGTGCGGGGGAACACCTTCACCTCGTGCGCTACACCGAAGCCGGGGGCTGGGAAGCGGTCCCGGATCCGATCGGTCCGGCCGGTGAAACCGTCCCGCTCCCCGCCGAAGCCATCCCGGTCTCCGCTGCGGCGGGCCGCACGACCCCGGCCGGGGGCCTGGCGAGCCTGGCCGCCGTCACGCCCGGAGAACGGCCGACCGAGGACCTCCTGATCCGCGATCCCGGCGGGCCGGTGAGGGCGGTCCCGGCGCCCGCAGAACCGGTGATCGAAGCCAACGAGCAGCTGTTCCTCGACAACTCGCGGCCGGTGGTGAGGTTGGCCGCGGTGGAAGAAGTCAGCGGGCAGACCGGCGCCTACGTCGTCCCCGACCCGGGCAGTCTGCTCAACACCGGCGTCCTCCACTACGACGGTCAGGAATGGCAGCGCGAACCGATCTGCTTCGGCGTCGCACCCAAATGCACGGGCCCCTCGGCGGGCTTCAAGGTGCTCGCGGTCGAAGCGGCGGGCCCCGGCGCGGTCTTCCTGCTGGCGAGCACGGTGAAAGAAGGGATCGTCCTGTTCGGCCGTGAAGAAGGTCGCTGGCGCCAGCAGTCGCTCGGTTCGGCCGGCTCGGTGGGGGTGCTCTACGCACTGCGCAAACCGACGGTCGCCGGGGTCGAATCGATCGAAGCGCGGCAGGTCGGCCAGTCCCTCACTGTCACCTCGAAAGGCGTCTGGATCGACGCCACGATCAGGGCCGCGCAGACGGCCTACGACGCGACCATCTACTACGACATCGGCGAAGGCGATCCGCGCCGGGGCGAAGTCTCGGGAACCTGGTGTGAACTGCCCGAAGCCGTGGCGGAAGCGCAGCGGGAGGAACTCTGCCGCTTCCCGCTCGGCTCGGACCTCAGCGCCGGCGAAGGTCGCAGCTTCGCCTGGCCCGGATCGGGGGCCGAAGGCGACTACGGGACGAGGACGGTGACCGGCGTCGGCCAAGGAGCGATCCTGGTCTTCGAAAACGGCGCCTGGAGTCACATCCCGCTCTCGGGCAACGGCGGTTCGTCGGCGGGGGCGGCACTCGGCGGGCCGACCGAAGGTTGGCTCGGGCCGTCCTATCGGCTCACCCGCGCCCCGATCGCGTCGGGCCTGCAGGCATGGCCCGTGCCGTTCCGTCGACCGTTGGTCGCGGTGGCGCCGCAGCCGGGAGCGCCGGTCGGAGCCCTCACCTCGCAGGCGCTGGCGGTCGGGGCCTCGGGCGAGGTCGCCCGCTACACGCCCGGCGTCGGTTGGCAGCCGGAATCGCTGCTCGGCGGGTCGGGCGCGCGCGCGACGCCGGATCTTCGCGCGGTCGCCTGGCCCGAACCCGGATTCGCGTACGCGGTCGGCAGCGAAGGGGCGATGTGGCTGTGGCGGGGCTCGACCGGATTCTGGGAACCGGACCCGGGCGCCCCGCCGAACCTGATCCGCGGCAACTTCACCGGGATCGCCTTCGACCCCGACGAACCGAGCCGCGGGTACGCGGTCGGCAAGCAGGGCCTCCTGCTCGGTTTCGGCAAGCGCTGGACCCAGGAAGCGCTGCCGGCCGGCCTGAGTCCGGAAATCAACATCACCTCGATCGCCTTCGCCGGCGATGAAGCGATCGCCACGTGGATGCTCGAGGTGCCGCGGGAAGACCACGAACCGTCCTACATCGGCGGGCTGATCGTCAACGACGGGTCGGGCTGGACGGCAGAAGAAGAAGCCGGAACGGTCCTCGCGACGGTCGAAGGCGGGATCGAAGGGATGGCGCCGCGACGGATCGCGGCCCTGCCTGACGGTGGTGCCGTGGTCGCGGGCCTGAGCGGCGCCGTGGTCGAGCGGGAAGCCGCCGGCGCCCCTTGGCATGCGGTCCCCGGGGCTCCTATCGGCTACCCGAGCGCGGTCGCGGCGATCCGCGAAGGCGGGCAGGTGCGCGCGATCCTCTCCGTCGCCGAAACTTCGCTCGGCATCGGCACGACCGATTTCGCCACCGATCGCCCGCAGGCACTCGGACAACCTGCCGAAGGGCAGCCGCCCCTCCTGACCGAACCGTATCCGCTGCCGATCAACGGCTTCCTGGTGCGGCAGACGACGACCGGATGGCGCGACGAAGAGCGCCAGGACTATCCGCTGTCGCCGCGACCGACCGACCAGGAACCGCTCGCCCCCTTGCACGTCGACCTTCCACGCGAACCGGATCCTCTGCTGGCGCTCCTGATCGGCCCGGAAGGCGAAGGCTGGGCGGTCGGCGGGCAGACGGGGGGGGACGCGCCGATCGGATTCTCGCCGGGGCAGGTCGAAGGGCTGCAGACGGCCGCAGTCATGCGCTACGGCGCGGCGGCCGCCCCGCCGACCAACGAAGGCGTCGCGCCGATCACGACCACCGCCGGCGAAGCGACGTTCGCGATCGGCGGCGGCGCCCAGTGCGAAGGGAGCTGCGCCGACCTCACCGGCACCGGTATCGGGCCCTCCGTCTGGCTCCGCAGCGCCGTGGCCCGGGCGGCGGGCATCGGCGGCGTTCGGGCGTTTCTCTACACCGGCGGCGGGGTGTCCGAACACGTCGAAACGGAAACGCTTTCGGCGAGCGTCTTCGCCGCCGAAGAGGGCGCCTACGCGCGCCGGCTAGGCTCCGCCGCCGGCGAACTCCCGGTCTTCGCCACGCCCGCCGCCACCGACCTCTACCGCGGCTCGCTCGAATCCTTCGCCGCCCAGTTCAGCGGGTTCCCGCAGCCGCTCGGACTGGTCGCGGCGCCGGGGATCGCGCCCCTGCCGAGCGGCGATCGCGGCGCCGGCAACTACTCCTACGCCTTCGAATCGGAAGGGGCGGAAGGAACGAGCCCGGTACGGATGATCGCCCTCGACGAGTCGACGATGCCCCTGAGCACGGAAAAGCAGTGTTGGCTCGCCGAACAGCTGGCAGCCGCCAAGGCGGCGGGGGAGCCGGCCATCGTCATCGGCAATGTGGAAGTCGGGGCCGAAGCCACCCTCGCGCAGCTCCTCGTGACCGGTGAAGATCCCAGCTGTCTGCAGGCGAGTCCGGGTGCGGCTTCGGCCTACTTCTTCGAAACCAAGGCGAACCGGACCTCGACCCTGACCTGGGCCGGGCGGGCGATCCCGGCGGTCGGGACCGGAACGCTCGGTTACGCCGAAGTGCCCCGGGTCGAACGCCAGGAATACGTCCCGGCCAGCGGATTCCTGCTCGTCTCGATCGACTCCGCCGAACGCTCGCCGCTGACCAATGTCGCGCCGGTCCGCGCGCGGCTGATTCCCAGCATCGGCTCGCTGGCGATCAACGCGCTCGACGGGACGTTCCTGCGACGCAGCCAGACGGCGCTCTTCGAAGGGCTCGCGCGCCGCCCGATCGCGGGCAGCTTCTGCAGCGGCAATGAAGCGCCGGAATCCTGCGGCAACCGTGGGCCCGACCCCTACATCCAGATCCCCGCTCGCTGCATCGCGCAGGCGAGCTGCGCGGCCGAAATCCTCCCCGAATATCGCTTCACCTCCTCGCGTCCGGATATCGCCAATTTCGTCGCCGTCGATCCCAACTCACGCGAAGCGCGAGCGGTTCTGCTGAGCGAAGGCAAGCCGGTGCCGGACCCGACCTCGGGCCTGCTTTGCGCCTTCAACTCCGGGACGACGACGGTGACGTTGGAAACCGGTGGGCTGTCCTACTCGGTCCCGGTCACCGTGCAGGCCGGCAGCGTCGCCCGGCCCTGCGGGACCGTCCCGCGGACCGACCTGGTCGCCGCCCAGCCGGGGGTCGAACCGCCACCGCCACCGCTCGAATCGCAGCCACCCTTCAAGAACCCGACCTCGCAACTCACCCCGGTCCAGCCGACGCCGATCCAGCCGACGCCGATCGTCCAGCCCGCGCCGACCTCGAATCCGGTCGTGCCGCACCACACCACTCCGCCGTTGCCCGTACCGGCTCCGTCCCTGCCCTACTTTCCCTTGCCGACCGGGACGATCGCACCGCTGCCGATCATCGTCCCCCCGACCCCGCCCGCGGCCGCCGAGCCGGCCCCGCCGACCGGTACGTCCCCGGTCACCCAGCCGGCCGTCTCGCCGCAGCCGGAGGAAGAATCCGAGGCGGCCTTCGACCTCGTCCACCACGCGGCCGCCTACCGCGCACCGTCTCGCCGCACCGCGGCGATCCAGGCCGCGGCGACGACCGGCGGGCCGCAGATCCCGGCCTACGGGATCGCCGCCTTCGTGCTCCTCGCCGCGCTCGCCGCGACGGGGATCGCCGGCCCGCGCCGACGCCGCGCGCCCAAGCTTGCCTTTTCGCAAACGTCGCCAAGAAGGAGGCACCACCGATGAACCAGAGGATGATCTTCGCTCCGCCGCACCGTCGCGACCCCGTGCCGCGGCTGCTCTCTGCCGCGGCGCTGATCGTTTCGATCACCGCCCTGGTCTTCTCGATGAACGGGTTCTCGCCGGCGGCGAAGACCCCGGTCGCGGCGGCCAACGCCGCCCATCGCAAAGCACAGCGGGAAAGTCGGGAACGGTCCGCGAAGCTGAATCAACGGATCAACAAGCTCGCCGCCTCCTGCCCGGTCTCCGGGGCGATCGATCTGGGGACCTGGTGCCTGGAAGGGTCGACCTTCAAGGTGCCGGCCTCGGAAGCGGGCCAGAACAACTACCTCTACGCGACCCAGAAATGCGTGAAGGAAGGCGGCTGGCTGCCGACCGCGGCGCAGCTGATCGGCGCGGCGCCCGAGGCGGCGCTGAAGAGCACGATCGGCGACGACCCGGGGACGTCCGGGGCCTCCGAATTCCCGGAAGCGGCCAGCGGCATCAAGGACGAACGCGAAATGACCGCCGATCTCTTCACCACGGCGGCGGGCGCGCGGGCGGCGGGCTCGGAGGGGATCAGCGTGGGGGCGAAGGGCGTCGGCAACATCGGCGAACCCGACCCGGTCCCGGTGCCCGCCGAACCGCTGCCGGAAACGCTCGACTACGTGACCGTCTACGACAACCACAACGTCGGCGGCTTCGCGGGCGGGGAGGCGGTCGGCAAGGCGGAGAACTTCCGCTGCGCCTACGCCAAGGGCTACCAGGGCAAACCGCGGAACATCTCGGGTCGCTCCTGACCAAAAAGAGGGGCCGGGATGATCTCCCGGCCCCTGGCGATGCCTCCGCCGATCGTTCCTTCCTAGGGGTAGACGACCCCCTGGGCGACGGTGGAGCGAGAGAAGTTCAACACCGTCGTGTTCTTGCCGGCTGCCGAGGGCAGGCCGTAGGTCGCGTTGACCAGGTTGTCGATGGAGATGTGGCTGGAGCCGTAGTTGAAGACGCAACCGCTGGCTCCGGGTACGGAGTAGGCGTTGTCGACGTAGACGCCGCCGCTCGCCTTGAACACTTCGGGCCGCCCCGCTTCCGGTTCGGCTTCGGACGCCGGCTGGCCGCTGATCGGCAGGTTCGGCGCGGGCGGGCTGGTGGTGCCGGTGGTCAGGTTCAGCGTGATCGGAGTTGCGCTCGAGCCGACGTAGCAGCCGCTGCCGAGGTAGGGGTTTTCGAGGTGCACCTTGATCGGCAGGATGCGGGTGGATTCGTAGACGCTGCCGGGCTGACCCGCCAGTTCCACCGTGGCGTAGAGCTTCAGCTGCGCCTGGTTGGCGATCGCTTCGTCCAGCCATTTGTATCCGGTCAGACCGACCAGGCCGCCCGGGACCGTCTGGCGCGCCGGGACGAGTCCGCCTTCGCTGTTGAAGAGGAAGTCACCGGTTTCCTGTTCGTAGCCACCGCGCAGCGTGATCGTGTTGGTGATCGGGATGTCCCGTTTGCCGAGGCCGATGTGACCGCCGGTGAATTCGAGCTTCAGGCATTCCGCGATGAACGGATTTTCCGCCGGGCTCGGGCAGCCGGCGAAGTCGGCGTAGCCGGAGGCGGGTTTCGCCGCCGAGGCGGCCGAGGCGAGCATTGCCATCGACGCCAGCGCGACCAGCGCCGCGGCGATGAAGATCCTGCGATGACGCAACTTCATGTTCTGTCCTCCTGTCAGGCCGGCGCTGTCGCCGGCCACAGTGATTGCTGACGGGCGAACCTTGCTCGACCGGTCGAGGACAGTTGTTTATGTTCGGCTATTAACCTGTTTACGAACTGTATCCATGTCATGGACGCGATCCGAGCAGGCGTCAGCGTTTCTGGGCTCCGCTCCTATGTTGTACTCATGCTGTCTAACTGTTGTTCACATGTTCGCAACTTGGTCGAACGTGAGTCGGGCAGAGTTCGGAACGGTTGAACTTCTTGACGGCGCGCGGTCGCCGGGGATTGATCGAAAGGATGTTGCCTTGACTCGCAGGAAAGCGCTTGGTTTCGCTCTCGGCCTGGTGGGGATCTTCGCTCTCGCGGTACCGGCGTTCGCCGCGGCGAGCCTGACCGGAGCCGGATCCACCTTGGTCGCGCCGCTGATGGCGAACTGGATCAATGGATTCGAAACCGGTGGAGGGACCGGCGTCAAATACGCCGCGGTCGGCTCCGGCGAAGGGATCAAGCAGATCGCCAACCGGACCGTCGACTTCGGCGCCTCGGACGCGCCGATGACCTCTGAACAGGCCGCCGAATGCAACGGGTGCGTGACCATCCCGTGGGCACTGACCGCGACCGGCGTGGGAGTGAACGTGCCCGGGGTCAGCAAGGTGAACCTGAGCGGCCCGGTGCTGGCGGAAATCTTCATGGGGAAGATCACGAAGTGGAACGACAAGAAGATCGCGGCGCTGAACCCGAAGGCGAAGCTGCCGTCGACCACGATCACGCCGATCTTCCGCTCGGACGGCTCCGGTGACACCTACGCGTTCACCAACTACCTGTCGAAGGTGAGCCCGTCCTGGCGGAGCCAGTACGGCTTCGGGACGTCGGTCGGCTTCAGCGCCGGGATCGGCGCCAAAGGCAACAGCGGTGTCACCTCGTCGCTGAAAACGCCGGGGGCGATCGGTTACGTCTCCGCCGCGTACCTGATCGGCGCGGGCATCCACGCCGCCGCGATCGAAAACGCCGCCGGAAACTTCGAGCTGCCGAACCTGGCGAACATCGAGGAAGCGGCGTCGGTGGTGAAATCGGTGCGGCCGAACAGCGGCATCAGCATCGTCGCCTCGCCGAAGAAGGCGACCAAGGCCTACCCGATCTCCACCTTCACCTACGCGATCGTCCCGGGCAACGCGCCGCAGGCGACCGCGGTGAAGGAATTCATCAACTACGCGATCACCAAAGGCCAGTCCTACGGCGCCGCACTCGACTTCGCGCCGCTGCCGAACGTGGTGCTGAGCGCCGCGCAGAAGACCCTCGGCTCGCTCTAGCGGGAGCCGCCCCGCCCGGGCCTCTGTGGGAGGGCCCGGGCGGAGGCGAGGGACGGACAGGGGACGCTGACCCTCTCGGCGGCGGCCCTGGCAGGCTGTGGCCGCCGCCGAGAGGGCCGGGTCTGTGGGGAGTGATGAGGGACCGTCGCGGGAGGTCCCGCGCGAGCGACGGAAGGGACACGGATCCGTCACCGAAGAGGGACCTCGTTACAG
>JBOGYZ010000296.1:0-10589 GCA_050697015.1 Solirubrobacterales bacterium
GTGCCGGTTGCGGCTCTGTGCCGCTACCGGCACCGTCTTCGCTCGCGAGCCGGCGAGCGCGGCATCGTCCCGGCGGGACCACGTAGGGCCGTCAATCCCGACCGGGGCCGATCTAGATCGTCGCGTAGGGTGAACCTACGATCGCCCCATGGTGAACGTCAGTTCGGTACGCGCGCTTCGGGGAGCCGCCAGGTGAACCTCGCTGGACTATTGGTGAGGGCCGCCGTTCAGCACGGTGAAAGTCAGGCGGTTGTCACGGATCGGTCGGCGGTCTCCTATGCCGACCTGGCTGATCGGGCGGCGCGGCTCGGGGCCGGCCTGAAAGAGCTCGGGCTCGAACCGGGAGAGAGAGTGGCGTTGCTCCAACCCAACGGGATGGAGCTGTTCGTCTCGATCTTCGGCGCCTGGATGGCCGGCGTGACGGTGGTGCCGATCAATAGTCGCGCACATCCCCGCGAGGCTGCCTTCATCGTCCGAAACTCGGAATCGAAGGCAGTGATCTACGGCGCCGAATACGAGGCGGAACTCGTCGCGGCCCTGGGCGATGAGGGCGAGATGCCGCTGCTCGTATCGACCGGGGACAGGAGCTCCGCCGTCGTCCTTGCCGAGCTAATCGCGACGGCCGAGCCGCTTCCGCAACCGGTCGAGCGGCGCCACGAGGACACTGCCTGGCTCTTTTACACCTCGGGCACCACGGGGCGGCCGAAAGGCGCGATCTTGAGTCACCGCAACCTGCGGCAGATGATCCTCAGCCACCTCGCCGATGTCCGCTCGTTCGAGCCGGGCGAGACGGTTCTCCACGCGGCACCACTGACGCACGGCTCAGGGTTGGTGATGCTCGCCTGTGTCGCCCGCGGCGCCCGCAACCTGCTCTATTGTGGGCGATCCTTCGATGGCGCCGAGGTCCTCGACCTGGTGGCGCGGGAGGGGGTTCGCTCCGTGGCGTTCCTCGCCCCGACGCAGATCGTCGCCCTCAATCGGGCCGCCGCCCAGGACGGTTCTACAGCTCTACCGCTGGAGTCGATCTGTTACGGCGGCGCGCCGATGTTCATCGAGGACCTGCGAGCGGCGATGGACATCTTCGGACCCGTCTTCGTCCAGATCTACGGTCAAGGGGAGGCGCCGATGACGATCACGGTGCTGGCCGCGTCCGACCATGAGCGATTCCAGGCCGATGGGGATTCGCGGATCGGCTCGGCCGGGATACCTCGCACGGATGTCGAGATCCGGGTCGTCGACGAGGACGGGAGCCCGTGCCCGCCGGGCCGGCGCGGCGAGGTGATCGTCCGCGGCGATGTCGTCATGACCGGATACTGGGACAACCCCGACGCCACCGCGGCGGCGCTGCACGACGGCTGGCTCCGCACCGGCGACATCGGCCTGATCGACGAGCTCGGCTACCTGCACCTCCTTGACCGCTCGAAGGACATGATCATCTCCGGTGGGAACAACATCTACCCGCGCGAAATCGAGGAGGCGATCCTCGAGCTGCCCGATGTCGAGGCCGTCGCCGTGATCGGCGTCCCGGATCCCTATTGGGGCGAAAACGTCCATGCGATGGTCGTCTCGCGGGAAGGCGCCGAGCTGACCGAGGAGTTGGTGGTCGAGCACTGTCGCGGCATGCTGAGCAGCTACAAGAAGCCGAAGACGGTCGAGTTCGTCTCGGAACTGCCGACCAACGCCTACGGAAAGGTCCTTAAGCGTGACCTACGCGAGGCGCGGCAGGGGCTTGCCGACGCGGGGAAGACGATCGCCCCTCAGTAGTGCGGACGGGACGATCGATCGCCCTTTATTCGTCCGACTTAGCCGTGGATTCGACCCTTCTCTCGAACGTACCATGACAGCGTCGGTGAATCCGACGATGAAGGCCGTGGGAAACGGTAACGGGGTTAACGCTGAGGAGCTGATTGATGAAACCGTATGGTGAAGAGTCACACGAGGGCCGGGGCGGTCCGCGATCTTGGCGGGCGCTACTGATCGCCGCAGTTTCTGCGCTCCTGGTAGCCGCCGCGATCGCCGGATGCGGATCGAGCTCCAGCTCGAGCTCCTCGACCGGTGGAGCGGAATCGACTGAAGAAAGCAGCAGCGGAGGCGCTTCCGAAGAAGCCGTCAGCGACGAAGGCTCGGGCGAATCCGGAAAGCACGTCAGCATGGCGATGTTCCTGGTTGCCACGGCCAACACCCATCAGCAGGCGGCATTAAAAGGTGCTGAAAAAGCGGTCGAAGAAGACGGCAACGCCTCGCTACACGCCTACAACGGCAACTTCGACCCGTCGACGCAGTCGAACCAGATCGAAGATGCGACGGCATCCGGCCAATACGATGCGTTCCTCGTCGATTCGATCGACGGCACGCAGACGATCCCCGCGATCACCAAGGCGCTGCAGGAAGAAGTAGTCGTCATCTGCGGCTTCTCGATCTGCGGTTCCGAACAGGAAACGTTCTCGAAACAGCTGGCGGTCACCGCGCAGATCGCTTCGAACTACTTCACGGTCGGCGAAGCGGCCGGTAAAGCCACGGGCAAAGGCTGCAAAGAAAAAGGCTACAACCCGTGTCAGGTTGTCTATCTCGACGGCACGCCTACCTTGGCGCTCGACATCGTCTTCCAGAACGGCGTCGAAAAAGCCTTCGAAGAATTCCCCGAAATCGAAATCGTCGCCGAAGCCGAAGGTGAATTCCTTGCCGGCCCCTCGTACAAAGCGATGAAAACGATCCTCCAGGCCCATCCTGACATCAACGGCGTGATCAGCGTCGGCGATCAGGAGATCACCGGGGCTCAGCAGGCGATCGAAGAGTCACCACTGAAGGACAAAGGTGTGGTCCTGGTCGGCGACGGAGCCAGTGAAATTGGTACTAAAGGAGTCGAATCCGGCGTCTGGTACGCCAGTTCGATCCTTCGCCCCTACAACGAGGGGTACCTCGAGGCGCAGTACGCGATGGCGGCTGTCCGCGGCGAACCGATGTCGCCGGACCTGGTGAATTCGGCCACCGCGCCCGGGTTCCCGGAAGGCTACATCGACAAGTCGAACGTCTCCAAATGGAAGCCGGAATGGGCCGGTTGAGCCCGGCCTGAGCAACCGACCGCCGATCCGTCATGAATCAGACGCCCACACTCATCGAGGCTCGCGGCCTGGTGAAGCGGTTCGGCGGTGCGCAGGCGCTGATGGGCATCGAGATCACCGTCGAGGCCGGGGAAGTCCACGGCCTCGTCGGTGAGAACGGTGCCGGCAAGTCGACGCTCGGCAAGTGCATCGCGGGCGTCGTCCATCCCGACGAGGGCGAGCTCCTGGTCGATGGCGCGCCGGTCGACTACCGGGTTCCGCGTGACGCACTGAATGACGGGATCACCATCGTCGAGCAGGAGCTGGCGCTCGTGCCGGCGATGTCGGTAGCCGACAACGTCCTGCTCGGCGGTCGCGCGCTGGCCGGGGCCGAAGGGCCCGGCCGGCGCGCCGCCCGGGCCCAGGTCCGGCGGCTGAACGAGGAGTTCTCGCTCGGACTCGACGTCGACGCGACGGTCGAGGGCCTGCCCGTCGCCGATCAGCAAAAGGTCGAGATCCTCCGTGGCCTGGCGCTCGGGGCGCGGCTGATCGTGATGGACGAGCCGACCGCGCGGCTGGCCCGCGACGAGGCCGACAACCTGCTCCGGATCATCAGGTTGATCGCCGATCAGGGCACCTCGGTCGTCTTCGTCTCACACTTCCTGCAGGATGTACTTCGGGTTTCGGACCGGGTGACTGTGATGCGCAACGGTGAGGTGGTCCATACCGTCCGCGCTGATCAGGAGACGCCCGACAGCCTGGTGTCGGCGATGCTCGGCCGAGCCGCGTCGCTCGAGTTTCCGCAGAAGCGGCCCGTGCCCGCCGGGGTGGAGCCGATCCTCGTGGTCCGGAACCTCGCCGACCGGCGGCTGGTCAACAACGTCAGCTTCACCGTGAGGCCGGGCGAGATCGTCGGGCTCGGCGGCTTGGTCGGCAGCGGCCGCTCGGAGGTGGCGCGGCTGATCTTCGGCGCCGCCAAGCCGCTTGCGGGGTCGATCGAGTTCGACGGCAAGCCGACCCGGTTCCCCTCGGTCCGCGCCGCGGTCCGGCGGGGCATCGCCTACCTGCCGGAGGACCGCAAGGACCTCGGCCTGCTCCTCAACCTGACCAACCGAGAGAACACGACCCTGGCCCACCTCGGCGAGGTCAGCCGAGTCGGCCTGATCTCGAGGTCCAAGGAGCGGCGCGCCTCCGCGGAGGTTCTCGCCCGCCTCGGGGTCACGCCCCCCGACCCGGCGCTCCGGGTGGGGACCCTCTCGGGCGGAAACCAGCAGAAGGTGCTGTTCGGCAAATGGTTGTGGCAGACCCCGCGCTTGCTGATCGCCGACGAGCCGACCCGCGGTGTCGACGTCGGCGCCAAGTTCGCGATCTATGACCTTCTGGTCGGTCTGGCGAGCGAAGGCATGGCGATCCTGCTCATCTCCTCCGAGATCGAGGAGCTGGTGGGGCTCTCCCATCGCGTCGTCGTGATGGCCCGTGGCTGCACGGTCGCCGAGCTGCGCGAGGAAGACGTCCAGGAAGACAAGATCCTGCATGCCGCGTTCGACAGCGTCGATCCGCGACTGAGCGAGGCATCGGCGTGAGCACGGAAGCGGTCGCCGCACCGCGCTCGTGGCAGGCCGGGAGCGGCCGGGCCGTCCTCTCCTTCGCGCGGGACTACGGGATCGTCGTCGCCCTCGTGGCTCTCGCCGCCTTCTTTGCGATCGCCACCGACACCTTCCTCACCCAGCGCAACCTGACCAACCTCGCCGAGCAGTCGGCCGAGCCGGCCCTGCTCGCCTGCGGGATGACGGTGGTGATCATCGCCGGCGAGTTCGATCTGTCGGTAGGCGCGATCCTCGGCTTCGCCGCCGTGGTCGCGGCGTTCGTCGCCAACGAAGCGGCCCCCCTCGCAGCGGTCGTCGCCGCGGTCGCCGCCGGCGCCGGGCTCGGCGTGATCAACGGGACGATCGTCTCGCGACTGCGCGTGCAGTCATTCCTGGCGACGCTGGCGACCCAGTTCGTGATCGTCGGCGCCGCGATCTACCTCACCGCGGGCACCGACAGCTACCGCGTCAACGACTTCCTCGGCTTTTCTCAATTCGCCGACAACAAACTGCTCGGGATCCAGTACAAGGCCTGGATCGCGCTGGGCGCCTTCTTCCTCGTCTGGGGCCTCCTGCGCGGCACCCGGTTCGGCAAGCAGGTGTATGCCGTCGGCGGCAATGCGGCCGCGGCGCGGATCTCGGGCGTGCGGATACCACTGATAACGACCTCGGTGTTCGTCGTCAGCGGCGCACTCGCGGCGGTTGCCGGGGCGATCGCCGCCTCTGACACCGGAGTCGCCCAGGCGGACGGCGGGGTGGGCATGGAGTTCACCGCGATCGCGGCCGTCGTGATCGGCGGCACCAGTGTCGCGGGCGGCCGTGGCGGCGTCTGGCGGACGCTCGCCGGGGTGCTGCTTCTCGCCGTCGTCGCCAACGGCTTCACCCTCCTCTACATCAGCCCCACCTGGGACCAGCTGGTCCAGGGGGCGATCATCCTCACGGCGATCCTTCTCGACGCCTGGCTGAAGCGAAAGGCGGCGACGTGACCGCGGCAGCGGTGAGGCTGCGCGAAGCGGCGCGTCCCTCGGGCGGACTGATCGAGTACGCGGGAGTGTTCAGCCTCATCGTGCTCTTCATCGTCCTCAGCATCGCCAGCTCCGCCTTCCTTTCGAAGGACAACCTGCTGAACGTCCTGCAGGCCAACTCCGACATCGGCATCGCCGCCTGCGCCGGGACCCTGGTGATCGTCGCGGGCGGCATCGACCTCTCGGTCGGAGCCGTCTACGCGCTGGCGGGAGTCATCTCGGCGAAACTGGCGATCTCGACCGGCGTCGGAGTCGGGATCCTGGCCGGGATCGCCGCGGGCGTCGCGGTGGGTCTGCTCAACGGCCTGGTCGTCACCGTCGGCAGGGTCAATCCCTTGGTCGGGACCCTGGCCGGCGCGATCATCGTCGGCGGCGCCGCCGAAGTCGTCGCCGGGCAGGAACTCCTGACCCCGGAAGCGGCCTCGTTCGTCTCGCTCGGCCGCAACTCCCTGCTCGGGGTCAAGTACAGCATCTGGATCTTCGCCTTGGCCGCCGTCATCTTCGGGGTCTTCCTCTCCCGGGCGCGGCTCGGGCGTGAAGTCAAGGTCGTCGGAGCCAATGCGGAGGCGGCACGGCTCTCGGGGATCTCCGTCGATCGAGTCCGCTGCCTGACCTACGTCCTCAGCGGGCTCGCGGCGGCGGTCGCCGGGGTGGTCGTCGTCTCACAGAGCGGCCAGGCGCAGTCGAACATCGGCGGTATCCCGTTTGTGCTCTCGGTGATCGCCGCGATCGCCGTCGGGGGCACCAGCCTGCGCGGCGGCGACGGGGCGATCTGGCGGACCCTGGTCGGCGTGCTCTTTCTCGGCCTGGTCAACAACGGCCTCGGGCTGCTGAACGTCGACCCGCTCTATAACCAGCTGTTCACCGGGTTGTTGATCCTCGTCGCGGTCAGTGGTGAGTACCTGGTTCGCCGTGCGACGGGCACCTCGACCGGCTAGGACCGGGGTCCTCCCCCTCCTCGTCCGAAGAGGCCCAAAGGGCGCCGGCATTTGAGCCCGCCAGGCCGACCTCCGGCGGCCCGCGGTCGGGTACCTTCGAGCCGTGGCACTGGACGCGGAGACCGAGGGCTTCCTCGAGAAATCGAGGGCGAAAGGCGGTGCGACGCCGGGCGAGATGTCCCTCGCCGACTTCCGCGCTGCGGTCGAGCCGTTCCGGGATCTGGGCTTCGAGCGCGAGGATGTCGATCGCGTCGACGACCTCCGTGTTCCACGCGATGGCGGCGAGGAGGTGGCCGTGCGGCTCTACCGCTCGGCCGGACAGCGGCCGTTGCCGCTCATCGTCTGGGCACACGGCGGCTCTTGGGTCCGGGTCACGGTGGATCTGCTCGACAACCACTACCGGGTCATGGCCAACCGCTCGGGCTGCGCGATCGCCGCCGTCGACTACCGCCTCTCGCCGGAGTCGAGGTTCCCGCAGGCGATCGAGGAAGTCTACGGGGCCGCCCGTTGGCTGAGGCAAGAGGCGAAGGTGCTCGGGCTTGACCCGACGCGGATCGCGATCGCGGGCGAGAGCAGCGGCGGCAACCTCGCGGCGGCGGTAGGACTGCTCGACCGTGACCGCAGGCTCGTCGGCTTCGCCTTCGAGGCGTTGATCATCCCGGTTCTCGATGCACGATTCGGGTCGCGGTCCTGGGAGGAGCTCGGCAGCGACTACCTCCTCACCAAGGCCCAGCTCGAGTGGGCGCTCGAGCGGTACGCCCCCGACGCGGACCGCGACGATCCGCTGCTCTCGCCGCTGCGGGCCGAGTCGCTGGCGGGGCTGCCACCCACCTTGGTCGTGACCGGCGAGTTCGATCCGCTGAAGGACGAGGGTCAGGCCTACGCGAAGGCCCTGGCCGAGGCCGGCGTCGCGGTCGAGCACGTCGAGGTTCCCGGAATGATCCACCACGCGGTGATGGCGCCGAAGGTGATGTCGGTGGGACGGCAGATGGTGATCGACTCCGCCGAGCGGATCGGGGCGGCCCTGCGTGGCGATGGACGTTGATGAGCTGGACGTGCCGATTGCCGGTCTTCACCACGTCGGCATCCTGGTCGCCGATCTAGCCGCGGCAGAGAGCTTTGCGACCGAGGTGCTCGGAATGACGGTCGCCAAACGAGCTTCGATACCCGCCGAGTCGACGGAGATCGTCTTCCTCGACTGTGGACCGGTGCAGATCGAGTTGATAGAGGTCTCGGACCCCGAGGTTCTCTCGCGCCGGCAGCGGTTGCCCGGCGCCGCGGTCGAGATCGAGCACCTGGCGCTCAGGGTCGACGACGTCGAGGCCGTCTCGGAGCGGCTGTCGACGCTGGGTCTGCGCTTCACCGCCGGAGCCGGGAAACCCGTCGAGAGCAGCACTCCGCTCGAGGTCGCCGGAACCCGCAGTCTCTTCACCGTTCCAGACAGCGCCGGCGGGTTCCTCGTGCAGCTGATCGAGGGCCCCTAGCTCGAGGTGGATCGGTCCGCTCCGAGCTCGAGTCGATGCTGGAGATCGAGAGGTTCGAGCCGTCGCGGACTTCCGTGACCAAGGGCTCTGGTAGGACTTGGCGATCGATGAGGAGGCCTCCGCCGACCCGTGGCCGGGCGGGGGGACCGTGCCCAAGAGCGTCGCCCTTTCAAGCCGAAGGTCGCCAGTTCGAATCTGGTCGGGCGCATACCGGATCCCAATCGCAGAGCCAAAAATAGCCCGCAGATGCGGACGATCCAGCGTCGGTCTCCCAAGTGGGTCAAGGTGGGTCAGTCGGGGGCCCGTAGGCACAAACGGACTCGTTTCAGGGCCTTTCGGTCCCTTTGGGCCCGTGGCTTCCACCCCCAACAAGGCCAACACCCCGTCTTCGAGGCGCTTGCGCGACGGGTGAGCCTCGATCCGGTCGACCTGCGCAAGCCGGCGTTGCCGGCCTTCCCTGGGGCCGACGCAATCCAGCGCCACCAGAGACCGCTAAGCATGAGCCGCAGCGCCCAAGGATCGAGGGCTGTGCTCCGACATCGCGCGGGACACGATCCCTGGAAGCGGCCGGGTGGGACCACCTTCCACTTCGTCGACGCCCGTGCTGCTCGGGCTCCGGAATCCGCCTGTTCGTAACTGTCTCGGCCTCCGCGCTCCTCCGCCGAGGTCATCGGCGCGGCGTGATCCTCGACGCTCTGAGCGTCAGGAAATAGGGTTCGCTCAGCTCGTGACTACGGAAACCGACTGATGTCCGCCTCCCAAGGGCCACGCCCCGAGCTCCTGTTGGTCGAGGACAACCGCTCGCAGGCGCTGATGATGATGCGGATGCTTCAGGAGAGCGGCGACGAGTACGAGGTGGTCCACGTGGGGACGCTGGGCGCGGCAAAGGAACATCTCGCGAGGTCGAGGGTCTCTTGCATCCTCCTCGACCTGACCTTACCCGACGCTGATCGACTCGACGGTCTCACGGAGATCAGGAACGTGGCACCGGAGGCTCCCGTCGTGGTGGTCACCGCCGACAACGACGCCGGACGCGGCATCAAGGCCGTCCAATCAGGGGCCCAGGACTACCTGATGAAGGGTCAGATGGACAACGCACAGTTGTCGCGGGCGATCCGGTTCGCGATCGAGCGGGCCTATTCCGAGCAGCAGCTGGCCCACCGAGCCCTGCATGACGCCCTCACCGGCCTGCCGAACCGGGTGCTCTTCCTCGATCGCCTCACCTACGCGCTGGCCCAGACCGACCGGCAGGAGTCCGCGGTGGGGATCTTCTTCCTCGACCTCGATGGCTTCAAGGGCGTCAACGACCGACTCGGTCACATGGCCGGGGACGAGCTCCTGAGGTCGATGGCCGGCCGCCTGCTCGCCTGGGTGCGGCCCGGCGACACGGTGAGCCGGTTCGGCGGCGACGAGTTCACGGTGCTGGTGCGGGAGGTCGCGGGAGCGGAGGAGGCCTTGGTGATCGCCAGGCGCCTGACAGACGCGGTGCGTACGCCGGTCGCGGTGGCCGGTGAGGACATCTCCCTGACGCCGAGCATCGGGATCGCGCTCGGCCGCAGCAGCGATCGTCCGGAGGATCTGCTTGAGCGCGCCGACCAGGCGATGTACGCCGCCAAGCGCCACCCGGAATCCAACTTCGAGATCGCCGCTCGGCCCTAGGTCAGATCTCCGTCCGCACGCGGCCGAGACGTCGGGGACCGCAACTAGGATCCCGGCTTCGTGGACATGCGACTACAGGGCCCCGCCAAGCGGATAGCCGTCGCGATCACCGCGCTGGTGATCCTCGTCGCCCTCGCGGTCGGAATCGCGATCTGGCGCTACAGCGTCGCCAATGACGCCCACAGCGAAGCGCTGTCGGTCGCCCAGGCCCAGTTCTACGGGCAGCAGATCCGCACCACGATCACCGACGAGGGCGGGACCGCCGACGCCTACGGCGGCGATGCCGACCCCGCCGATCTCTCCGATCTCGCCGGGATCAAGCAAGAATTCCGGCAGGCACTCGACTCCCTTCGTCACAGCGCCGGGCTGGACGCCGGGGACGCCGCGACCGTCGAACAGATCGAAGCGGGCCAACAGCAGCTCGAAAAGACCTTTCACGACAAGCTGAAACCGGTCGCGGGCACGCCCAACTTCGACGAAGGCGTTCTCCCCTACCAGGCTCAGGTCGAAACCCTGGAGAACCAGATCGACGCCTTCAACCGCGGTCTCGCGGCGCGGGCCGCCGATGCCTCCTCCAACGCCGACTCGACAGCCTCGGGAGCGCGTACGGTCGCGATCATCGCGGCGATCCTGGCGATCCTCCTGGCGATCGCGCTCGGCGTCTACGTCGTGCGGCTGGTCAACCGCCTCGTCAACCGGATCAGCGCCGCCGCCATGGTCCTGGCGCCGATGGCGCGGGAGATGGAGGCGGCGATCGCCGAGACCGCCACCGCCACCAGCGAGCAGTCCTCGGCGGTCGCCGAGGCGGCGGCGACCGCCGAAGAGCTGACCGCGACCGCGACCTCGATCGCCGACA
>JBOGYZ010000297.1:0-21414 GCA_050697015.1 Solirubrobacterales bacterium
GCTGCGGATCGTTCACCTCGATGACGACCTCGCCGTGATCGACAAGCCGGCCGGACTTGTCGTCCACCCGGCGCCCTCGCACAGCGGCTCGACCCTGGTATCGGAGCTGGGCGACCTGCTCGGCGGCGGCGACCCCGAGCGGCCGGGGATCGTCCACCGCCTCGACAAGGACACCAGCGGCCTGATGGTGGTTGCGCGGGGGTCAGAGGCGCTGGCGGCGCTGCAGGAGGCGGTGCGCGAGCGCCAGGTCGAGCGCCGGTACCTGGCCCTAGCGGGCGGGCGCCTGGCGTCCCGGACCGGCACGATCGACGCGCCGATCGGGAGGGCGACGAAGCGCCGCACCAGGATGGCGGTCGCGGGCGCCGCCTCGCGCGAGGCCCGCACCCATTTCGAGGTGCTGGAGCTGCTGCCGCGCGAGACCTACCTCGAGGCCCGCCTGGAGACCGGCCGCACGCACCAGATCCGCGCGCATTTCGGCGCGATCGGCCACCCGCTGGTCGGCGACGCCACCTACGGCGGCAAGGATCGATACGGCCTGGGACGCCAGTTCCTGCACGCCCACCGGCTCGCTTTCCGCCACCCGCGCACGGGTGCGCCGTTCGACTTCAGCTCGCCGCTCCCAGTCGACCTGGCAGCAGCGCTGGAGGCGGCGCACGCCGAGTAGGCATCGCCTCTACAATCCTCGTTTCAACCGTTACTTCTACCCCCGTCCACAAGCAGACCGGATCCTGCCCAGGAGCCAAGAACCTGGGTCCCGGCGAGCGGGGCGGGCGCCACGCAACCGAATCAAGGAGAAGCACATGCCCCAGGCAGGCCTGCAAGAACTGCTCGAGGCCGGAGTCCACTTCGGCCACCAGACGCGCCGTTGGAACCCGAACATGCGCCGTTTCATCTTCGGCGAGCTCGACGGGATCCACATCATCGACCTCCTCCAGACGGAGGCACTGCTGGAGAACGCCCGCCGCTTCACCGGTGAGCTCGCCTCCGGCGGCGGCACGATCCTCTTCGTCGGCACCAAGAAGCAGGCACGCGACGTGGTCCAGGAATGGGCCGAACGCTGCAAAATGCCCTACGTCAACAGGCGCTGGCTGGGCGGTCTGCTGACCAACTTCCAGACGATGTCGGGCCGCATCGCCCGCCTTCACGAGCTCAACGGCTGGAAAGAGGAGGGCAAACTCGCCCTTCTTCCGACCAAGGAGCGGATGAAGATGGAGGCCGAACTCGCGAAGCTCGAGTTCAACCTCGGCGGCGTCCGCGACATGGAGCGGCTGCCCGACGCGGTCTTCGTCACCGACCTGAAAACCGAGGAGATCGCGGTCCACGAGGCGGCCCGCCTGCGGATCCCGATCATCGGCCTGGTCGACACCAACTGCGACCCGACCCCGGTCGACTACGTGATCCCGGGCAACGACGACGCGATCCGCTCCTGCCAGCTGATCATCGGCACGATCGGCGGCGCGGTCGAGGAGGGTTCCTCGGCCTGGCGCGTGCAGGAGGAAAAGCGGATCGCCGAAGAGATGGAACGGCGCAAACGCGACGAGGAAGAGCGCAAGAAACGCGAGGAGGAAGAGAAAGTCCGCCTCCAGGCGCAGCAGGCCAAAGAAGCCGAGGAAGAAGCGGCCAAACAGGCTGCCGCGAAAGCCGAGGCCGACAAACAGAAAGCCGCCGCCGAGGCCGCCGCGAAAGCGGCGCCCGCTCCGGAGTCGCCCAACGCCGGTCAGCAGCAGCAGGCCGCTCCCGTGCAGCAGCAGAGCGCTCCCGCTCAGCAGCAGGCGCCGGCCCAGCAGCAGGCCGCCCCGGCCCAGCCCGAGGCTCCGAAAGCCGCTCCGGCTCCGGCCGAGCAGGCCGCTCCCGCCGCGCCGCAGGCCGAGGCACCGAAAGCCGACGCCGCCCCGGCCGCCGAGGCCGCCAATGAGACCGACACCCAGAAAGGGGATTCGTGATGGCAGCCGTCACCGCCGCCGACGTGAAAGCGCTCCGGGACCGCACCGGGGCCGCGATGATGGACAGCAAAGCCGCTCTCGTCGAGGCCGATGGGAACATCGACCGGGCGATCGAGCTGCTGCGCGTGAAGGGTCAGGCCTCCGCCGCCAAGCGCGAAGGCCGCGGCACCAACGAGGGGGTCGTCGCCTCCTACATCCACGCCAACAACAGCGTCGGCGCGATGGTCGAGGTGCAGTGCGAGACCGACTTCGTCTCGCGCAACGAGGACTTCCAGGTCTTCGCCTACCAGGTCGCCCTGCACGTCGCGGCGACCGCGCCGCAGTACGTCTCGACCGACGAAATCGACGCCGACGCCCGCGAGGCCGAAAAGCGCGTCTTCGAAGAGAAGGCGAAGGAAGAAGGCAAACCAGACAATATCGTCGAGAAAATCGTCGAGGGGCAGCTGAGCAAGTGGGCCTCGGAAGTCGCGCTGCTCGACCAGCAGCACGTCAACGCCGAGAAGCACGACTCGAAGACGATCGAGGAGCTGCGCCAGGAGCTTGCGGCGAAGACCGGCGAGAACATCCGCATCGCCCGCTTCTCCTACTTCAGGGTCGGCGGCGAGTAGGCGCCATATGGCCGGGGAGCGGTTCGGTCGCATCCTCCTGAAGCTCTCGGGAGAGGCCCTGATGGGCAATCAGTCCTACGGCACCGACGGTGCCGAGGTCGACCGGATCGCGACCCAGATCTCCTCCGTGCGCGAGCGCGGGGTGGAGGTGGCGATCGTGGTCGGGGCCGGGAACATCTACCGCGGCCTGGCCGGGGCCGCGGCCGGGATGGACCGGGCGACCGGCGACTACATGGGGATGCTGGCGACGGTGCTGAACGCGCTGACGCTGCAGGACGCGCTGGAGCGGATGGGCCAGCACACGCGGGTGATGTCGGCGATCGACGTGAAGGAGGTCGCCGAGCCCTACATCCGCCGGCGCGCCATGCGCCACCTGGAGAAGGGACGGATCGTGATCTTCGCGGCGGGGACCGGCAACCCGTTCTTCACCACCGACACGGCGGCCGCGCTGCGGGCGCTGGAGATCCACGCTGAGGCCATCCTGATGGCCAAGAACGGGGTGGAAGGGGTCTACGACTCCGACCCGGCGACCAACCCGGACGCCAAGTTCATCCCCAAGATCACGCACCGGGAAGCGATCGAGCAGGGACTGAAGGTGATGGATTCGACCGCGCTCAGCCTCTGCATGGACAACGACCTTCCCATCTACGTCTTCAACATGGCGGACGAGCTGAACATAGATAGGATCGTCAGCGGCGAGACGGTCGGCACGCTGGTGTCGGGCGACCCCTCCGCCTAGAGAGGAGCTGACCGTGGCAATCACCGACGAACTGCTTGCAGACGCCAAAGACCGGATGGCCAAGTCGGTCGAATCGAGCCGTGGAGAGCTCGCGACCGTGCGCACCGGCCGCGCCAGCCCGCACCTTCTCGACCGGATCTCGGTCGATTACTACGGCGCCCAGACGCCGCTGAAGCAACTCGCAAACGTCGCCGCCTCGGACGCGCGCCTCCTCACCGTCACCCCGTTCGACAAAAGCGCGATCGGTGCGATCGAGAAGTCGATCCTGGAGTCCGACGTCGGCCTCACGCCGTCCAACGACGGCAACATCATCCGCTTGGCGATCCCGGAAATGACCGAGGAGCGGCGGCGCGAGATGGTGAAGGTCGTGAACGGCGTGGCCGAGGACGGGCGGGTCGCGATCCGCAACGTGCGGCGCGATGTGATGAGCGACCTGCGCGAGTTGAAGAACGAGGGCGAAGTCGGCGAGGACGACGAGCGCCGCGCCGAGACGACGCTGCAGAAACAGACCGACGAGGCGATCGCCGAGATCGACGCGCTCCTCAAAGGCAAGGAAGCCGAAATCCTCGAGGTTTGAGGTTGGCGGCACGGCTGTGAGCGTCGCCAAGTACGTAGCGATCATCACCGACGGCAACGGCCGCTGGGCGCAGAGGCGCGGGCTGCCGACGATCGAGGGGCATCAGGCCGGCGCCGACGTGGTGAAGGCGCGGCTGCGTGACGCGGTCGACCTGGGGATCGAGGAGCTGACCGTCTTCTCCTTCTCGACCGAGAACTGGTCGCGCTCCGACGAGGAGGTCAGCGGCCTGATGACGATGTTCGGCGAGCGGATCCTCGGCGAGACGCCGGAGCTCGACCAGGAGGGCGTGCGGATGCGCTTCATCGGGCGGCGCGAGGGGGTCGCGGCGGACCTGGTCGAGCGGATGGAGTGGGCGGAAGCGAAGACGGCGGCGAACGAGCGGATCACGCTGTTCATCGCCTTCAACTACGGCGGGCGGGCGGAGATCGTCGATGCGGCGCGGCGCTTCGAGGGGGGTTCCGAGGAGGACTTCAGCCGCCATCTCTACGCGCCCGACATGCATGACCCGGACGTGCTGATCAGGACCAGCGGCGAGCAGCGGATCTCCAACTACCTGCTCTGGCAGTGCGCCTACTCGGAGTTGGTGTTCGCGGAGGAGCTGTGGCCGGACTTCGACAGGGCGGCGTTCGAACGCTCGCTGGGGGAGTTCACGGAGCGCCGACGGCGCTTCGGGGGACGCTGATGAGCGACTTCTTCGAAGAAGAGATGTTCGAAGAGCGACCGGCGGAGCCGGAGCCTGAGGCGGCGGACGAGGCCCCGGCGCGTCGGCGCGAGCGTCCGGCGCGCGGGCGCGGTGGCCGCAAAGCCCGCAAACGGCGGCGCGGCGGCGGCGGGCCGAAAGTGCCGAAACGCAAACGTGGTGGCGGCGAGACGGCGAAACGGATCCTCGTCGCGATCCCCGCCGTGGCGATCGCAATCGGGATCATCGTCACCCCGAGCATCGTCTTCATGCTGGCGGCGATCGTGATCGGGATCCTCTGCCTGCGCGAGTACCTCGAGATGGCGGGCTCGACCCGGCCGCTCGCGATCCCCGCCTATGTGACGGTCGCGGCACTCGTGGTCGGCGCCCACTTCGGCACCTCCTACACCGTGCTGTTGATCTTCGCCGCCTCCTTCCCGGTTCTCTTCGCCTTCGCTGCCGACACTCGGCACCGCGACGGGTCGACGGTCTCGATGGGGGTGACGATGCTCGGCGTCGTCTGGATCGGCATCCCCCTGGCGCATGCCGTCTTCCTCCGCGACCTCCCCGACCACGGCGCCGCCATCCTGATCGACGTCCTTGTCGGCACCTTCGTCACCGACACCGCGGCCTACGCCACCGGCCGCATGTTCGGCAGTCACAAATTCGCCCCGTCCCTGTCACCGAACAAGACCGTCGAGGGTCTCATCGGTGGCTTCGTCATCGGCACCATGGGCTTCTGGTTCGCCGGCCTCTACCAGAACTGGCTCTCCGGAACCGACGCCCTGATCATGGGCGCCGCGATCGCCGCCATCTCCCCGGTCGGCGACCTCTTCGAGTCGATGCTGAAGCGCGATCTCGGCAAAAAGGACACCGGCACCCTCTTCGGTCCCCACGGCGGCATCCTCGACCGCCTCGACGCCGTCCTCTTCACCGTCGTCGTCGGCTATTACCTGGCCGTCGCTCTCGTGTACTGAGTCTTGTCACATTTCTTGACCTAGTTAAGACGCCCCCGTACCGTCGCCGCCATGAGGCGCCGGACCTTGGTTCAACTGTTGGCGGTGAGGTGGGGTTTCGCCGCAATGGTCGCCGTGGCGATCACCGCCGGCGTAGTCGCGGCCGCGACGGTCACGACCCCGGCCGACATCCCGTCCGTCGCCCTGAGAGCAGTGCCGGTCTACCGCGTGGAGGTCGGCGCGGCGGTGTTCTTCGCCTTCTACCTCGTGGCGATGGCCCTTGTCCTGGCGATGCACAATCGCGCCTTCACCGAGATCGGGACCGACGGGATCCGGGCGCGAGACATGGCCACGGCTTCGGAAGAGCTGGACGGTGAGACTCTCGCGGCGGAGCTACTCGAAGAACTCGCCGAGGAGATAGGCAACCTACGAGCAAGGAGGCAGGATGTGCACTGAGCGACGTCCAGATACCGCCGACGAGGTGCGGGCACGCCAAGAACGGATTCAACGGCTCCTTGGTGAAATGCGCGCGTCCATCGAGAGGAAAAGAGAAAGGATCAACCGCTGGCGAGCGGAAGAAGGTCTGCCGCCATTGGAGGCGCGGCGACGCTTTTAAAGAGCCGGAAGGTGCGCTCCGTATCCTCTTGAGCAGATGAGGAACGTGCTGATACTCGGTTCGACGGGGTCGATCGGGACGCAGGCGCTCGAGGTGATCTCGGCGTCCCCGGACCTGAAGGCCGTCGGACTGGCCGCCGGGCGTGGCTGGGAGACGACCGTCGCGCAGGCCCGCGAGCACGGGGTGGAGGCCATCGCCCTGGCTGATCGGGATGCCGCGGCGCTTGCCGGGGAGGCCTGGGACGGGCGCGTGCTCGCCGGCGAGGAGGGCGTCCGGGAGCTGATCGGCGCGGTCGAACCCGACCTCGTCCTCAACGGCATCGTCGGCGCTGCAGGCCTCGCCTCGACCGTGGTCGCGTTGACCGCCGGAATCGACGTCGCGCTCGCCAACAAGGAGAGCCTGGTGCTGGGCGGCGAACTGGTGATGGCGCTCGCCGAGGCGACCGGAGCGCGCCTCCTGCCGGTCGACTCCGAGCATTCTGCCTTGCACCAGCTGATCGGCGCCGAGGCTCCCGGCACGGTCGAACGCCTCGTTGTCACCGCCTCCGGGGGACCCTTCCGCGGCCGCGAAGACCTCAGCGGCGTCTCCGTCGCCGACGCGCTTGACCACCCGACCTGGAAGATGGGCGGCCGGATCACGGTCGACTCGGCGACGCTGATGAACAAGGGCTTTGAGGTGATCGAGGCGCATCACCTCTTCGGCGTCCCGTTCGAACGGATCGAGGTCGTCGTCCACCCGCAGTCGCTGGTCCACTCGCTGATCCAGCTGATCGACGGCTCGACGCTCGCCCATCTCGGCTATCCCGACATGCGCGTGCCGATCTCCTACGCGCTCCACTTCCCCGAACGGGCACCGGTCGACCTGCCGCGGCTCGACCTAGCCGCGGTCGGCGCGCTGACCTTCGAGGAGCCCGATCCCGACACCTTCGCCTGCCTGCGCCTGGCGCTCGAGGCCGGCCGCACCGGCGGCACCGCACCCACGGTGCTGAACGCCGCCGACGAGGTCGCCGTGGCCGCCTTCCTCGCCGGTGAGATCCCCTTCACCGGGATCGCCGCAGTGATCGAGCGCACGCTCGAGGAGATGCCCGGCCAACCGGTCACCCACTTCGACGACCTCTTCGCCGCCGACGCCGAGGCGCGCCGCCGCGCCGCCGCCCTCGCCAAGGAGATGACCCCCGCATGAGCTGGCTCTACGTCTTCCTCGGCTTCTGCGCCCTGATCCTGCTCCACGAGGCGGGCCACTTCGTCGCCGCCAAGGCGACCGGCATGCGGGTCGAAGGCTTCTTCCTCTTCTTTGGCCCGACCCTCTGGTCATTCAAGCGCGGCGAGACCGAGTACGGGATCAAGTCCATCCCCCTCGGCGGCTACGTGAAGATCAACGGGATGAACCCGGAAGAAGAGATGCCTCCCGGGGAAGAGCACCGCGCCTACTACAAGCAGAAGGTCTGGAAGCGGATCGTCGTCGCCGCGGCGGGCCCGGCCGTGAACATCGTGCTGGCTTTCGTGATCCTCTTCGCCGTCTTCAAGATCGGCGGCCTGAACGACGGCCACGCCAAGCCGGTCGTCAGCGAAACGACCACCGGGTCGGCGGCCGCGAAGGTCCTGCAGGAAGGTGATCGGATCGTGGCGGTCGACGGCCGCTCCTACAAAGGCCTCGAAGGCGAAGAACGGATCAGCAAAATCGGCGAAGCGATCCGGTCGCACAAGTGCGCCGGCAAGCCGACCGACGGCTGCGCCGCGACCACCCCCGCCGAAGTGACGGTCCTCCGAAATGGCCAGGAAAAGACTTTCCAGATCACGCCCCACTACAGCGCCGCGGAAAAGAGGATGCTGCTCGGCGTCGCCTGGCTGGCGAACGACCATTGGGTCGGGATCAGCGCCGACCATGCGCTGTCCAAATCGGGCGACGCGATGTGGGAAGTAGTGAGCAAAACCGGGGAAGTCTTCTCCCACATCTTCGAATCCGAAAAGCGCAAGGAAATCTCCAGCGTTGTCGGGATATCCGACGTCGGTCACGAAGTCGTGAACGAGGGCTGGCGCGAGTCCTTCCTACTCCTCGCCTTGGTCAGCCTCTCGCTCGGCCTGATCAACCTCGTGCCGATCCTGCCCCTCGACGGCGGACACATCTTCTGGGCGATCGTGGAGAAACTCCGTCGCGGCAAGCCGGTCTCGATCAAAGTCATGGAGCGCGCCACGATCATCGGCTTCGCCCTGGTCCTGATGCTGATGGTGATCGGCGTCTCCAACGACATCGGCCGCATCACCGGCGAAGGATTCAACGTCTCGAAATAGCCACGGACGTGGGGCCCGGCGGGTTCGCTGGATAACCTTCATGTATGGCTTCTAAACGGCAGATCTTCGTCGGCAGCTTGCCGATCGGCGGTGGGGCGCCGGTTGCGGTGCAGACGATGACCAAGACCGAGACCGCGAATTTGACCGCGACGATGGATCAGATCCGCAAGGTGGCCGACGCGGGGGCCGATGTGGTGCGGTGCGCGGTGCCGCGGGAGCAGGATGCCGAGGCGTTGCGGACGATCGTCGCCGAGTCGCCGATCCCGGTGATCGCGGACATCCACTTCAACCACACGCTGGCGCTGAAAGCGATCGAAGCGGGGGCGCATGCGATCCGCCTGAACCCCGGAAACATCGGCGGGCGGGACAAAGTCGCCGAGGTTGCGGAGCTGGCGAACCTGAAAAAGGTACCGATGCGGATCGGGGTCAACTCGGGTTCACTGCCGAAACACCTGCACGAGCTGGAGCGCGAGGCGCCGGTCGAGGCGCTGGTCGCGGCCGCGATCGAGTTCGTCGAACTGATGGAGAACCTCGACTTCACCAACTTCAAAGTGTCGATCAAGTCGACCAACGTCCCGTACACGATCGCCGCCAACCGGCAGCTGTCGGAGAAGATCCCCTATCCCTTGCACCTCGGCATCACCGAGGCGGGGACGAAATGGTCCGGCGCGCTGAAATCGGCGGTCGGGCTGGGGACGCTGCTGGCCGACGGGGTGGGGGACACGATCCGGGTGAGCCTCTCGACCTTCCACGCCGAGGAAGAGGTCAAAGTTGCCTGGGAGATCCTCAAGGCGCTGGGACTGCGCGAGCGCGGCCCGGTGCTGATCGCCTGCCCGACCTGCGGTCGCCTGCAGTTCGATATGGACTCGGTCGTCGCCGAAATCGAGCAGCGGCTCGAAGGCTACGAGGAGCCGGTCGAGGTCGCGGTGCTCGGCTGCGCGGTGAACGGGATCGGCGAGGCCAGCCACGCCGACTTCGGCATCGCCGGGGCCAAGAACGAGGGCCTGATCTTCGCCGGCGGCAAACCGCTACGCAAGGTCCCGCAGGCGAAGCTGGTCGACACGCTCTTCGAAGAGATCGACAAGTCGCTCGACCGCGGCACGGTCGAGGTCGACGAGGCCGAGGCCCAGGAGGGCGCCGCCTGGCTGGCCAAGATCGAGAAGGAGAACGCCGGCGACCTGACCCCGGAGAAGATCGCGGCGATGGAGAAGGAAGCGGTCGAAAAAGGCGAGTCGGACAAGGTTCTCCTCGACGAGGAGGCCTCGCCCACGGCCGGACGCCGCTTCACCAGAGCCTGAGTGCGCATATAGATTTGCCTCATGACTGACGTCGATCCGTTCGGGCGCGGCCGTGTACGCCGCCTCTTCGGGCTCGATCGCAGTGGTCCCAAACCCCGCCAGACCCGCAAAGGGGAGCCGCTCAACCCCTGGACGATCCCGAACGCGGTCGGGTACCTGCGGCTCGCCGGGATCCCGGTATTCCTGATCCTCGCCTACTCCTCCGGCGACGGCCGCTCGGCCGCCGCGGCGACGATCTTCTGGCTGATCGCGGCCGGGGACTACGTCGACGGGTTCCTCGCCCGCGCGACCGGCCAGTACAGCCGCATGGGCGCCCTGATGGACCCCTTCATCGACCGCCTCACGGTGATCTCCGGCGCCGTCGTCTGCTGGAGCTTCGAGCTGCTCCCCCGCTGGGCCCTGATCGTCCTCGCCCTGCGCGAAATCGCCATGCTCTGCCTCGGCGAGTACGGCCTCCGGCACGGCGTCGACATCGCGATCAACTGGCCGGGCCGGATCGGGGTCTTCTGGATCATGGCCGGGATCTTCTTCGTGACGGTCTTCGCGGGTTGGGTGCCGGTCGCGTTCTTCTTCTTCGGCCTTGCGATGGCCCTGTTCGCGACCGTGCTCTACGCCCGGGACGGCATCCGCGGGGTGCGGATGCAACGCTCGGTCGAGCATGAGGGTTGAGACCAGCGCCGCTTCCACACTCGCCGTCCAGCCTCGAAAAACCTTAAACCTACGGTTGAAGGTTTTGGTCGGTCGATCTATACTGCCCTCCCGCGAGCATCTGGCGGCGCGACCGGCCAACCCTCTCGACAAGGAGCACGATGGAGGACACCTTTCCCGATCTTGGTTCGCTCAGCGACAAGGAGCTGAAGGACCTGATCGACAATCTGACCGCGGAGGAGAACGAGATCTCCTACAAACGGCGCGTCCTGCACGGGAAGATCGACATCCTGCGGGCCGAGCTGGTGAACCGCCTGCGCCAGAAACGCGAGCGGGGCGATTCGCTCATCTCCGGTGACGACGTCGAGCAGCTGACCAACATCCTCGCGGGCAGAGCCCAGGGCGAGGACCCGGCCGCCTAGCGGAGCGCCGCCGATGTCCGCCGTGCACTGCCCGGAGTGCGGGTTCGCGAACCCCGAGGGCGCCAACTACTGCCAGAAATGTGGCGCCTACCTTGGCGGGCCGGCGGAGAGCAAAGAGGACCCGACGACGATGACCTACCGGGTCGACGAGACCGGCGACATGCAGCCGGTCGACATCGAGGACGTGGTCGAGGAGTCGGGCGCGGCGCTGGTCATCCGCGCCGGCGGCGGCCGCGCCGGGGAGAGCTTCTCGATCGACGACGACCGCACCTCGATCGGCCGCAGCCCCGACGCCGGCGTCTTCCTCGACGACGTCACGGTGTCGCGCAACCACGCGCTGCTGGTGCGCCGCCGCGACGGCCTCTACATCGACGATCTCGGCTCGCTGAACGGCACCTACGTGAACCGACGGCGGATCGAGTCGCACCGGCTCGCCGACGGCGACGAGATCCAGGTCGGCAAGTACAAGCTCTCTTACCTGGAGCGCTGATGGCCTCCGTCCCCGACTCCGCCCGGCGCACGCCGGACTCCGCCTCCCGTCCCCGCAAGGCGTTGACGATCGGCGCCGTCTGCAAGATCCTGCAGAGCGAATTCGACGACGTCTCGATCTCGAAGATCCGCTATCTCGAGGACCAGAAGCTGCTGAATCCCCGGCGGACCTCGGGCGGCTACCGCCTCTACAGCCAGTCCGACGTGGAGCGACTGCGCACGATCCTGCGCCTGCAGCGTGACGAGTTCCTGCCGCTGCGGGTGATCCGCCAGGAGCTCGCCGCCGGTAACGACATCGGCTTCGGCGGCGCCAGTGGTGACGGCGGCGAGCGCAAAGCGACCCCCGGCGCGGTGCGGCGGGCGATCCTGGTCGACACCTCGCGCACCTACCTGAGCCTGGAAGAGATCCTCGAGGAGACCGGCGCCCGCGAAGAGCTCGTCTCCGAGCTCGAAGGCTTCGGGATCGTGCAGCCGGAGAAACGCGAGGGACGGACCGTCTACGACGAGACCGACCGCGAGATCGTCCGCTCCGCCAACGAACTGTCACGGGTCGGCGTGGGCGCGCGCAACCTGCGCGTCTTCCGCTCCTCCGCGGACCGTGAGGCGCAGCTGTTGGAAGCGCTTTTGGGACCATCCCTGCGCTCGCGCAACCCGGAGCGGCGCAAAGAGGCGCTGCAGAGTCTGGAAAGCCTCGCCGCGACCGTCAGCCACCTGAAGCACCTGCTGCTGGTCCGCGACCTGCGCCGCCTCGCCGGCGACTAGGACGCCTGCGCATGCCGCGGGTGACCCGCAGGCGGACGGTGGAGGCTCCAGTCCCCGACGTCTGGAAGCTCGTCTCCGACCCCTACGCGCTGCCGCGCTGGTGGCCGCGGGTGTCGCGGGTGGAGGACGTCGACGCGCGCGGTGGGCGGCGCAGCCAGTGGACCAAGGTCCTGGAGACCCAGCATGGGCGCGGCGTGCGAGCCGATTATCGGTGCGTGTCCTCGGCGGAGCCGGAACGCTATGTCTGGGAGCAGCAGCTGGAGGGCTCGCCGTTCGCCAAACACCTGAAGGACTCCCGCGTCGACGTCGAGCTGCACGCGGCGGGCGAGGGGGAGACGCGGGTTGTGCTGACCTCGTCCCAGACCATGCGCGGGATGTCACGGCTCGGGGGCTGGATGATGCGCAAGGGCCAGCGCGACATCCTCGACGCGGCGCTGGACGGGCTCGAGGAGGCGCTGGCGTGAGGGGCGTGGCGCGAAACTCTCGCTATGCGAGAGAAAGGCGCCACGGGGGCGCCGAGTGAGGGAGCCGCGCCGCGACACGAACTGGTGGGGCTGGGGCGACCCGATGCGCCGCACGGAGCTCGACGCGACCGCGCTCGGGGTGCTGCGTGAACGGATCGGTGAGCTGGAGCCGTGGCCGCTCGTGGCCCGGATCGAGGACTTCGAGCTTCCCGCGGCGCGCCCGCTGCCCCCGGCGGTGGTCGACGCGGTCGGCGCCGACGCGGTCTTCGACTCCAAGGAGGACCGGCTGCGCCACGCGCGCGGGAGCGGTTATGTCGACCTGGCGCGGATGCGCTCGGGACGCCTGGAGAACGCGCCCGACGCGGTGCTCGTGCCCGGTGACGCGGCCGCTGTCGGACGACTGATCGACGCCTGCGCGGCTGCCGGCGTCGCCGTGGTGCCCTTCGGCGGCGGCACCAGCGTGGTCGGCGGGGTCGAGCCGCTGCGCGGACCGCACGAGACGCTGATCAGCCTCGATCTCACCGCCCTGCGCGAAGTCACCGTCGACGAGACCTCGCTGACCGCGCGCCTGGGTGCCGGGCTGCGCGGACCCGAGGCGGAGGCGGCGCTCGGCGCGCAAGGCCTCACCCTCGGCCACTTCCCGCAGTCCTTCGAGTACGCGACGATCGGCGGCTTCGCCGCGACCCGCTCGGCCGGTCAGGCCTCGAGCGGCTACGGGCGCTTCGACTCGCTGGTCAGCTCCGTACGCCTGCTTGCACCGGCCGGGAACCTGCGAACCCTGGAAACCCCGCATACCGCCGCCGGACCCGCCTTGCGGGAGCTCGTGATCGGCTCCGAGGGCGCGCTCGGCGTGATCCCGGACGTGACCCTTCGGGTGCGTCCGGCGCCGCCCCAGCGCCGTTATGAGGCCTGGATCGCGGAGAGCTTCGAGGCGGGGACGAACATCGTCCGCGTCCTCGCCCAAGGGCCCGGCCTGCCGACGGTGATCCGCGTCTCCGACGAGGAGGAGACGATCGGCTCGCTGGCGCTCTCAGGTCCGCGCGGCGCGGCAGGGAAGGCGTTCAGCGGCTACCTGAAGGCGCGGCGTCGGGCCGGGGGCGCGCTGATGATCGTCGGCTACGAGGGCGCCGAGGAAGCGCTGACCCGGCGCCGTGCGCTGACCGTGCGGGCGCTGCGGGAGGGCGGGGCCGTCTACCTCGGCCGCGCCGGCGGGCGCTCCTGGGAGCACGGCCGCTACGGCGGCCCCCACCAGCGGGACCTCCTGATGGAGATGGGGGCGATGGCGGAGACGCTCGAGACCTCTCACACCTGGACCCGACTCGGTGAGCTGCACAAGGCGGTCGGCGCCGCGATCGCGGGCGCGCTCGACGGCCAAGGCACGCCGGGCCTGGTCTTCTGTCACCTCTCGCACGCGTACGCCGACGGCGCCTCGCTCTACTTCACTTTCATCTCACGGGCGCGGCGCGGCGCCGAGCTGGAGCAGTGGGCGGCGGTGAAAAAGGCGGCGAGCGAGGCGATCGTCGCCAACGGCGCGACGATCACCCACCACCACGCGGTCGGCCGCGACCACGCGCCCTATATGGAGGCCGAGGTGGGGGAGACGGGCCTCGAGGTGCTGCGCGCGGTGAAGGAGCGCCTCGACCCGACCGGGATCATGAACCCCGGCAAGCTCCTGCCCTAGCGAGTTCGCACTTCTCCGCGGATACCGCGGGTTTCTGCGAACTCATCGCGGTCGGGCCGCTATTCGCCTTCTTCTTCGGCTTTTTTCGCTTCTTCTTCGCGGACCGCGAGGCCGACGATCGGTCCGGTGATGGTGCCGCGCAGCACTTCGTCGCCGAGGTAGGTCGGCGTTTTTTTCTGTTTCGTCGCCGCGTTGATGCTCGTTTCGAAGCGTTTGTTGTCGACTTTCGTGATCGCGATCTGGTCGAAGGTCCCGCTGGCGAGGTAGCCGAGGATTTCCACCGGCACTTCGAACTGTGCCGCGATCACGCCCGCGCCTTTCCCGCTCGCTTTCACCCCGGTCGAGGCCAGTGGGATCATTTTCTGCGGGTTCTGGGCGAGCCAGATGGCGTAGGAAGTGCCCGCAGTGGTCGGCGTGAGACCCGTCGCTTCGACCTGCAGTGCCAGTTTGTTTTTCACCCGGCCGAAGGAGGCGAAGCCTTTCGCTTCCGACCCGTCGACCGCTTTCAGCTCGGCTTCGGTCGCCGGTTTGGCCCCCGCGTTCGTTTCCGCTTTGCCTTCTTCGGCGACGGTCTTGGCGCCTTCGGTCGACGCGGTGGACGAGCCGCTGTCCCCGCCGCCGGAGACGAGAAGGATCACGACGACGATCGCCGCGATCGCCGCGAGAACCCCGCCGCCAATGAGCCAGGCTTTCCGGCCGGTGGGAAGCGTTACGGTCCGCCCGCTGGACGGTGGCCGACTGGAAGGGGGACGGGAAGCGGCCTGCGCGGCAGCCGGTTTCGCCGGCGGGGTCGCCGCGCTCGGCGCCACCGCATCCGCGATCGCGGGCTCCGGCTCCTTCTTCGCGGCCGCGGGCTCCTCGATCGGCTCGGGCTCAGGCGGCGCCACTTCCGCGGCGGGATGCGCGCCGCCGGCGATCGGCGGCGGCACGTCAGGGGCGGGTTTGCCTTCGGCCTGCAGTTGGGCGAGAGCGCCGACCACTTTGGCCCGCACCTCGTCCTCGCTCTGGCCCAGAAGGGCGGCGATGTCCGCGTATCCTTGCTCGCCGGAGGCCAGCAGTCGCAGCATCGCATTTTGCTCGTCGCTCAGCGCCACCCCGCGGAACCCTAATAGGCTGCCCGGCCATGGGGAGCGAGGGAACGATTAAGAACGAGTCCAACTTCGACGTGTATCTCGGTACCGAGTGGATACGGCTCGACCCCGAGGACGCCCGGGCGCGGGTCGAGATGCGCGATGAGCTCCGCCAGCCCTACGGCCTGATGCACGGCGGGGTCTACTCGACCCTGGTCGAGAGCCTCTGCTCCTACACCACCGCGATCGCGGTCCACGAGGACGGCAACATCTCCGTCGGCCAGTCGATCGAGGTCAGCATCCTGCGACCCATCAGCTCCGGCTACGCCGAATGTCGCGCCATCGCCCGCCACCGCGGTCACACCACCTGGGTCTGGGAGGCCGAGATCCTCGACGACGAGGAACGTCTTTGCGCGCTGGCGAAGATGACGATGGCGGTCAGGCCCGCCCCGAAGGACACGCCGGGCCATTAGCCGCCGAAGCGGTTGGTGATGGGAAGCCTTCGGTCGCGGCCGAAGGCGCGGGGGGTGATGCGGATGCCGGGGGCGGCCTGGCGGCGCTTGTACTCGGAGCGGTCGACCAGGCGGATGACCTCGTCGACGATCTCGCCGGGGAGGCCTCCGGCGACCATCTCGTCGCGGCCCTCGTCGCGCTCGACGTAGGCCTCGAGGATGCGGTCGAGCAGGTCGTAGTCGGGCAGCGAGTCGCTGTCGAGCTGGTCGGGGCGGAGCTCGGCCGAGGGCGGGCGCTCGATCACGGCATCGGGCACCAGGTCGGTCCCTGCGCGTTCATTGCGCCGTTCCACCAGGTTGTAGACGAGCGTCTTCGGCACGTCCTTGATCACCGCGAAGCCGCCCGCCATGTCGCCGTAGAGGGTCGCGTAGCCGACCGACATCTCGCTCTTGTTGCCGGTCGTCAGCACCAGCCAGCCGTGGCGGTTGGAGAGGGCCATCATCAGGTTGCCTCGGATCCGCGCCTGGATGTTCTCGGCGGCGAGGTCGGGCTCGGAGGGTTTGGTCGGGTCCGCTCCCGCGTCGGCGTCCTCCTCGCCGGGACGCAGGTGCTCGGCGAGCGCGTCGCGGTAGTCGTCCATCATCGGCTCGATCGGGATGTCGATCAGCTCCGTTCCCAAATTGCGAGCGATCTGACGGGCGTCGTCCTGGGTTTCGTCACTTGAATGAGGCGAAGGCATGACGACCAAGGTGACCCGCTCGGGGCCGAGCGCGTCCACCGCGAGCATCGCGACCAGCGCCGAGTCGATGCCGCCCGAGATCCCCAGGCCGACGTGGCCGAATCCGTTCTTCTCGACGTAGTCATGGAGCCCCAGCTCGAGTGCGGCGTAGACCTCGTCGAGGTCCGGCAACTGGTCGGCGAGCGGCGCCGGCGTGCCGCCCTCGGCCGGGACGTCGACCACCACGAGGTCCTCCTCGAACTGCGCCGCGCGCGCCAGAACGCTGCCATCGGGCGCCAGCAGGAAACTCTGCCCGTCGAAGACCAGTTCGTCCTGGCCGCCGACCAGGTTGACGAAGGCGAAGTCCGCGCCGTATTCGCGCGCCCGTTCGCCGAACATCTCCTCGCGCTCGTGCCCCTTGCCGCGGTGGTAGGGCGAGCCCGAGGGGTTGGCGACGATCCGGGCGCCCGCATCCGCCTCGGCCTGCCCGGGCGGGCCCGGCGCCCAGGTGTCCTCGCAGATCGTCAGGCCGACGCGCGTCCCTGCGACCTCGATCGCGTCGCCGTCGGTGCCCGGAACGAAGTAGCGCTGCTCGTCGAAGACGGAGTAGTTGGGAAGGCGGTTCTTGCGGTAGACCCGCTGCACGGCGCCGTCGGAGAGGACGGCGAGCGAGTTGTAGGCGTGGCGGTAATCGCCGCCGCCCTCGACCGGCTCGGCGAAGCCGACCATCGCCGTGATCCCCGGCTCGACCCCCCGCGCGAGCCGCTTGACCGCCGCCACGTTCGCGGCGAGGAAGTGGCGCTTCAGGTAGAGGTCCTCGGCCGGGTAGCCGGGCACGCAGAGCTCGGGGAAGATCGCCAGCTCGGCCCCGGCCGCACGGGCGCGGTCGATCCAGGCGGCAATCTTCGCGGCGTTGCCGTCGACGTCGCCGACGGTCGGGTTGATCTGGCAGAGGGCGATCCGCATCGGGGGAACGTAGAAGTATCCCGACCCGGCAGGCGCGAGGCTTTCGAACCGTTTAAGGGGCGCCGCTAGGGTGCCGCCGATGCTCGCGCGCCGCCTTGCCGTCGGCGCGGTCGCGGCCTTCGCCATGTCGGCATCGGCCACCTCCGCCGCCGCGCCTCAATCCTTCCTCAAGCCGCGGCCGCGGCCGACCGCAGCGTTCGAACGGCCGGGGGAAGACCTCCCGCTGGGCCGCGACTCCTACACCGTCCCCGAGGCGCCGCTGTCGCCCGACTGCGGCGAACACTTCTGCGTGCACTGGGTCGACCAGGGCCTCGACGCCCCGCGGTCGAAGGACACGAACGGTGACGGGATCCCGGACTACGTGGAACGGGTGCTCGCGGTCGCCGAACACGTCCACGAGATCGAGAACGAAAAGCTCGGCTGGCGCGAGCCGCTATCCGACGGCACGCTCGGCGGCGGGGAAGGGGAGACCGACGTCTACCTCGCCGAGATCGGGCCGCAGCTCTTCGGCTATGCCGCCCCGGACCGCGGGCAGGCCGGGGAGGACGGCCGGCCGCCACGCCATCTGCACGGCTACCTCGTCCTCGACAACGACTACGAACCGTTTGAGTTCCCCCACACGACGCAGGGCCGCGACCTCAAGGTGACGTTCGCCCACGAGTACAACCACATCCTCCAGTTCGGCTACGACGCCTACGAGGACCCCTGGTTCGCCGAGTCGACCGCGGTTTGGATGGAGGATCAGGTCTACAACGGGATCGATGACTACCTGCGCTATGTCCGCGACTGGGTGAAGTTGGGGGAAACGCCGCTGACCGCGAACTCGCTGAAGGAGTACGGAAGCGCGGTCTGGAACGAGTGGCTGGCCCACCACTACGGCGGGGCGCTGATCCGCGAAGCCTGGGCGGACTCCGCGCAGGCCCGTCCCGAAGGCTTCGCCGTCGCCGCCTACGAAGACGCGATCCGCGCCGCCGGGACCTCCAGCTTCGGCCACGACTTCACCCGCTTCGCCGCCGACGTCGCCGAGTGGCGCACCGGGATCGGCTTCCGTGAGAGCGACCTCTACCCGGACATGCCGCGACAAGGCACCCTGGACCTGGGCGCGGCGCCGGTGACCCGCCACCTCAACCACACGACCTTCAGCCTGCTCGGCGTCCCGGCGACCGCCGGTCGCGAGGTCGAAGTTCAGGTCACCGCGCCGGAAGGGGTCGCCGCGGGGCTGGCCCTGGTCGGGCGGCTCGGCTCCGAACGCCACGGCAGCACGGTCAAAGCCGTCGCCTACTCGAGGACCGGTGGCACCCTGACCGCGCGCCTCTCCGACCCGGCCCGCTACCAGCGCATCACCGCGGTCGTCGTCAACGCCGACGCGAGCGCCGCGGGCTACAGCGCCCGCCACCTCGACTGGCACTACCTGACCGAAGAAACCCCGTTCGGGATCAGCGGGCGGATCGTCCCGTAGGCGTCGCGGCGCCGTTGCTCGACGCCACCGCCTTCACCTTCGACGGCACGGCGGCGGGCGGCGCGGTCGCGATCGCCTCATCGGTCGCCGCCTCGAGGTCGAGCGCGAAGCTGTCGAGGTCGGCCATCGCGTCGTAGTCGCCGATCAGGCCGAAGTTCACCTGCCCGTTGTAGGACATGATCCCGATGCAGAGCGCCTGTTTGCGGGCCAGCGGCACCATCGGGAAGATCGACTCCATCTGCCGTCCCAGCACGTAGAGCGGGAACTGGGGCCCCGGCACGTTGGTGACGACGAGGTTGAAGAAGCGCTGGGCGGGCTGCAGGCGGGCGGCCTGGGAGACGATCGTGGTCGGCGCGAAGTCGGTCAGGCGGGTGAGGATTTCGGCGCCGACCGCCTGGCCGGAGGCCTTCAGGTCGCCCATCTCCTCGGTGACGGTATGGAGGCGCTCGACCGGGTCCTCGCACCACACCGGCAGCGGCGCCATCATCGCCGTGATCCGGTTGCCGAGCGCGCCGTGCTCTTCGGCCTCGCGGATCGAGACCGGGACCAGCGCGCGCAGCGTCATCCCGTGGGTCTCGTAGCCGCGGGCGCGGAGGTAGCGGCCGATCGCGCCGGAGACGATCGAGAGGATCACGTCGTTGACGGTGCCGCCGTGGGCGTCCTTGACGCGCTTCAGGTCGTCCAGCTGCGCCTGCGTCATCTGGAAGCGGCGGTGCGGGCCGATCTCGACGTTGAAGGGGGTGGAGGGGGCGCGGACGCTCGCGGCCGCCATCTTCGAGGTCGCCACCGCGCCGTTGACCACCTGGCGCGGGCCGCGCAGGGCGTGGCGGAAGCCGCGGACGATCTCTCGCGGGCTGGTCAGCCGCTCCCTCAGCGCGTCGGCGAGCAGCTGGGTCGAGGTCGGCTCGGGGCGCGCGAGCCACGGCGGCGGGGTCGAGGGCGGGCCCTTCGGTTCGCGGTCGAGGTCGTAGAGGACGGTAGTGATGTCGACGCCGGAGACGCCGTCGACCAGCGCGTGGTGGCTCTTGCCGATCACCGCGAAGCGGCCGTCGGCCATGCCCTCGACCAACCACAGCTCCCAGAGCGGCTTCGAGCGATCGAGCTGCTGGGAGAAGATCCGCGCCGCCAGGTTGCGCAGCTGCTCGTCGGAGCCCGGCGCGGGGAGGGCGGTCTGGCGGACGTGGTAATCGAGGTTCAGGTGCGGGTCGTCGACCCAGACCGGCCGGCCCTGGCCGAACGGGACCTCGCGCAGCTTCTGCCGGAAGCGCGGCACCAGGTGCAGCCGCGAGGCGATGTGATCGCGGAATTCCTCGTGCGTGGGCGCGGGGCCTTCGAAGATGATGGTCGAGGCGACGTGCATGTGGGCGCCATCGCGCTCCATGTGGAGAAACGACGAATCGAGCCCTGACAGCCGGTCGTTATTAGACACGCGGTCATCTTCGCATACGGCGTTCAGGCCGTGTTAGGGCATTTCCTTGGCTTTGCAGCTGGGTTTGCGCGCCATTGAACGCTTTCGTGCGATTCGTCACCTCTGTGCGGGTGCTCACACGGGCGCACCGGCTCCCTCCCTAGCGTGTTCAGTCCCTAAAAGGAAAAGAACCCATCTGCCGAGTCCCCTCGCCACGGCGCGACGGGGAGCGGGGGACCCAAATGCCGCGGCGCCTTGCCGGACCGCGACACGGGGCGAATCGGGCGGCTCATCGCCCGTAACGGACGTCGGCCAGAGCGCCGGGGTCCGCGAGCCCGTCAGCTAACCCCGCAGGCAGCAGAAAGCGAGTGATTACACGATGCGATTCACCCTGCCCGTGATCGGCGCCGCCTTGGCGTTGTCGGTCGGCGCGTCGGCGGCGGTCGCCCAGCAGCATCAGGACAACGGGGCGCACCACCGGCACCAGCACCACAAGACGCATAAGCGGGTCAAGTCACACATCGCGCTGCACGTCTCCAAGCACTCCGTGCTGACCGGGGACAGCGTGACCGTGCGAGGCAAGGTCCGCCCGAGCGGCGGCCACCAGGTCAAGGTCGTCTTCGGCGGTACCGACCACGAAGTCGTCATCGTCCACACCAAGTCCAACGGCACCTTCAAGGCGACGTGGGACGTGGGACAGATCGGCAACTACGACGTGACGGCGTTCGGCCTCCACGACAAGCGGGTGCGCGGCTCCAACAGCAAGGTCCGCCACCTGACCTCCTACCGTCTCGCGGGCGCCTCCTACTACGGCCCCGGGCTCTACGGCAACGGCGTCGCCTGCGGCGGCACCCTGGAGCCGGGGACGCTCGGCGTCGCCAACAAGACGCTGCCCTGCGGCACGATGGTGAAGCTGCGCTACAACGGCCACTCGATCACCGTTCCCGTGATCGACCGTGGCCCCTACGTCGCCGGCCGGGACTACGACCTGACCGAAGCGACGAAGGAGCGCCTCGGCTTCCCCGGCGTCGGCTACGTGCAGGCGAACCACTAGGACGTTGGTCCTCGGGCGGCGGGCGGCGAGCGCGGTTGTCCGCGGCCGTCGCGGCCGTCCGAGTTGCGTCCCGGGCGTCTCGGACACGGCCCTGGCAGGCTGTGGCCGTGTCC
>JBOGYZ010000298.1:0-4999 GCA_050697015.1 Solirubrobacterales bacterium
GCCTGCCAGGGCCGTGGTCGAGACGGCCTGTCCCTTCCCCGGGCGCCGGCCGGCGACGGCCGAATCCCTTCCCAGGGCGCCAGCCCAGACCCGGCCCCATCCGCTGCTCGTCCCTTTCCCCTATCCCGGTCGCGTTGCCGGCTCTTCGACCGCGCGTAGGATCGCGCTCATGTCGCCGATCGTCTGGATCGTGCCGCGGACCGTGCCGGTGACCTTCGAGCGCCCCTCGCGCTCGGCGTAGGGGATGGGGGTCCCGGCGACCGTCCAGCCGGCCGCGGCGGCCTTGACGACCATCTCCAGCGGCCAGCCGCTGCGGCGGTCGCGCAGGTCGAGGGCGAGGAGGGCCTCGCGGCGGGCGGCGCGCATCGGGCCGATGTCCTCGAGGCGGATGCCGGTGCGGCGGCGCAGCTCGATCGCGAGGACGCGGTTGGCGATCCGGGCGTGCACGGGCCAGGCGCCGCGGGCCGCCCGGCGGGCGCCGATCGCCAGGTCGGCGCCGCGGTCGAGCAGGGCGACGACGATAGGGAGGTCGGCCGGGTCGAGGGAGGCGTCGCAGTCCATGAAGCAGATCGTCTCGGCCTCGGCGGCGAGGAGGCCGGCGAGGCAGGCCGCGCCGAAGCCGCGGCGCGGTTCCTCGACGACGTCGGCGCCGAGACCCGCGGCGATCTCCGCCGACCCGTCGGTCGACCCGTTGTCGACGACGATCGGTCGGTAGCCGGGCGGCATCGCCGCGAGCACGCCGGGGATCGCGGCGGCCTCGTCGAGGACGGGCAGGATCACGTCGGGCATCTCAGGTCCCTTCGGGATGGGGGCCGGGAGGGTCGGCCGCGTCGTCCTCGCGCCGCGCCGCCCGCCGTAGCCGGATCGCGTAGATCAGCGCCGAACCGAGGAAGAGCGCCGCGCAGAGTCCGAGCCAACGGGTCAGGAAGACGTCGCCGGAGAGGCCGGTGTCCTTTTCGTAGTCGGCCGCGTCGAGCCCGAGGATCAGCGGGAAGAACATCAGCAGGGCCAGGCCGGCGAGGAAGGCGGGGATGCGGACGTGGTTGATCAACGGCACCCGGCGGCGCTCTTCCCGGGCGTCGTCGGGCCCCTCGATCGAACGATGGGCGATCAGGTTGAGGGCCGAGTAGAGCGGGAAGGCGATCAGGTCATGGGCGACGGCGGCGCCGGCGAACCAGACCAGGGTCCCCAGGGCGGAGGGGTTTTCGACGATCCGCAGGAAGGCGTAGCCGGCGATCGCGAAGCTGGCGAGCACCGCCAGCAGGTGCAGCGGCGAGTCGCCGTAGGCGGCGCGGACCCGGGCCATCAGGCGGCCTTGAACTTCATCGTCGCGACCCACTTGGTCTGGTGCACGCCGGGCGCGCCGGGGACGATCACCCGCGCCGGGAAGCCGTGGTCGAGCGAGAGGTCCTCGCCGTTCACCCTCAGCGCGAGCAGGCTGTTCTCGGCCGCGACCTGACCGGAGCTGAGCGTCACCTCGCGCAGCGCCCCGGCCTTCTGCAGCGATTCGACCAGCACCTCGGCGTCGCCCGGCACCCCGGCGAGCGCCGCCAGGTCGCGCAGCCGCACCCCGGTCCAGCGCTGGGTCGTCGACCAACCTTCGACGCAGGCGATCGGCAGGTCATAGCTGTGCTGGGGCATCGCCAGCAGCTGCTCGCGGGAGAGCTCGCGCTTCGCCGCGCCTTCGATCCGCAGGCGCCAGGCGGCTCCGGTCTGCTTGGGCCCGACGCCGACCGCGGCGGCGGTCTTGTTGATCTGGAAGCCGTTCGGCCCGTGGTTCAGCTGGGTGCTGCGCGGGGTGAGCAGGCCGAGCTCGCGGAACGGGCCGCCGACCGACTGGGCGAAGCCCATGAAGGCGACGCCGACCGAGGCGGCGCCGACCGTGCCGAGCAGGGCCCGCCGGGAGATCGTCGGTCGGGACGGTTCGAGCGGCGCGACGTGGCCCTCCTGGTAGGGCTCGGCGACGGTGTCGGCGAGGCCGGGGCGGAGCGGGCGCAGGACGCCCCGCTCGCGGAAGGTCCGCAGCACCACCGGGATCTTCAGGCAGAGGTGGAAGCCGAGGGCGGCGAGGAAGACGAAGGCGCCGTAGTAATGGGCGGTGAGGAAGCGGAACGGCCAGGGGTAGAAGACCTGGATGTTCAGCAGGCCGGTGCCGAAGACGAAGACGCTGCCGCCGACCAGCAGCGCCAGCGAGAGCCGTTCCAGGGCGTGGGCGACGCCGCGGACCGGCGGCCACTCGAACAGCTTCGGCATCACCGACCAGAGCTTCGCCAGCAGGATCGGCGTCGCCGCCAGCCCCGAGGTCACGTGCAGGCCCTGGGTGAAGGCGTAGATCCACGACGGGCTGGTTGGCCAGTGGAAGAAGTAGACGTCGAACCCGAGCCCGCCGCCAGGCAGCAGTGAGTTGCTCCCGAGGCCCGGGTTGTAGGCGGCCTGGGAGAGGAAGCCGGTGACCGCGCAGACGAGGATCAGCGGCAGCAGCGCCGAGCCGAGGATCGAGGTCAGCCAGGGCCCGCGCAGGGGGCTGCGCCAGAAGGAGGGCCGGGTCGGTCCCGGAGGCGGCTCGGTCGGCAGGGTGGGGCGCGGGAGCTTCATCGAGGCTCGATCGGCTCGGCGATCCGTAGGCTGCACCGGGTGGGCGAACGTGTACTGGTGACGGGCGGGGCGGGCTTCATCGGCTCACACCTCGTCGATCTGCTCGTCGCCGAAGGACGCGAGGTCCGGGTGCTCGACTGCTTTCATCCCGCCGCCCACTCGCGCCGCCCCGAGTACCTGAACCCCGCCGCCGAGCTGCTCGAGGGCGATCTGACCGACCCCGGCGTCGCCGCGGCGGCGGTCGATGGGATCGACGCGGTCAGCCACCAGGCGGCGATGGTCGGCCTCGGGCTCGACTTCACCGAGGTGGGCGATTACGTCGCCGCCAACGATCTCGGCACCGCGCGTCTCCTCGCCGCGCTGGCGCGCGTCGACTTCCGCGGCCCGCTCGTCCTCGCGAGCAGCATGGTCGTCTACGGCGAGGGGCGTTACCGCTGCCCGCGGCACGGCGACGTGCGGCCCGCGCCGCGCGACCCCGCCGACCTCGAGGCGGGCCGCTTCGAGCCGCCCTGCCCGCGCTGCGGACTGGCGCTCGAGCCGGAGTCGATCGGCGAGGACGCGCCGACCGAGCCGCGCAGCGTCTACGCCGCGACCAAGCTCCACCAGGAGCACCTCTGCGCGCTCTTCGCCCGCGAGAACCCCGGCGTCAGCACGACGATGCTCCGCTACCACAACGTCTACGGGCCGCGGATGCCCCGCGACACGCCCTACGCGGGCGTCGCCAGCATCTTCCGCAGCGCGCTCGCCGGCGGTCGCGGTCCTCGCGTCTTCGAGGACGGCGGCCAGCTGCGCGACTTCATCCACGTCGCCGACATCGCCCGCGCCAACGTCGCGGCGCTGGCGCGGCGCGGTCCCGCCGCCGCCTTCAACGTCGCCACCGGCAGGCCGCGGTCGATCCTCGACGTCGCCGAGCTGCTCTGCGAGGACGCCGGGCCGGACGCGCCGCAGCCCGAGGTTACGGCTGAGTTCCGCCTCGGCGACGTGCGCCACGTCTTCGCCGACCCGGCCCGGGCGCGGGCCGAGCTCGGCTTCGAGGCCGAGGTCGATCTCGCCACCGGGATGGCCGAGTTCGCGACCGCAGATCTCCGCTAGCCCGCTCACCACTTGGTGAAGAGGAAGGTCTCGATGAGGACGGCCTGGACGGCGGCCGCGACCAGGACGACGGGCAGCCGTCGCGCCGACAGCGACCGCGCCGCGGCGAGGCAGGCGAAGGGGACGAGGAAAAGCCAGATCCGCTCGGTCTCGGCCTTGGTGTAGCCGGCCAGGACGCTGATCGCGATCACGGTCGCCAGCGCCACCGCGGTCGCCTCCTTCGCCGCCAGCGAACGGGCCGCGAACCAGGCGACCGGTCCCAGCATCAGGACGAAGGCGGCGGGCGAGCCGAAGAACCAGAAGGCGTAGGGCCGCAGCCGGGCGACCCCTTCGCGGTAGCGATCGTCGGTCGCGCGGATCGCGGCGATCAGGTCGAAGCCGGTGGTGATGTCGACGATCAGGTAGACGGAGACCAGCACGGCGGCGCAGAGGGCGGCCAGCCGGAGGGCGACCCCGATCCCTTCGCGACGCCAGCGGACGAGCGCCGCCCAGGCGCCGACCGCGAGCAGCGCGTAGGAGAAGAAGGCGGCGAGGGCGAGGGCGCCGGCGCCGAGCACCTGGCTCGCCGGCCGCCGCGCCAGCAGGCCGACCGCGGCGAGGACGCCGAGGGTCGCGAAGAGGGCGTCGCCCGAGGTCGCTCCGTAGAGCAGCGAGGTGGGGACGAAGACGAAGAGGAGGGTGGCAGCGCGAGCCTCGGCCTCGCCGAGCAGCTCGCGGGCGAGTCCGTAGAGGAGCGGCGTCGCGAGGGCGCCGACGACGATCGTCAACGAGGCCAGCCCGGCGGGGGTGTCGAGCCCGAGGTAGTGAATCGCGAGGAGGAGGCCGGGCGGGTGGCCCTGGGCCTGGATCGGCAGCTTCGGGCTGATCTCGGGGAAGTGGGAGAGGAAGTGGCCGACGCCGCCGTGGTCCAGGAACGGCAGCGCGGGCAGGAACTCGGTGCGACCCTCGCCTTTCGGCGCGACGACGAAGACCTGGTCGAGGGCTCCCGGGCCGCCGCGGAAGACGTTCAGCGCGAGGCGGGTCGCCAGGGTCAGCCCGAAGGTCGCGGCGGCGAACGCCCACGGGCCGACGGCGGCGCGGCGCAGGCGCAGGGCGAGGAGGAGCGAGACGGCGAGGACGAGCGCGGCGGGGAGCGCCCAGGTGGAGAGGGCGGGTCGCAGGAAGACGACGAGCGGCTGGGCCGGCGCCCCCCACTCGGCTCCGGCGGCCTTCGCGGCGAGGCCGACCGCGAGCGTGAGCAGCGCCCCGCCGCAGACCAGGGAGGGAACCAGCAGCCCGCCGCGGCCCGGCTCGCGCGGGGCCGGGGCGGGGG
>JBOGYZ010000299.1:0-7543 GCA_050697015.1 Solirubrobacterales bacterium
GCCTGCCAGGGCCGTGGCCGAGACGGCCAGCGTCCCTTTCCCGGACGGCCGGCCCGCCCCGGCCGAGCCCTATTTCTTCTTCGTTTCGATCTTGCAGCTCTGCGGGTGGCCGCTGTGGAAGTAGCAGCGGTCGTTGACCCAGTTGACGGTGTAGTGGACGCCCGCGAGCACCACGTTGTGGCGGATCGCGAAGAAGACGGTGACCTTGCCGAAATAGTCGTTCGGGCCCTGGAACCAGGTGACGCCGCACCTCAGCCGCGCCCTGTCGAGGCGGTCGCACTTGATCGTCTTTTCCTGGCCGTGGAGGAACTTCGCGCCGAAGGCTTCTTCCATCGCGAGGCCGCTGATTTCTTCGGAGCGTTCCCGGGTCAGCAGCGGGATGTGGGCCTTCGGCACCTTGACCTGCGGGGTCGGCCCGCCCGATTCGACCGCGTCGATCCAGCTCTGCACCCAGGAGGAGATCTGGTCCACGCGGGTGAAGACGGCCGGGCTGGCCGGATTGCACGAGCCGTCGCCGAGGCTCGTCACGCCGATCTCGACCGGCGTGCCGTCGGTCCGCGTCGCGATCGCCGGGCCGCCCGAGTCGCCGTGGCAGGTGGTGATGTGGAAGTGCGGCGTGTCGAGCGCGCAGACCTGGCGGTCCGGGTCGAAGAAGGGGTAGAAGCGCTTCGTCCCTTCCTTGCAGTGGGAGGCTTCCTCGATCGGCACGGTGGCCGACTGCAGCTGGTTCGGCGCGTGGCCGGTGGTGCGGTTGTCGATGCCCCAGCCGGCGACGGTCAGCTGGTCGCCCGGTTCGTACAGCGCCGCGTCGGCCCCGGTGGCGAGTGCGATCGGCGGCGCCGCCACGGGGGCGGCGAGGATCAGGAGGCCGGCGTCGCCGTGCAGCTGGGTCGGGTCGAAGCCGGGGTAGGCCAGCACCTTTTCCACCCGGCTGACCTCCGCCTGCTTGATCTTCGTCAGGTTGGAGATCCCGGTCGCGACCGCGATCAGCTTCGGCTCGACGATCGAGCTCGATTCGATGTCCTCGACGCAGTGCCCGGCGGTGAGGACGACCCGCGGTGCCACCACCGTGCCGGTGCAGGCGTAGCCCGCCGTCGCCTGCACGCCCTCGATGAAGGCGAGCGACGGAAATTCGGCGATCGTCGCGTTGTGGCCGCCGATCACCGAGCCGGTCGCCTGGGGATTCGACGCCGCGGCCGCGGTGGCGGAGAAGATCAGCGCCCCGAGAAGGGCGAGAGCGGCGAGAAGCGGCGCCATGCCGCCGCGGCGCGTGAAGCGGTTCAAATTGGCCTCGTTCGGTCGGATCGTCACGTTTTCCCTGCGTAGAGGCCCGTCGGCCAGCGTCCGAGTGTATCGGCGCACCTGAGGAAACCCTGAAAAAGCCGGAAAGGTTCGACCCGCCCGTCCTTAGCGGTCGAAGCTGCCGGCCGGCAGGAGCGCCGTCCAGGACAGGGCGAGGTGGTACAGCGCGAGGACCCCGCCGGCCAGCTTCTTCAAACTCGCCCCGGACATCGCTCGGCATGGTTCCTGGGCGGGCGAAGCGTTTCAACGTGGTCGCACCGAAAAGATAGGCGGGGACTCCCGTTTGAAACCCCCTTATATTTCACGCGATCTGGGATGCAGCGCCAAAGTCTCGTCTGCTTGAGCGTGAGGGAGACCTCGCCGCGGTAGATGCCGCGCTCGACGACGCCTGCCGCGAGGACGGTGGCGGCACCCTTCTGATCGAGGGTCCGGCCGGGGTCGGCAAGTCGGCCCTGCTGGGTGAGCTCGAGAGCAAGGCCGCCGCCGCAGGCTTCCAGGTGCTGCGGGCGCGTGGGTCGGAGATGGAGCGCGATTTTGGCTTCGGCGTGGTCCGCCAGCTGGTCGGGCCGCTGCTGCGCTCGCTCGACCGGGACGCCCGCGCCAAGCTCTTCGCCGGGCCGGCAGGCTTGGCGGAGGCGATCTTCGGCCTCGGCGGCGACGCGCTCGAGGCGGGTGCCGCCGAGAGCTCCCTCTACGGCCTCTTCTGGCTTTTCGCCAGCATCTCCGAGAGCCGCCCGCTGGTCCTCGCGATCGACGACTCCCACTGGGCCGACACCGCCTCGCTGCGCTTCGCCCGCTACCTGGCGCGGCGGCTCGAGGGGCTGCCGCTCCTGCTCGTGCTGACGGCGCGTCCGCACGAGCCCGGCGTGCAATCCGAACTGGTGCGCGGGCTGGCCGCCGACCTGGACGTGCCGACCTTGAGCCCGGCGCCGCTGAGCGAGGCGGGCACCGCCGAGCTCGTCCGCGAGCGTCTCGGCGAGGCCGCTCCCGGCCCGGTCGCGCTGGCCTGTCACGACGCCACTGGCGGCAATCCGTTCCTGATCCAGGAGCTTCTGGTCGAGCTGAAAGCGGAGAACCTCGGCGGCAGGGTCGCGCCGGAGCGGATCGCGACGATGGGGCCGCAGCGGATCGGCGCCGCGGTCGCCGAGCGCGCCGCCCGGATCGATCCGCTCGGGCCCGACCTGACCCTCGCCGCCGCGGTGCTCGGCGACGCGACCGACCTGGGGGCTCTGGCGGCGCTGACCGGCGCCGACCGTGAGCGGACCGCGACGATCGTCGACCTGCTCGCCGCCGCCTCGATCCTCGCCCCGGGACCGGTCTACGGCTTCGTCCACCCGCTGGTGCGGCAGGCCGTCTACGAGGGCATCCCCGGCGCCCGCCGGAACGAGCTGCACGCCCGGGCCGCCATCGCGTTGTCGGCGAAGGAGGCCGACCCCGAGGCGGTCGCCGCCCACCTCCTCCTCTGCGAGCCGGACAGTGTCGCGAGCGGTCTGGCGGTCCTCGAGCGAGCCGCCGACGCGGCCGCCCACCGCGGCGCCCCGGACAGCGCGATCGCCTACCTCCGTCGGGCCCTGCTCGAGCCGGGCATCGAGCGGCCGGGGCTGCTCTCCAGGCTTGGCAGCCACGAGGTCGTCGTCCGCGATCCGGAGTCGATCCCACACCTGCAGGAGGCCGCCGAGCTGACGCGTGACCCGGAGGAGGCGATCGGGATCTACCTGGAGCTGGCGGACCTGCTCTCGCTGGCCGGGCAGTGGGAGGCGTCCGTGCAGACCGTCGACGCGGGGCTCGGCCGGTTCATCGACCTCGACCTACCCGGCGTCCTCAGCCTCGAGGCCTACCGCGCGGCCTACCGCGGCTACGACTCCACCCGGGTCGAGGAATTCGACCGCGACCTGCCGCGCCTGCGGGCACTGATCGAGGCGAACCCGGCGGAGAGCTCGCTGCGACTGCGCTGGATGCTCGCCGCTCTCGGCGCGATCCGCGACACGCCGCGGGCCGAGGTCGAACGCCTGATCGACCGCGACCAGCAGGACTGGAGCATGCAACGAGACGGGCGCGAGGCTTCCACCGTCACCCAGGCGGCGAGCGCGCTGCTGTTGGTCGAGGCCTTCGACGAGGTCGAAGCGATCGGCCGGCAATTGGCCGAGGACGGCCGCCGGCGCGGCGCCTTGCTGGCGACGGTGGCCGGTGTCGGCTTCCGCGCCGCCGTCAACTCGCGCCGCGGACGTCTGTCCATCGCCGAGGCCGACCTCGTCGCGATGGTCGAGCTGATCGAGCAGAACGAGCTGAGCTTGATGGCGCTGACGACGATGGCCCACTTCTGTGTCGACACGCTGGTGGAACGACGCGAGCTGGAGGGCGTCCGCGCGGGGCTCGACGGGCTCGAGCTGCCACCCGCCTTCGCCGTCACCCAGAGCGGCGGGATGCTGCTGGAGGTGCGCGCCGCGATCAGGGCGGCCCGGGGCGACCGCGAGGGCGCGCTCACGGACCTGCGCGCCACGGCGGAGATCTTCGTGCCGCTAGGGGCCTCGCCGCGCTTCTCGCGCTGGCGGTCGAACCTCGCCTTGGCGCTGCCGGAGGACGAGCGGGGAGAGGCGCTGGCGCTGGCCGAGGAGGAGCTCGCCCTGGCCCGCAAGGTCGAGTCCCCCGCCGCCGAAGGAGCGGCACTGCGGGCGCTCGGCCTGCTGCGCGGCGGCGAGGCGGGGATCGCCACGCTGCGCGAGTCGGTGGAGGTCCTGCGCGACGCTCCCACCCGGCTCGAGCCGGCCCGCTCCCTGGCGGAGCTTGGCGCGGCGTTGCGCCGGGACGGGCAGCGCACCGAGGCACGTGAGCATCTGCGCGAGGCCGCCGACCTCGCCCAGCGCTGCGGCGCCGAGCGGCTCGAGGGGCGGCTCGACGAGGAGCTGCGGATCGCGGGCGCGAGGCGCCGGCGCCAGGCCTTCTCCGGTGCCGACTCACTGACGCCCAGCGAGCGCCGTGTGGCCGCCGCCGCGGCGGGCGGGTCGACGAACCGCGAGATCGCCCAGGAGCTCTTCGTCTCCCTCCGCACGGTGGAGATGCACCTCACCAACGCCTATCGCAAGCTCGACATCTCCTCACGCTCGGAGCTCGCCACGGCGATCGGGTAGTCGATGGTTGCTGCGTGGTTGGAAACCCTCGCCTGACGGGGATTTCCAACCACGGAGATCCTTGCGGTGTTCGAAAGTTCGGCTATAGCGAACTAAGGAACACGGCAGATTCCTGACCGTTCGGGGACGGCCGCATCCCTTTCCCGGGCGCCGGCCGGCAGCGGCCGCATCCCTCCCCGCAAGACCGGCGCTCTCCGGGCGTTGATTTCATAAATGTCGGTTGCGGTAATCATTCCCGCCCACGACGAGGAGGTGGCGCTTCGGCGCTGCCTCGCAGGGCTGGCCCGGCAGTCCTCCCGACAAGCGGGTCGTGGGCGGGGCGAGGATGACGCTGTCCTTCCCGGCGACCCTGAGGGAGCTGGTCCTCGTTCGCGCCCGGTGGTGTCGCCCCTCCCGTGAGGTGAGGCGGACGGAGCCGGAGTTGCCGCCGACCGAGCGGCGCCGCTGGGCAGCCGCGGCCCGATTCGTGGCGGCCCGGCCCTCGTTCTGGCTCGATGGCCTGATCTTCACCGGCGTCTGGGCCTGCGCTGTCTGCTTCTCCCGCCTGCCCACGCCACAAGGGGACTGGGCCAAGGCCAGGACGGCGGACGTCCGCCTCTGAGGGTTCGCCGCGCGCTACACGGCCTTTGCGGCGATCCGCTCGGGATCGATCCGGACCACGTCCCAGACCAGGCCGAGGCGCTCCATCAGCGCGATCAGCATCGCCGAGGGGTCGAATTCGGTGCGGCTCAGGCCATGGCGGGCGGAGGTCGGGAAGGCGTGGTGATTGTTGTGCCAGGCCTCGCCGAAGGTGAACGGTGCCAGCCAGGCGAGGTTGCGCGACTCATCGGCGGTGGCGAAGTTCCGGGTGCCGAAGAAGTGGCAGAGGGAGTTGATGCAGAAGGTGATGTGGTGAAGCGCGAAGATCCGTACCGCGCCGCCCCAGAGCAGTCCCAGCAACCCGCCGAGCACGCTGCCCGTCAACGCCACTCCGAGCCCGAACGGCAACGCCAGGCCGACGACCGCCCAGAGGATGAAGGTGCGATCGACGAAGCGGATGACCGGGTCGGCGATCAGGTCGGGTGCGTACTTCTCTTCGTCGGCCCCCTCGTCGCTGAAGAGGACCCAGCCGACGTGGGCGTAGAAGAGGCCGCGGATCGCCCCGCCGATGCCGTCGCCGTGACCGACATGGGGGCTGTGCGGGTCGCCGTCGTGATCGGAGAAGCGGTGGTGGCGGCGATGGTAGGCGACCCACTCGATCACCGGCCCCTCCAGCGCCATCGACCCGAGCACCCCCCAGAGCAGCCGCATCGGCGCGCTGGTTTTGAAAGCGCGATGGGTGAACAGTCGGTGGAATCCGATGGTGACGCCGAAGCCGAACGGGATCAGCGTCGCGAAGAAGATGAGGATGTCCTGCCAGGCAAGCAGGCTGCCCCAGGACTGCCAGACCGCGACCCCGATCAGCACCACCGGCGCGACCGTGACCGCGAGGTTCGCGAGGCGGTCGATCGGACTGCCGGCAGCGGGCATACCTGCGGTGTACTCGGCGTCATGAGCCATGGAACTCTCCTCCCCGTTCCAAGCGCGACGTCGTTGCGTCCCACCACGGGCGTCAAGGGGATCTGTGCATCCGTAGAACCCCTCGCGCTCTGATGAAGTGTCCCGTCAGCGGCTCATAGCCCTGATTTGTGGCTTGAGCGTAGTGGGATCGAGTAAAGAAGAGATCAGAGCCCTCATCTGGCGTTCGGATCTTTAACCACTACCTCATCTCCTTGGCCCAACGTGACGGTGTGGGCTCCCGCATGCTTCCCCGCTCGACCGCCTTCCTCGGCCTCGGCGGAGTGCTCGCCGCCAGTCTGCTGATCTGCGTCTCGGCGACCCGCAGCGAACTCCTCCTGCCGAGCACGCTGCACCCGCTGCCCGGTTGGCTTGCCGGCCCTCTCGACGGCGCCGGCGCGAGCCTCGGCCTGGCCGCGGTGATCGTCACCTTCCTCGTCCTCCTCATCTCCTACGGGATCGCCGCCAACACCGCCCAGCGTCTCTCACCCCGCACCGTGATCGCCGCGATCCTCGCCCTCCACGCGATGGTCCTTTTCGCGCCGCCGCTCTTCTCCAGCGACGTCTTCAGCTATTCCGCCTACGCCCGGATCGGTTCCGTGTACGGGGCAAATCCGTACCTGCACGGGCCGAGCGCCTTCCCATTGGAAGCGCTTCATCCGCTGATCGGGGTCCAATGGGCCGCCACCCCGACCGTGTACGGCCCGCTCTTCACCGCGCTCAGCTACCTGCTCGTGCCGCTGGGGATCGCAGCCGAAGTCCTCGCCTACAAGGCCGTCGCCGCCGTCTCGAGCCTCGTCCTCATCGCCTTGATCTGGAAGGCGGCGCGGCTGCGCGGCCTTGACTCGACCAAGGCCGCGGCGCTGGTCGGGCTCAACCCGGTGATCGTCCTCTTCGGGGTCGGCGGCGGCCACAACGACCTGCTGATGCTGGCGATCATGGTCGGCGGGCTCTACGTCCTGTTGCAGCGCCGGGACCTCTCGAGCGGCGCCCTGATGGTGACCGCCACGGCGGTGAAGCTGACCGCCGGCCTGCTGCTGCCGTTCGCCCTGATGGCCGAACGCGGAGCGGGGCGGCGACCCGGTGCCAGGCGCAGCCTGCTCCTCGGCGCGACGGCCGCGACCGCCGCGATCCTCGTGCTCGCCTACACCTTCTTCGGCAGCGGGCCGCTGCAGATGTTGGGCACCCTCCACGGCATCCAGGGAGAAGGCGGCGCGCAGAGCGTGGTCGGCTTCCCTTTGACCGCCATCGGCCTGCCGGGCCTGATCGCCCCCGCCGGGACCGCGCTCACGGTCGTCTTCCTGCTCGTCTTCGGCTGGTTGCTGCGGCGGGTGTGGATCGGGAAGCTCGACTGGATCGCGGGCGCCGGCTGGGCGACCGTCTGCCTGCTCCTGACCACCGGGTTCCTGGTGCCCTGGTACGTCGCCTGGCTGATCCCCCTCGCCGCCCTCAGCGGCGACCGCCGCCTGCTCGCCGCGTCGATCGCCCTCACCGGATTGGGGTTGACGACCCTGTAGAGGTTGGTTTGGCGGATAGGGGACGGATGTGGTCCAGGCCGTAGCGGCCGTCCGAGGTGC
>JBOGYZ010000300.1:0-7495 GCA_050697015.1 Solirubrobacterales bacterium
GATCAAGGGCGTGATCCTCGACTACACGACGCAGACCGGCGCGCGGAAGAAGAAGCGGCCGGTCACCCTGATCGAAGCGAAAGGTCGGATCGGGAAGAAAAAGATCGACGCGGAAATCTTCAAGCGAGCCATCCTCAAGCGGTTCGGTCGGACCGCCGTCGAGCGCTCCTACGGCAAGGTCGACTCGAAGAAGGAGCTGATCGAAAAGGCGCAGCGCGACCTCGCCGACGAACTGGTCGTCAACCGGACGGCGTCGCTCGAGATCCCCGGCATCCCCTTCATCGAACGCGGCGACACGGTCCGCTGGATCACCAACGAGCCGGGATGGAAAGGACCCTCGAAAGGGACCCACGACCGTAGCTTCGCCTACGTGACCGGCGTCACCCACAACGTAAATGCCGGAGACTTCCAGAGCGCGCTGACGATCTCGCAGCACGATCCGTTCCTCGCGGAAGCTCAGGCGGAAGCCGAAGAAGACCGCGAAGCGAAGAAGCCCAAGCGGGAAAAGCACAAGCAGAAGAAGAAGGAAGAAAGCGAAGAAGCAGAATGAGCGCCCTGTCGACCTTCCTCGCCGAACAGAACGATCTCGACCTCCTACTCTCCCGCCGGGCGCTCGCCGTCTCGCAGGAGGCGTGGGACGGGGAGGCGCGCGCGGTCGCGGCAGTCGCGGCGAACATCGGCTGGCACGGCTCGCAGACGCATAAGGAGACGGGAGCGATCGCCCTCGTCCCGATCGAAGGGAAGTTCTCGGAACTCGTCGGCGAGATCGTCCGCGTCACCCGGCTCGGCGGCTCGCCGGCGCCGCGGTCGGTCCTCGTCTACGTCTACGCCCGCATCGACACCGATCTCGATATGACGATCACGAGGCGGGCCTTCCAGGAGCTGGGCCTGCTCGCGAACGAGTCGATCGAAGCGAGGATCGAGAGGCTTACCTGATGCCGGGCGGCGTCGCGGAAGCGGTCGAGGGGTTCCGGCACCTCGCGCGGAAGACGGCTAAGGACGCCTCTCCGCTGCCGGAGCGCTACGTGATCAAGCGGAAGCGGCCGCTCCTCCTCGAATCCGCGCACAGCGATCTGACGCTGAGCGAAGAAGACGACGACTTCGAGATTGCGAAGGGCCTCCGCAAACATCTGAAGGTCGACGACCACGTCTTCGTCTACACGGATCGCGACGGCGATCGCTTCATCGCCTCGACGACCGCGGGCGGGGCGCCGACCGAAGACGAAACGGAAGCCGAAGAAGAAGAAGGCAAAGGCGAAGGCGAAAAAGGTGCGACGGGCGCCACTGGCCCGGTCGGGGCGGCTGGACCTCCGGGAGCGACCGGACCCGCCGGCGCGACCGGCCCGACCGGACCTACGGGGGCGACTGGTCCGACCGGGCCCGCCGGGGCTACGGGGCCCACGGGCCCGACCGGCGCTACCGGACCTACCGGCTCGACCGGGCTGACCGGGGCGACCGGCCCCGTCGGCGCGACCGGACCTACGGGCCCGACGGGCGCTACCGGACCCACCGGTACGACGGGACTGACCGGCGCGACCGGACCGACCGGGGCCACCGGGCCGACGGGCGCCACGGGCCCCGTCGGCGCGACCGGCGCTACCGGAGCCGCGGCCGTCAAAAACAAAGCCGCGATCGTCAAGGGAACCGCGGGGGTCGTCCTGGGCGCCGCCTACGCGGACGTGACGGGAGCCAAACTGGAAATCACCCCCACGGTCGCGAGCTACCTCCTGGTGACCGCCGTCTTCGCCCTCTCGGTCCACGCCAACGTCTCGTCGACGACCGCGCAGGCCGAAGGCTGCATCAACGTCGACGGCGTCGACAAAACGGAACAGACCGCTCGCTTCGCCGAATTGGTTCCCGCGACGAACCAAATCATCACGGGAACCGTTGCAGTTACCTACGTCATCGCGCTGACCGCCGCGGCTCATACGATAAAAATGAGGGCGAAGAAGGTCTCCGGCTTCGAAGCGACTTGCGACGGAACCGATACGCATTTCCTCTACGAGTTGATCCCCCAGTGAAAAAACGGTTCCACCTCCCCGCGCTGCCCGGCCGCCCCGTCCTCCGCTCTAACTCGAGCTGCGCCTACACCGGGAAGGTCCGGCGCTTCGCGACGATGATGAGCGATCGTGGCCACGAGGTCTTCGTCTACGGAGGGGGAGGGTTCGACGGCCGCGCCACCGAGTTCGTCGAGTGCTATGCGACGGAGGAGGCGCCCCCCTTCGAGGCCGAGGCGTGGCGCGGCGCGAATCTCGCGGCGGCCGCGGCGATCGACGCGCGGCGCGAGGAGGGTGACTTCCTCGGCATCATCGGGGGGCTCGCCCAGCGAGCGATCGCCGACCTGCTCCCGGAGATGTGGGCGGTCGAGTACGGCGTCGGCTACGCCGGCGTCTTCGCGCCCTACCGAGTCTTCGAGTCCTACGCCTGGATGCACGTCGTTCACGGGGCGGAGTCGGATTCCCCGATGTACGACGCCCCGCGGTGGTTCGACGCCGTCATCCCGAACTACTTCGACCTCGAGGACTTCCCGGTCCGGACGGAGAAGGACGACTACCTCCTCTACTGCGGGCGGCTTACCGAGAAGAAGGGGCTCGAGGTCGTCGAACAGGCCGCGAGAGCCGCGGATCGCCCGCTCTTCGTCGCGGGCCCGGGCGACCGCGAGCTCAACTACGGGGAGAAGGTCGGCGAGGTCGGTCCCGAGGATCGCGGCGAGCTGATGGCGGGCGCCGCGGCGCTCCTCGTGCCGACCCTCTACGCTGAGCCCTTCGGCGGGGTCGCCGTCGAGGCGATGATGTGCGGGACGCCGGTCATCTCGACCGACTGGGGCGCGTTCACCGAGACGGTCCGGCAGGGCGTCGACGGCTTCCGCTGCCGGACGCTCGGCGAGTTCATCTGGGCGATCGACGCGGCCGATCGCCTCGACCGGGCGGCCATCGCCGAGCGCGCCCGGGCGACCTACTCGACCGAGGCGATCGCCCCCCGCTACGAGAGCTACTTCGACCGCGTCGCGCTGCTGAGCGAGCACGGCTGGTTCTCGGACTGGGAGGGCCTGTCGCAGTCCGTCCCGGAGCGTTCTACCCTTCCCCTCGATGCCTGATCCCGCTTTCAGCCTCGTCCCCGTCGAAGACTCGGTCGACGCCGAAACCGCTCTCGAAGCGGCCGCCGAATCGGCGCTCGAGGACGCCTACGCGATCCCGGAGCCCGAAGACCCCCCGATCCCCTTCGGCCGGACCTGGGCCTTCGACCACGACCACGGGCGCTTCATCCGCTCCGCCGGCTCGCCCGCGGAGGTCCTCGGCGATAACGCGCTGATCGAGTACGTCCAGGCGTCGCTGCGCACCGCCGCCGGCGTCCACCCCGGCCTCCCGCCGAGCTTCGGCATCGAACGGCCGGAAGACTTCTTGGGGGCCGCCGACCCCTCGGAAGCGATCTCCGACTTCGAGGACCGCGCGCGCCGCGGCCTTCGAGGGCACGACCGGATCCGCGACGTACGAGGGCTCGAAGTCGACATAGACCTCTCGCAGGGGATCGTCTTCGTCTCGAACTTCCTGATCATCACCGACCAGGAGGAAGCGATCCCCGTTCCTCCGTTCAACATCGAACCGGAGGGCTGAGATGGCCATCGACGACCAAGCAGTCCTCGGCGTGACGCCGCTCTTCCCGGAGGAGACGGAGGACGCGATCGCGGCCCGCTATGTCCAATGGGCGAACGAAGGGCTGACCCCCGAAGATGTCGACGACTGGACCGACGTACGGCCGGGGAGCTACTGGTACCTGACTACGCGTCAGGGCATCCGCGAGGACGCGCGGATCTACGACGTGATGGGGACGGACTTCGTCGCCGCCTGCTTCCCTCTGTGGTCGTGGGGCGAATACCTCGACGACATCGCGGGCGGGCAGAAAATCTTCCGGAACGCCGCGACGCCGGCGAAAGGGAAAGTCACCTTCACCGGGAAAGCCGGGACCGCGATCGAACCGGGGACGACGGTCGCCGTCGAGGGCCCCGCCGATCAGGTCGAAGGGAAGGAGTACGAGGTCACGGACGGAGGGGTGATCCCAGAAGGAGGCTCGATCGAACTCGTAGTGGAAGCGCTGACGGCGGGCGTCGCGGGGAACGCTCCGGCCGGCGCCGTCACGCTCCTCCAGAGCGAACTCGGTGGCGTCGAAGCCGTCACGAACGCCGAGCCCATCGTCGGGGGGGAAGACCCGGAGGACGACGAGTCGCTGCGCGAACGTCTTATCGAAGCAAAGGACGGCGAAGGGCCAGGCAACCAGAAGGATTACCGGATCTGGGGCCGCGCCTTCTCCGCCGAGATCGGCCGCGTCGTCGTCATCCCTCTCTGGGAAGGTCCCGGCACCGTCTTGGTCATCATCCTGACCGGCAGCGGGGATCCCGTCTCGGCCGAAATCGTCGACGCCTTCCAGGCGTTCCTCGACCCGGTCGCGGGAATGGGGGAAGGCGAAGCCCCGATCGGTCCGGCGGTCACCGTCGTCACCGCCGAAGTCGTCGAGGTCGACGTGGCCGCGAAAATCGAGGCGGAACCTGGCTACTCCCTCGACGGCGCGGGCGGGACGATCGCCATCGGCGAAGCGGTCGAAGCCGCGATCGCCGTCCCCATCGAAGCGTCGCAGCCGGGCGGAGAGGTCGTCCTTCAGTCGGTCGTCGCGGCGATCATGTCCATCACCGGCGTACACGACGTGGGGAACGTCAAACTGAACGGCGCGGCGAAAAACATCCCGCTCTCCTCCGACCCGGCCGAAGTCGGCTCGATCGGGACCGTCACCTTGGAAGCCGGCGCGGTCTAATGCCCGCGTGGTCGGCGCTGACTCCGCTCGGCGAACGGATGCTGCGGCGCCTCCCGGGCTGGTTCCAGGACGACCCGGACGTTCGCGCGGTCATTCACTGCAAGGCCAAGGAGAAGGAACGGCAGCTGGCGATGGCGGCGCAGATCCGCGACGACTGCATCCCGCTCCGCGCCTCGAGCCGCGGCCTCGAATGGTTCGAGATGTACTACGAACTCCCGGTCAACCCGCCTGGCTACACGGTCGAGCAGCGACGGACGATCATCCTCGGTCACGTCAAGCGCGACCCCCCGATCTCGTCGGGCCGGTCGTGGCAGGAGGAAGTAACGGCGCTGGTCGGCGGCGGCTGGACGTACGAGGAGCACTCGGCCGAATTCAAAGTCTCGATCAAAGTCCCGTTCCCGCCGGGCTCCGACCCCTTCGAAATCCTCCGCATCCGGATCCCGCGGCTCCCGTCGTGGCCGTGCCATCTCGAACTCGAGCTGTCGAGCACCGAAGGTTTCATCCTCGACCATTCCCAGCTCGACGCCGAGCCCTTCGAAGGTCCCTGAGGCTTCCCGCTCCGGCGGGACGTAGCCTCTCTCGCGATGCCGCGCATGCACGAATTTGGCCGGGAAGAGCGTCTGCCTTCCTACTTCATGAACCGGCTCCAGGACTTCCTGAGCGGGGCCCGGACCGATCTTCGCGTGACCCTCAAAGACGCGACCCACGTCGAAGTCATCCCGGTCGAGCCCTACGGCATCGCGGCGATCGACCTCCAAGGGCTCTGGCGGTTCCGCGATACCGCCGTCTCGAGAGCGCACCCCGGAGGCGCGGCCGGGACCTACACCGTCTGGGCGGTCGCCACGAAACAGAAAGTGGTAGAAGCTCCTAAACCGTTCACCGACGAATCGGTCTACGACTTCGACCTCCGGATCACGAACGGCGCCAACCCCAACGGCGCGGGCGTCGAAGTCTTCGAGAAGATCGCCGAGGTCGATTGGGACGGCGTCGCGATCATCGCGCTCCGCCAGACCTATAACGCCGTAACCGGCCCGATGCTCGCGGACGGGGCGATCTCGAGCGCCGGCGACCTCCTCATCAGCCGGAACGCCGTAGGAGCCTTGGTCCCGACGCTCCAGCCGAACTCCGTCGGGGCCGCTGAGCTCGACGCCCTCTCGGTCGATACCGCGGCGATCATCGACCTGATGGTGACCACCGCGAAAATCGCCGCGGAAGCGATCACCGAAGGGAAGCTCGGCGGGCTCTCCGTCTCGACCGCGAAGATCGTCGAACTCGCCGTGACCTCGGCGAAGATCGCCGCCCTCGCCGTTACGGAAGCGAAGCTCGCCGGGGAAGCCGTCTCGGCCGAAAAGATCAAGGCGCTGGCGGTGACGACCGCGAAGCTCGCGGCCCTCGCGGTCACGACGGAAAAGATCGAAAACCTCGCCGTGACCTCCGCGAAGATCGCCGAACTGGCGATCATCGAAGGAAAGATCGCCGACGCGGCGGTAACGAGCCGGAAGTTCAAGCCGTCGGTCGATCTGATCGAAGCGTCCGCCACCCTCGCGTGTACGGAAGCGTTCCAGGACATCGCGGGATGCAAACTTGAAATCACCCCGGCCGTGGCGAGCTACCTCCTTATTCACGCCGTCTTCGACGCCGAAGTCCATCCGAACAATAGCCCGACCGCGGCGTCCGTCGTAGGGGCTCTCAACGTCGATGGCGTAGTCCAGGCGCGGCAGGCGTTCAAACAGGTCCTGTCTCCGGCTGCGAATACCACGAACCGAGATACGATCGCGCAGAACTGGAAAATCCCTCTGACGGCCGTGAAACATACGATCAAACTCCAAGGGAAAAAGGGCGGCCCGGAACCCGTCAATATCTTCCCCACGGCGACGAACTTCTTGTACATGCTCGTGGCGCAGTAGAGGAATGCCGACGGTATAGGGAGTACCCTCCGGCCCGTGACGAAGCTCGAAAAGCTGATCGACGCCCTCCAGCGCGGTCTCCGCGTGCAGACCGGACTGCGAGATAAAGCGGCGTCGCGGATGCGCGCCCGCCACGAGGATCAGCAGAAGTACGAAAAGCAGGCGGAGGCGGTCCAGAAAGAAGCGCACCAGCTCCACCGCAAAGGCCATCCGGCCAAAGCGGCGCGGAAGGAAGCGGTCGCGCAAGACCTTGAGGCGAAGGCCGCGAAGGAAAAATATCGGGCGATCGTCTACCGCGGCCGCGCCCGGAAGCTCACTCAGCGCATCCATAAAATCGACACGCGGCTCGAGACGGCGAAGAAAGAGTTGGCGGAACTCGGCCCGAAGGTCGACCTCAGGGAGCAGGTCTGTACGGGCGGCAATTTCCGCGAACGGTGGCACGCCTCGAACGTCACCTCTTGGCAGCGCTACGAGGAAGGGAAACGCGCCGGCCGCTACTCGCAGGAAGGCGTCGCCGACATTCATCACCCTTACGGCCCGGGCCCGAAGGAGGGCACCCGCGACGACTGCTCGAGCTACGGCCGCTCGCAGTGCCTCGCGACCGGCGCCGACGATCCGAGCGGCCACGACTTCTCCCCCGAAGGCTTCACCGGCGATATGGCCGAAGCGCACGGCCGCTGGAAGGAAGTCTCCCTCCGCGAGATGAAGGCGGCCGGGCAGGGCTTCATCATCTACGGGTCCGGGAGCGGCCACCACACCGAGATGTTCTGCCCGACCAAAGC
>JBOGYZ010000301.1:0-11139 GCA_050697015.1 Solirubrobacterales bacterium
CCGTGGCCGAGACGCCCGGGACGCAACTCGGACGGCCGCACCGGCCGGGATCCCCGCGCGTCCCCCCGCAGCCTCAGCCTTCCGCCCGCAGCTGAGCCCGCTTGACCTTGCCGCTGGTGGTCTTCGGCAGCTCGTCGACGAAGTCGACGATGCGGGGGGCCTTGTAGGGAGCGGCCTGCTCCCGGCAGTGGTCGATCAGCTCACGGATGAGGTCGTCGCCGGGCTCGCCTTCGCGCAGGACGACGATCGCGCGGACGACGCTGCCGCGCTCCGGGTGCGGCGCGGCGACCGCGGCGGCGTCGGCGACGGCGGGGTGGGAGAGGAGCACGGCCTCGACCTCGGTCGGGCCGATCCGGTAGCCGGAGGAGCTGATGATGTCGTCGTTGCGCCCCTCGAAGAAGAGGAAGCCGTCGTCGTCTTCGGCGACCAGGTCGCCGGTCGGCCACCACTCTCCTTCGAAGCGCTCGCCATCGAGGTAGCGGGAGAAGAACGTCGGGGAGGAGGCGGCGCGCAGCTGCAGCTCGCCGTCCTCGATGCGAACCTCCATGCCCGGCAGCGGCTTGCCCATCGAGCCGAGGCGGACCGGCTCGCCGACGAGGTTCGCCGTCACCTGGCCGGTCTCCGTCTGCCCGTAGCCGTCGGCGGGCTCGAGGCCGGTCGCCTCACGCCAGGCGGAGATGGTCTCCGGGTCGAGTGGCTCGCCCGCCGAGACCATCCGGCGCAGGGCGGGGAGGGGGCGCAGCTGCGCGCGGCGGGCCAGCATCCGGTACTCGGTCGGCGCCTGGCAGAGAACGTTGACACCGAGCGCCTCGGCGAAGTCCAGCCGCTCCGCCGGGTCGAAGCGCCCGTCGTGGATCACCGCGGCGGCGCCGGTCAGCCAGGGCGCGAGGAAGACGTTGCGGGCCGACTTCGACCAGCCGGTCGCGGTCGTGCACCAGGCGAGGTCGCCGGGCCGGGAGCCGAACCAGTGCTCGGCCTGGACCTGCTGACCGAAGAGGTACTGGTACCCATGCACGACCCCTCGCGGGTCGCCCGTCGTCCCGGAGGTGAAGACGATCAGCGCCGGGTCCTCGGGCTCCATGTCCGCGACCGAGGCAGGAGTCTCCTGCGGCCGGTCCTCGTCGAGCACGTTGGCGATCTCGGCCATCGTCATGGTCGGCACCCCGGCCGGCATCTCCGCAAGCAGTCGTTCCTCGCCGACGCAGAGCACCGGGTTCGCCGCCGCGATCCGCAGCTCCAGGTCCTTTTCGCGCAGCATCGTGCTGCACGGCAGCGCCACCGCGCCCATCCGCCAGCAGGCGAGCATCGAGAGCACCCACTCGATCCGGTTCCCGACCAGCGTCATCACCACGTCCCCGCGCTTCACCCCCCGCGCCGCGAAGGCCCCCGAGAGCCCCGCCGAGGTCGCGATCAATTCCCCGAAGTGCCAGTCCCGCCGGTTCGCCTCCGGGTCGATCGCGACGATCCCCAGCCGCGACGCCGGCGAGCGCTCCATCAGGTCATCAACGATGTTCACGGCCCGCCAGTCTGCCGCACTTCGTGGTTGATGGGCCGAAAAGCCACGGTATACGTGGCTTTTCGGCCCATCAACATGGGCTACCGCAGTTCGCTTGAGTTCTTGCCGAGGAGCTGGCGGGCGACGATCAGCAGCTGGATCTGCTGGGTGCCCTCGAAGATGTCGAGGATCTTCGCGTCGCGGGCCCACTTCTCGAGGAGCTCGGTCTCGCCGAGGCCGACGGCGCCGCAGAGCTCGACGCAGCCGAGGGTGACGTCGACGCAGGTGCGTCCCGCCTTCGCCTTCGCCATCGAGGCCTGGAGGGAGTTCGGCTTCGAGTTGTCGGCCATCCAGGCCGCCTGCAGGGTGAGGAGCCAGGAGGCCTCGTAGTCGGCCTCCATCTCGAGGAAGCGGGCCATGGCCGCGGACTGGGAGAGGGCGGGGGTGTCGTAGTCGACCTCGACGCCCGCCGAGGCGAGCTGCCGGCGCGTCTCCTCGAGCGCAGCCCGGGTGACCCCGACCGCCATCGCGGCCACCAGGGGCCGGGTGTTGTCGAAGGTTTCCATCACCCCGGCGAAGCCTTTCTCCTTCACCTCCGGGTCGCCGAGCAGCGCCTCTTTCGGCACCCGGCAGTCCTGCAGGGTGAAGTTGGCGGTGTCGGAGGCCCGGATGCCGAGCTTGTGCTCCAGTCGGTCCAGCTTCAGGCCCGGGTTGTCGCGCTCGACGATGAACGACTTGATCGCGGCACGGCCTTTGGAGCGGTCGAGGGTCGCCCAGACGACGATCAGGTCCGCCCGGTCGCCCGAGGTGACGAAGATCTTCTCGCCGTTGAGGACGTACTCGTCGCCGTCGAGCTCGGCGGTGGTGCGGATCGCGGCCGAGTCGGAGCCGGCTTCGGGCTCGGTGATCGCCATCGCAGCCCACTTGCCGCCATAGGTCGCCAGCTGCTCGTCGGTCGCCACCGAGGCGATCGCCGAGTTGCCGAGGCCCTGGCGCGGCATCGAGAGCAGCAGGCCGACATCACCCCAGCAGAGCTCGATCACGCCGAGCACGGTGGAGAGGTTCGAGCCGTTGCGGTTCTCACCTGGGTCGGACCCGTTGGCGGAGCGCCGTACGCCCGCGGCCCCGGCGCCGCCCATATCGGAGCCCTCGTTCATGCCGTCGATCAGCGACGCCAGCATGTCGAGCTCTTTCGGGTAGGCGTGCTCGGCCTCGTCGTACTTGCGGGAGATCGGGCGGAAGACCTCGGTCGCGACCTGGTTGGCCTGCTGTACGAGGGGCTTGTATTTCTTCGGTATCTCGAGATTGATCATGGTGTCTCCTTCGCTCGCGGCGTTCGCCTAGACGAGCAGGGCGCCCTCCATGACGCCCGCGGATCGCAGGTCGCGGTACCAGCGCTCGACCGGGTGCTCCTTGACGAAGCCGTGGCCGCCGAGGAGCTGGACGCCGTCGGAGCCGATCTTCATCCCCTTCTGGGCGGCGAGGCGCCGGGCGATGGCCGCCTCGCGGGCGAAGTCGACGCCCTGGTCGGCGCGCGCCGCCGCGCGGTAGGTGGCGAGGCGCATGCCGCTCGACTCGATGCCGATGTCGGAGACGGAGAAGGCGACGCCCTGGCGGTTCGACACCGGTTCGCCGAATGCCTGGCGATCGTTCACGTAGGGGATGACGTAGTCGAGGACGGCCTGGCAGGTACCGACTGACAGCGAGGCCCAGGCGATCCGCGCCCGGTTGATGCACTCGAGGTAGTCGGAGCGCTTACCCTCGCCGAGGATCGCCGTCGCCGGGACGCGCGCGCCCTCGAGGATCAGCTTGCCGGTGGCGGCGGGGCGGAGCCCCATCGCCGGCTCGTCCTCGATCGAGAGGCCTTTGGCATTCGACTCGACGATGAAGAGCGCCGGCCCGATGCCCTCGGCGTAGGCGGCGACGACGAAGAGCTCGCAGTCGACCGCGCGGGCGATCAGCGACTTGGCGCCGTCGAGCACCCAGTCGGAGCCGTCGCGCGTCGCCTTCGTTTCCAGTCGCATCGGGTTGAAGAGCGGCCGCGGCTCGAGGATCGCCAGCGCCGCGGCGGGCACGTCCTCGCCGGTGAACGAGGGCAGGTAGGTCGCCTCCTGCTCGGCCGAGCCCCAGAGCCCGATCGCGGTGGCGACGGCACCGGGGGCGAGCGCCGCGTAGGCGATCCCCATGTCCCCGTGGGCGAGCGCCTCGCCGATCAGTGCCGCGGTCGTCGCTGCGCCCTCTTCCATCACCCCGCCGAGCTCGGCCGGGACGCCGAGCATCGCGACGCCCAGCTCGGTCGCCTGCGCGAGGATCTCCGGCGGCGTCTTGCGCTCATCGTCGGCCGCTTTGGCGGCGGGACGGATCTGCTCGGCGGCGAAGGCGCGGCCCGCCTCCTGGAACATCCCCTGCTCGTCGTCAGGGGTGACGTCGAAGAGACCCTTCGATTTCGAGCGCGGCTGGCGCGCCGGTTTGCCCAGCGACTGCGCGGCCTTGAAGGTGCGCCCGGCGGCGGTCGCGGTGCGGAAGCCCTGTTTGGTGCCCTGGAAGAGGGCGCGCTCGACGCCTTTGCGGATGCGGATGCGGTCGAGCAGGTCGGACCCCGCGAGCCAGTTCAGCCCGCGCAGGCCGATGCCCATCGCGCGCTCGGCAACGCCCCTGTCGGTATCGGTGGTCGTCGTGCTCAATTTGCCTTTCCTTTGGGACTGGTTTTGGCGGCGACCGGATTGATCCGGCCGTCGAGATGTCTGTTGCCGCGCTTCTCACCGCGGCCGCGCACCGTGAAGTCGATCTCCTCGCCCGACTGACCTTGTTGGTGGTCTTGAGTGGCGAACTCGACCTTCGCCGGCAGCAGGATCGGCCGGCGGAAGCGGACGTCGACGGCGAAGGCGTCGGGGAGGCGGGACTCGAGCGCCGCGAGCGCCCGCGCCTTGGTCCACATCCCGTGGGCGATCGCAGCCGGGAAGCCGAGCAGCTTCGCGGTCAACGAGTGCATGTGGATCGGGTTGCGGTCCCGGGAGACGGCGGCGTAGCGGCGGCCGAGGTCGCCATCGAGACGCCACTCGGCGCTCGCCGGGACGTCCTCGTCGACGATCGGAAAAGCCTCGCCGGACGCCGCGCCCGGGTCGCCCTTGCCGCACCGCAAGAAGGTGCTGGTGCTCTCCCAGGCGATCTGGCGACCGACCCGGACCTCGGTGCCGACGTCGAACGCCTGGCCTTTCGGATGAGCCTTCAGCTTCGTCGCCTGGACCCGCAGGTCGAGCGCCTCGCCGACCCCGAGCCGCCGGTGCTGGGTGATCTTGTTGGCGACGTGGACGAGGCCGACCGCGCCGAACGGGAAGGACCCGTCCGACATCAGCGCCATGTGCAGCGGGAAGGCGAGCACGTGCGGGTAGGTCGGCGGCAGGTGGTCGCGCAGGGCGAAGCCGCAGACCTTGGCGTAGGCGGCGACCGCGTCCGGGTCGGCGACGACGCCGTCGAGCTCCAGTCGCACGTCCGGGATCTCGCCCCCGCCGCCCGGGACGAACGGCAGGAACGACGCCCCCGGGATGAGCGGCGCCGCCGCCCGCGCGTATAGCGGGAGGATGCTCGGCGCGCTCGTTAGTTTGCGGGTCTCGGGCTTGGTCTCGGTCGCCATCAGGTCACGCCCCCAGCAAGCTCTGGCCGCAGACGCGGACCACGTTGCCGTTGACCCCGGTGGTGGCGGGGGAGGCGAACCAGGCGATCGTCTCGGCGACGTCGACCGGCAGCCCGCCCTGCGAGAGCGAGGAGAGCCTGCGGCCGGCTTCGCGCGGGCCGACCGGCATCGCCGCGGTCATCTGGGTCTCGATGAAGCCCGGCGCGACCGCGTTGATCGTCGCTTTCGTTTTGGCGAGCGTCGGCGCCATCGATTCGACCATCCCGATCACGCCCGCCTTCGAGGCGGCGTAGTTGGTCTGGCCCGAGTTGCCCGCGATCCCCGACATCGAGGAGACGCAGACGATGCGGCCGTTCGCGTTCAGGCGTTTGGCGTCGAGCAGGGCGTCGTTGATGCGCTCCTCGGAAGAGAGGTTGATCTCCATCAGCTGCGCCCAGCGGTCTTCGGGCATCTTCGCGATCGTGCGGTCGCGGGTGACGCCGGCGTTGTGGACGACGACGTCGACGCCACCGTCGGCGAAGTGCGACGCGATCGCGTCGGGCGCGTCCTCGGCGGTGATGTCGAGCGGCAGCGCTTCGCCGCCGAGCGCCTCGACCACCGCGCGCAGGTCGGCCTCCGCCCCCGGCACGTCGAGGCCGACGACCTTGGCGCCGTCACGGCCGAGCGTGGCCGCGATCGCCGCGCCGATCCCGCGCGAGGCACCGGTCACCAGCGCCGTCTTGCCCGACAGCGGCAGGTCCCAGTCGATGTCCGGCGTGGGGGCGACGCCTTTGGCGACGCGGATCACCTGGCCGTCGACGTAAGCGGAGCGCGGCGAGAGCAGGAAGCGCAGGGTCGACTCCAGCTGGTCCTCGGCGCCCGGCTCGACGTAGACGAGCTGCGCGGTCGCGCCCTTGCCGCCGATCTCCTTGGCGAGCGAGCGGGTGAAGCCCTCCAGCGCACGCTGCGCGGTATGTGCGCGGGCCGAGCCTGCCAGCGCCGGGGTGGTCCCGAGGACGACGACCCGGCCGCTGCGACGCAGCCGCGACACGGCGGGATAGAAGAAGCGCTGCAGCTCGACCAGCTCGGTCGAGTCAGCGATGCCGGAGGCGTCAAAGACGAGCGCCTTGGCTTTGCCATCGGCGCCGGCGCGTTCGGCGCCGATGGCATCGAGGACCTTCTTCAGGGTGCGCTCCAGCTTGCCGCCGGGGGCGGCGCCGCTCAGCACCGGGCCGGCGACGACCGGGTTGCCGGGCTGGTAGCGATCGAGGTCGACGGGCTGGGGCAGCCCCGCCTGGCGGGCGATCGTGGAGACGAGCGGCGCGTTGACGATCTGTGAGTAGCGATCGGGCATGGGTTACTTGGCTCCTTCCGGGCCCTCGAGGATCGCGACGACGCCCTGGCCGCCGGCGGCGCAGATCGAGATCACGCCGCGTCCTTTTCCGTCTTCGTGCAGCTGTTTGGCGAGGCCGGCGACGATGCGTCCGCCGGTTGCGGCGAACGGATGGGCGGCGGCGAGCGAGCCGCCGTTCACGTTCAGCTTCGCCCGGTCGATGGAGCCGAGCGGCGCGTCACGGCCGAGCTTCTCCTTGCAGAAGCTCTCGTCTTCCCACGCCTTCAACGTGCAGAGGACCTGGGCGGCGAAGGCCTCGTGGATCTCGTAGTAGTCGAAGTCCTGCAGGGTGAGGCCGGCGCGGTCCAGCATCCGCGGCATCGCGTAGGCGGGCGCCATCAGCAGGCCTTCGCGCTTGTGGACATGGTCGATCGCCGCGGTCTGCGCCTCGCTGAACCACGCAAGAACAGGCAGGTCATGTTCTTTCGCCCACTCCTCGGAGGCGAGCAGCACCGCCGAGGCGCCGTCGGAGAGTGGCGTCGAGTTGGCCGCCGTCATCGTCCCCTCCGGGCCGCCGAAGACCGGCTTCAGCTTCGCCAGCTTCTCCACGTTGGAGTCGGGACGGAGGTTGCCGTCGCGCTCGAGGCCGAGGTAGGGAGTGATCAGGTCGGTCTGGAAGCCGCGGTCGTAAGCGGCCGCGAGGTTCTTATGGGAGGCGACCGCGAGCTCGTCCTGCTCGGCGCGGCCGATGTCCCATTCCTCGGCCATGATCGCCGTGTGCTCGCCCATCGAGAGGCCGGTGCGCGGCTCCTCGTTGCGGGGGACGCGGGGGACGATGTGGCCGGGGCGGAAGCGCGCCAGGGTCTTCAGCTTGTCGGCGGTCGAGCGCTGCCGGTTGGCGTCGAGCAGCGTCGCGCGGAGCTCTTCGTTCAGCTCGATCGGCGCGTCGGAGGTGGTGTCGGCGCCGCAGGCGATGCCGACGTCGACCTGCCCGAGGGCGATCTTGTTGGCGACCAGGATCGCCGTCTCCAGGCCGGTCCCGCAGGCCTGCTGGACGTCATAGGCGGGGGTCTCGGGGGCGAGACGGGTGGAGAGGACGCTCTCGCGGGTCAGGTCGCGGTCGTGGGAGTGCTTCAGCACGGCGCCGCCGGCCACCTCGCCGAGCGTCTCGCCCTCAAGACCATAACGGTCGATCAGCCCGTCGAGCGCGGCGGTGAGCATGTCCTGGTTCGTCGCGTGCGCGTACTTGGTGTCGGAGCGCGCGAAGGGGATCCGGTTGCCGCCGATGACGGCGACCCGGCGGGTCTCGCTGTTCACTTTCTCTGGGTTCCTTTCCCGGGTTTGGGCGAAGTGGGGGAGTTGGCGGCGGCGAGCGAACGGGCGCGGATGCCCGGCTCGACCGTGGAGATCAGGAGCTCGGCGGCCTCGCCCGCGGAGATCGCCTCGGTGCGCAGCCACCAGCGGGCGAGCTCCTCGGCGGCGCCGAGGAGGGCGGCGGAGAGCGCCTCGATTTCGACCCGGTGCGGGCCACGGCGGCTTTCGGGAAGCTGGGCGAGCAGGGACTCGGAGACCAGCGCGATGATCCCGTCCCGATAAGAGGCGACCTTCTCGGCGACCTCGCCGCTGTTCGGCAGCGTCTCGTCGAAGAGGACCGCCCAGGCGGCGCGGTCGGAGTCGAGGAAGGCGAAGAAGGCGCGGACGCCGGCGCCGAGCGCGTCGCCGGGGCTGTCGGTGCCGGAGATCGCGTCGCCGACGGTCTTGGTCAGCGAGTCGCCCGCCTGCTCCATGCAGGCGATGTAGAGCCGCTCCTTGTTGCCGAAGTAGTTGTAGAGCAGCGGCTTCGTGACCCCGACCTCGGCCGCGATCTCCTCCATCGTCACGTCCGCGAACCCACGCTCGGCGAACAGCCCGTGGGCGACCCCGAGCGTCTGCTCCATCCGGTCGCTCCGCGACAGCCGCGATCTAACCGCTGCATCCATCGATGCACACGTTACCCAACTATAAATTTATATGAACGTAACGTGACGAGATCACATACCGTCGAGCGTCAGTTGATCAATACGGCGGCGCATAATACGGCGCCGTATAAAGAAGCCGGACCGGGTAGGAGGTAGACATGAGGAGAGGCGGGGTCGGACTGGCGATGCTCGCGGCGCTTGCGGTCTTGTGGGCCGGCCTGGGATCGGGCACGGCGGCGGCGGGCAACAAGAAGCTGGTCGAAGGGACGGTCTACGACACGACCTGCGCGGCGGTCTGCATGCCGGAATGCCCGCCGCCGCCCCACTGTGGGCCGGTCCCGGTGACGAAGGGCAAGCGGAACGTGATCTGCGCGCAGGCGGCGATCGTCTGTCCGCTCTACCGCGCGGCGCCGCGGATCTGCCTGCCCTCGAGCAACTGTGGCGGCTACCCGATCTACTCAGGCGAAGGCTCGCTGGTCAACGTCCGCAAGCGCGGATCAGCGCCGGTGATCGCGCGGCTGCCGATCGTCGAAGGCCACTTCAAGATCCGCCTGGCTTCTGGCGAATACGTCTTCCACCCCTACATGGCGGAAGCGCAGTGCTATTCAGCCGAAACGGTGATGGCCAGGGTGACGGCGAGGCTGAGCAGCCCGGTGCCGGTGACGTTGAACGCCACCAACAGCTGCGTGGTGCACGCGGACTAGAGCTCGGTGCCGTCGTAGAGCTTGCGCACGTGGACCGACCCGGCGGGGACGGCTTCGAGGCAGAGCTTGCAGAGGACACACTCGTCGACGTTCTCGTCGACGATCTCCACATGGCCGTCGGCGTTCTTGAAGATGTCGACGGGGCAGACTTCTTCGAGTTTGGCGGCGACGGCGGCGTCGTCGCGGATGGACGCGTCGACCTCGACGTCGATGAAGACTTTGCTCTGGGCGGGCATCAGGCGAGCACCCCGAGCTTCTCCTTGACCACGGTGGGGATCTCGTCGATGCGCTCGACGACGCGGATGCCGGCGGCTTCGAGGCGGGCGATCTTCTGGGTCGCGGTGTCCTCCGCACCCTCGACGATGGTGCCGGCGTGGCCGAAGCTCATCCCTTTCATCTCCTCGTCGTCCATGAATTTGCCCGCCATGAAGGCGACGATCGGCAGGCGCGAGTTGTGGGCTTTGACCCACTCCGCCAGCTGGGCCTCCATGCGGCCGCCCGGCTCGGTGTAGATGACGATCGCCTTGGTCTGCTCGTCGGCCTCGAAGAAGGGCATCAGCTCGGCGTAGGTGGAGCCGATGATCGCGTCGCCGCCGATCGAGACGGCGGTCGAGACGCCGAGGCCGGCCTGGGTGAGGGAAGAGGAGATCTCGGTGGTCATCCCGCCGGAGCGGCTCATCACGCCTACCGGACCGGGCGCGTAGGCCTTGGCCGCGTCTTTGGCGGGGCCGCCGATGCCGCCCATCTTGCAGACTTCCGGCACGATCAGGCCGAGGCAGTTGGGGCCGATGATGCGGGCGCCGTTCATGTCGGCGAGCTCCACCATCTGGGCGACGTCGCCGCGCGGGATGCGCTCGGTGACGACGACGATCAGCTTGATCCCACCGAGGATCGCCTCGAAGACGGCGTCTTTGGTGAAGGCGGGGGGGACGGTGACGACGGAGCCGTCGATCGGCCCGCCGTGGTGCTCGACCGCCTGGGCGACGGTGTCGAAGACCGGCACGCCGTGGACCTCGCGGCCCTTGCGGCCCGGGGTGACCCCGCCGACGACCTTGGAGCCGTAGTCGAGGCACTCACGGGTCAGGTTCACGGCCTCGCGGCCGGTGATGCCCTGGACGATAAAAGTGGTGTCTTGGCTTAGGAGAATTGACATCTCAGCGGGCCTCTCCCCGGCGAAGCGGACGCGACAGCGGAGCATTCGCCGGGAATGATCTGCGGCTCATGCGGGCGCCCCCTGGACCTTGGCGACGGCTCGGCCGGCCGCTTCCCAGAGCGAGACCGAGCGGTCGCAGTACTCGACGCCGTAGCGGTCGAGGATCTTGAAGCCCTCGTCCTCCCAGGCACCCGGGATGCGGAAGATCGCGATCGTCTCGCCCGGGTCCTTGCCCAGTTCGAGGCAGGCCTTGATCACGCCGCGGGCGACGATGTCGACGCGCGTGTTGGAGACGATCGACATCATCACCGCGATCTTCTCGACGCCGTCCTTCTCGAGGACCTCCTTGGCGAGGCCGCATGCCTTGGCGACCGACGGATTGCCGCCGATCTCCGAGTAGTTGGCGGGCTTGCCGCCCTGGTTGCGGACCGCGTCGGTCAGCGTCAGCGAGCCGCCGCCGGCGCCGATCACGAGGCCGAGGTTGCCGGTGAAGCCGTGGTCTTTGCCCTGGATCACGCCGCGGTGGTCGGCCGCGTCGATCGCGGCGACGTTCTCTTCGAACTTGGAGTGCTCGTAGTCTTCGCGGGTGTCGTCCTCGGCGATCTGAAGTTCCGTGCGCAGCAGCTTCTTCTGCCGGCCGACCGCCTCGTTCTCCATCTCCATGTGGGCGTCGAGGGCGACGAAGCGGCCGTCGGTGAGCTCGGCCAGCGGGTTGATCTCGGCCAGCGTCATGTCGTAATCACGGAAGAGGCGGGCCAGGCGGGCGAGGATCGGCGTCGCGCGGTTCAGTGCCGAGCCGGTGACGCCGGTCGCGGCGATCGTCTGCTTCGCCTCGAGGTCGGGGATCGGGAAGAGGTTCGACACGTGGCCGCGGCCGACGTGG
>JBOGYZ010000302.1:0-3419 GCA_050697015.1 Solirubrobacterales bacterium
CTGCTGGTCGCCGCCGCGGCGGCGAGCGCGGCGGCCGGCGAAGGCGCGGCGAGCGCGGAATGGCTGGCGGGCGCCGAAGCCGACGTCGAGGCCGAACCGACCTACTACGGCGCCGCGCTCCTGGCCCTGGGACGCGCCGCGCTCGAATCGGGGGGAGGCCTCCCGTGCTGAGCGACAAGCGCGCGCCCCTGAAGGTGCTCTTCATCGGCGGCTATGGGCGCAGCGGCAGCACCCTGCTCGACCGGGTGCTCGGCCAGGTCCCCGGCTTCCTCTCCGTCGGCGAGCTGCGCCACGTCTTCCAGGAGGGCTTCGTCGAGAACCGCCGCTGCGGATGCGGCGAACCCTTCCGCGAGTGCGACTTCTGGCGCGCGGTCATGCGACGCGCCTTCGACCGGCTCGAGGGCGCGGAGCCGGAGGAGCTGACGGCACTGCAGCGGCGGGTCGACCGCTGGTGGCTGCTGCCTCAGCTCGGTTGGGGCCTCGGCACCCCCGGCCGCCGCCGCGATGTCGACCGCTACCGCGACGTGCTCCGCCGCCTCTACGCGGCGATCGCCGCCGAGTCCGGCGCGGCGGTGCTGATCGACTCATCCAAGGACGTCTCCCACGGCTATGCCCTGCGCGGCCTCGGCGACGACCTCGACCTCCACGTCCTCCACCTCGTCCGGGACAGCCGCGCGGTCGCCTGGTCCTGGCAGCGCCGCAAGTTCAACCCGGGCAACGGCGCCGACATGAACCGCTACAGCCTGCTGCGCACTAGCGCCGAGTGGTCGGCGATCAACGCCCTGACCCGCCTACATCGTCCCACCGGCGCCCGTTACCGAACCCTCCACTACGGGGACTTCGCCGCCGACCCGGCAGCGGCGGTCGGCGAGGTCCTCGCCTTCCTCGGCGAGTCCGGCCGTCCCAATCCGGTGAGCGAGCGCACCGTCCACCTCGGCTCCGACCACACCGCGGCCGGCAACCCCAATCGCTTCCGTAAAGGCGAGGTCGAGATCACCCCCGACGAGGAGTGGCGCGAGGCGATGCCCACGGCGGGCCGCCTGCTGGTCGGCGCCCTGACGGCGGCGAGCCTGCGCCGCTACGCCCCCACCCGCTGACCCCGGACGCGAAACGACCCCGGAGGGTGGGTTCCAGGGTCGTCTGCCCTGACCCGGGCCCATTTCCAGGGGGTCTGAAGGCCGGTCCCCCCGTTTGTGGCATCCCCGTTTTCCCTCCTTGATCTGGGGTATGCGAACTCTTGGCGGCTTTGCGCCGCCGGCCGGACAAAATAGGGAGTAGGAGGTTCTGGGGAATGGGTTCAGGACAGGCCGCCGGGCGGAGAGTTCTGCTTGCCGTCGCGGCAGCGATCGCGATCATCCTTGTCGTCGCCACCACTGCCCTCGCGCGAGGTGGGCCCGGGTCGAACCATCACGAACCGCCGGGCGGGGGTGGGCCGCCGAGCGGCGCGCCGCCCTATATGAACCCGCACCTGCCGGTGCAGCAGCGGGTCCAGGACCTGCTCTCGCGGATGAACCTGGCCGAAAAGGTCGGGCAGATGACCATGGCGGAGCGCGCGCCGATCGAACCCGAACCGCAGCAGATCACCGAACTCGGGCTGGGGAGCGTGCTGTCCGGCGGCGGCTCGGTGCCGACGCCGAACACGCCGGAAGGGTGGGCGAACATGGTCGACACCTTCCAGAAAGCGGCGCTCGAAACGCCGCTCCACATCCCGATCATCTACGGCGTCGACTCCGTGCACGGCCACGGCAACCTTTACGGGGCGACGATCTTCCCCCACAACATCGGCCTCGGCGCCACGCGTGACCCGAAGCTGGTCGAAGAAGTCGAGCAGGTCACGGCGGAGGAGACGCGGGCGAGCGGCCCGCAGTGGGTCTTCGCGCCCTGCATCTGCGCCCCCCAGGACGACCGCTGGGGACGCACCTACGAGGGCTTCGGCGAGAGCCCGGAACTGGTCGAAGAAATGGAGACCGCGATCCGCGGCTTCCAGGGACCGCCCGGGCACCTGAGCGAACCCGACCACGTGCTCGCCACCGCCAAGCACTTCGCGGGCGACGGCGACACCACTTACGGGACGAGTACCAATGGAGCGGGCTACACGATCGACCAGGGCGTAGCGATCGCGAACCGCCAGGAATTCTACGAAGACGCCCTGCGCCAGTACGTGCCCGCCGTGCGCAAGTACGACGTCGGCACGGTGATGCCGTCCTACTCGAGCATCGACTGGACCGAAGACGGGGTCGGCAACCCGATCAAGATGCACGCCGAAGGCGGCCTGATCACCGGCTTCCTGAAGGAACACCTCGGCTTCGAAGGCTTCGTGATCAGCGACTACAACGGCATCCACGAATTGCCGGGCACCTACCCCGAACAAGTGAAGGCCGGAGTGATGGCCGGGATCGACATGTTCATGGAGCCCAACAGCTACAAAGAATTCACCGAAACGCTGATCGCAGAGGTCGAAGCCGGCGAAGTGCCGGAAAGCCGCATCGACGACGCCGTGAGCCGGATCCTCAAGGCAAAGTTCGAACTGGGCCTCTTCGAGCACCCGTTCACCGACCGCTCCGGGATCCCTGAAATCGGCGACACCGCCCACCGGGAAGTCGCCCGCCGCGCGGTCCAGGAGTCGCAGGTGCTGCTGAAGAACGACGACGAAGCACTGCCGATCGCGACCGGCAGTGACGTCTATGTCGCGGGCTCGAACGCGAACAACATCGGCAACCAGGCGGGCGGCTGGACGCTCACCTGGCAGGGCGGCTCGAACAACCCGACCCCGATCCCGGGGACGACGATCCTGAAAGGAATCGAAGAAGCGAACGAAGGGGGCACGACCACCTTCAGCGAAGACGCCTCGGCGGCGGTGCCGAGCGACGCGACCGGGGTGGTCGTCGTCGGGGAGACGCCCTACTCGGAGGGCTACGGCGACGTCGGCGGCCCGCAGTGGGCCTTCGACGAAGGCGACGAAGGCAACCCGCGCCCGGTGAAGGACATGAAGATCTCGGCCGCCGACCAGGCCGCGATCGACAAGGTCTGTACCGAATCGGCCAAGTGCGTCGTCGTCATCGTCTCGGGCCGGCCGCTGATCCTCGAACCGGCGCAGTTGGAAGAGATGGACGGGCTGGTCGAGGCCTGGCTGCCGGGCAGCCAGGGCGAAGGAGTCGCCGACGACCTGTTCGGCAAGGCCCCCTACACCGGCACCCTGCCGGTGAGCTGGCCGAAGACCCTCGAACAGGAGCCGATCAACATCGGCGAACCCGAATATGACCCGCTGTTCCCGTTCGGCTACGGCCTGACCACCTTGTCGGGCCACGGCGGCCATCACCATCACCATCACGGCCACCACCATCATCACCACCACCACGGCCACGGCGGACACCGATAGAAGCGCGCTGAGAGAGGAACACCGGCACTGGTGCGACCGG
>JBOGYZ010000303.1:0-9889 GCA_050697015.1 Solirubrobacterales bacterium
GTTCGAAAGCTCGCTATAGCCGAGCTTTCGAACACAGCAGGTCCAGCCGTGACCCTCATGCGACGGTCGGGCCGGATCGGGAGCGGAATCGGGCGCACGACGAAATGGGTGTGGCTCGACGCGCTGAAGCACGCCGGGGTCGAGACCCGCACCGGTCTCGCCTACCGCCAGATCACGCCGAACGGGATCGAGATCGAGGTCGAGGACGGGGGCGTGGAGTTGATCGCCGCCGATCGCGTGGTCATCGCCGCCGGGCAGGAGCGACGGGACGAGCTGCGGCCGTTGCTGGAGCGACTCGAAGTGCCGCATCGGGTCGTCGGCGGGGCGCTGAACCCGAGCGAGCTGAACGCCGTCCGCGCCTTCGGCGACGGGTTGCGTGCCGCTTACGAGCTGGCCGGCGTCGTGGCCTAGGGCGGGCCGTCAGCCCGGGGCGACGGCGGAGATGAGCCAGGTGGAGGACGGGGCGAGGACGCCATCGTCGGTCTCGAACTGCTCCAGCACGCCGCGGATCTCGGCGGTGATCGTCGGGCGGATCTCCTCGGCGCGGTCGCCCCAGAGGCGCAGGACCTCGCCCGCCGGGCCGATCGACATCACCAGGTCGACCGCCCCGTCGAGATCGGCGCCCATCTTCAGCGGCAGGTCATTCCGGCGCAGCTCGATCGCCTCGAATCCGGCAAGCGTCAGCTGCTCGCTCACCACGTCGGCGTCGGCCATCGAGAACGGCCCCGGCCCGCAGGTCGGCTCGTCGGTCTCCTCCGGGTGCTCGAGGTAGCGCTCCACCACCTGCTCGGCCTCGCGGACCCAGCCGTTGTCGAGCTTGCGCCGCCAGACCACGAAGCAGGCCCGCCCGCCCGGCCGCATCGCCCCGCGCACGTTGCGGAGCGCCTGCACCGGGTTGGCGAAGAACATCACGCCCATCCGCGAGAAGACGTGGTCGTAGGGGCCGTCGAGGTCGGCGATCTGCACGTCGCCGAGGCGGTAGCTGACGTTGTCCACGCCCGCCTCCGCCGCCTCCTCGCGCGCCAGCTCGACGAAAGGCTCCGACACGTCGACGCCGACCGCCTCGCCCTCCGCGCCGACCAGCTCGGCGAGCCGCCGGGTGGTGTCGCCGAAGCCGCAGCCGATGTCGAGGACGCGGTCGCCCGGCCGCGGCGGGTGCACCGCCATCGCCGTCTCGCCGTGCCGTCCCAGCCCTTCGGCGACGTAGGGACGGAAGCGCACAAAGCGCTCGAAGAGTGGTCCGCTCCAGGCTTCGGTCGACTCCTCGTTGGCGGGAGCTACGTCGGACATCACTCCCCCTCGACCGGTCGGTATCCGGAGCAGAGAACGCGCATCCAGCCGATCCGGCCATCGCGCTCGCTGATGTAAGCCTGCTGCTCGACCTCGAAGAGCCCATCCGGGTTGCGCACCAGGAAGCGGTACCCGACCCGTTCGCGGTCGGCGAAGGCGTCCGTTTCGACGTGCAGCAGCTCGAGGATCTCGTCGGAGTCTTCGAACCACACCCGCACGGCGCCACTCACCACCGCATCCGGATCCCCGCCCTCCCAGAAGCGCCGCGGCGTGAGGCCGCGGAAGTCGATCTCCGGGTGAAGGAGATCGCGGAGGCGGTCGAAGTCCTTCAGGGCCAGGGCGGCGGCGAAGGAGGAGCCGAGGGAGGCGGACCGGTCGATGTCGATTGCCTCGGACATGGTCCGATCCTCGTCGGCCCACCCTCGGCTGTCAACGCGTCACTCGATCAGGTCGCGGCGGGCGAACACGATCAGCATCGCCACCGCGGGCAGGACGACGGCGACGATCGCGCCGGCGCGCCAGCCCGCCGCCTCGACCAGCGGGCCGACCAGGGCCGAGCCGACGCTGGCGCCGATCGTCGTCGCCAGGGCCACCCAGGTGAAGGCCTCGGTCGCGGTGCCGGCGACCAGGGTGCTCTGGATGACCTGGTTGCGGACGGTGATCTGCGGCGCGAGGGTGACCCCGGCGAGTGCGGCGAAGACGAACATCTCCGGGACCCCGGTCGCCACCGGCAGCGGCAGGCAGGTGAGGACCATGAGCCCGCCGAGGACGATCAGGGCCCGGCGTGGCGGCCCGAAAATCCCCGGCCGGGCACCGTAGGCGATGCCGCCGACGCCGGACCCGAAGGCGAGCGCCGCCGCGAACGGGCCGCCCAGCGCGGCGGCGCCGTGATGGGCGCCGAAGGCGGGCAGCATCACGTCGAGAGCACCGAAGGTACCTGCCAGCGGCAGGTCTGAGAGGACGAGCAGGCGCAGGTGCGGCGAGACCAGGGCGCCGAGCCAATGGCGCTCGGCGCCGGGGTCGCCGCCCGGCTTCACCGTCGAGAGGCGGGCGAAGCCGACCGAGCCGACGATGCCAAGGACCCCGGCGACGATCAGCCCCTCGGCGGTGCCGACGGTCGCCGCAAGGATGCCCGCCAGCAACGGCCCACTGATGAAGACGACCTCCATCATCACCGCGTCGAGCGCGTAGGCAGTCGGCAGCTCCGCCGGTCCGACCAGCTCCGGCCAGCGCTGGCGGAAGATGCCGCCGACCGGCGTCGACCCGGCCCCGGCGAGGAAGCCCGCGGCGACCAGCGGCACCGTCCCGGCGCCCGCCTCGCCCAGCACCACGAGCGCGACCATCGCCGCCATGACGATGAGCGCGCCGGGGACGATGACGAAGCGCGAGCCGTGCCGGTCGATGAACCGCGCCACCGAGGGGCCGGTGATCCCGAGGCCGATCGTGTAGGCGCCGGCGACGCCGCCCGCGATGCCGAACGAGTCGGTCTGGCCGTGGATGAAGAGGATGATCGCGACCGCGCCCATCCCGATCGGCATCCGCGCCAGCAGGGCGAAGGTGACCTGCGGCCGCACGCGCGGCGCGGCCAGCACGCGACGGTAGGCGGCGAGACCTTGGCTGGGCTGGGCGGGGGCCTCGACGGCCATCCCACCAGCGTCCCAGAAAGATGAGTTCGCAGAAATCCGCGGATAGCGCGGAGAAGTGCGAACGCGCCGGATCAGGCGGGTCGGACTCCCGGAAGCCGCGCCGGCAGCTCCGGGCTCATGCCTCGTGGCGGGGGAGCATCGTTTCGATCAGGCCGCCGAGGGTTTCGGAGGCGTGGGCCAGGTCTGTCAGCTCGTCCTCGGGGAGGCCGGCGAGTGCCTCGCGCATGTTCGAGCGGATCTCCGCCCGGACCTCCTCGAAGACGTCGGCCCCGGTGGGGGTCACCTCGACCATCACCACGCGGGCGTCCTCGCCGGAGCGCGCCCGGGCGACCAGGCCGCGGCCCTCCAGTTTGTCGACCAGCTGGGTGACGGTGGGCTGGGCGAGCGCCTCGGTCTGGGCGAGCTGGGTGATCCGGCGGGAGCCTTCGGAGAGGGTCGCGAGGACGCCGACCTCGGTCCGCGACAGTTTGTGGGCGCCGCTGGGCATCAGCAGGCGGGTGAGGCGCGCGGCGCGTCCCAACAGGGTGCTCGCGACGAGGTCGATCGCCTCAGCGCGATCCGGAGCGGACGGAGTCATGCAGGCAATATAGAAAAACTATGGAAGTTCTGCGAGTTCCGGAGCCCGTGAGCGGCGTCGTTCCCAGGCCGCCCAGGCGAGGATCACGACGCCGGCGTAGACCCAACCGAGCAGGATGTCGAAGAAATAGTGCTCCCCGGTTGCCATCAGGGTGAGCGCCATCGCCGCCGGATAGAGGAACACCAGCGGCCGCGCGCGGCGCCACGGGATCAGGTTCCAAAGGTTGATCGCGACCAGCATCGTGAAGGCGGCGTGCAGCGAGGGGACCGCGGCGACGAGGTTGACCGAGGCCTGGCCTTCGGAGAAGAGGATCGAGGTGCCGACGCCGATGACCTTCCAGCCTTCCGAGGTGGTCCGGTAGATGTCGTGGAGGAGGCCTTCCTGTCCGGCCATCCAGGGTGGCGCGGCCGGGAAGAGGATGTAGGTGATGACCGTCGCGATCGCCAGCGTGACAAGGCGCTTGGCGAAGCGGAGGTAGGCGGGGCGGTCGCGCGCCCAGAGCCAGCCGGCGAGGGCGAACGGGGTGATGAAGTAGCTCGTGTAGGTGAGCGTGAAGAAGACGTTCCAGCCGGTCACGCGGGTCGGGTCGTAGAGGTGGTGCTGGAGCCATTCGGTCGGCGTCTGGCCGAAGAAGACGGCTTTGTCGAAATCGATCATCGGGTGGACGTGGACCCCGATGCCGAGCTTGTCGGCGGCGCCGCGGGTGACGTCGTAAGCGCCGAGGACGATCACCATCGGCGCCCAGTCGATGACCAGCCACAGCATCTCCCGCGGGTGGCGACCGATGCACGCGCAGGCGAGCGCGCCGCAGACCCAGGCGATCACCAGCTCCCGCTGGACCGGGATGCCGTAGTTGTAGCTCCAGACGACGAGGCCGACGAAGTAGAGCGCGAGCGCGCAACGTCGCACCGCCGGCCAATGGCCGAAGTTGAGTACGGGCTCCGCCTCGGAGCCCGCCCTGGACCGGGCAAGGTCGGCGGAACTCACCCGCACAACCCTAAGGGCAGCGGGGACGCTAGGAGCTGCCGAGGGTGACGCCGACGATCAGCAGGCGGGCGGCGCGGCGGCCGGTGTTGACGACGCGGTCGGCGCCGTCGCGAATCAGGACGACGTCGCCGCGCGAGAGCGTCACCGGCTCCTGGCCGTGCACGGTGATCTCGAAGGTCCCGCTGACGATGTAGATGAAGAGCTCGCGGTGGTGGAGGATCTCGCGCACGGCCTGCTCGCCGCCGGCGATCTCGATCATCGCCCCGGCGTCGTAGTCGGTGATCCGCGGCGAGAGCTGCCAGCGCTGGTGGCCGAGGAATCGGGTCACGATCCCCTCGCTGCTGGAGGCGAGGACGCTGCCCTCGCCGTCGCGGATCACCTCCAGCGGGCTGCGCTCCACCCGGCTGCCCTCGACCAGATCGCTCAGTTCGACCTCGAAGAAGTCGGCCAGACGCACCAGGCGGCTGATCGTGATGTCGGACTTGCCGCTCTCGACCAGCGAGAGGAACGAGCTGGAGATCCTGGTCGCCGCTTCCAGCTGGCTGAGCGAGAGGCCCCGCTCGGTGCGTAGGGCGCGAAGTCTGGTGCCGAGATCAATTTTGTTCATAGAGGGCGGCGATCATCTCATTCCTCACGCCTTCCTCCAAGAAACTGGATCTTTCCTGGTACTTTCTGCGACTTTGCTGTCGGCCGGCGCGGGGCGGCCCGGCAGCAGCTGGACCAGCGCCGCCACCGCCAGGCAGACCGCCGCGACCGCGACCAGGGCGAGCTCGAAGGCGCCCGCGTAATCGCCGTCCGGACCGATCGCGCCGTAGAAGATCGCGCCGATCGCGGCGACGCCGATCGTGTTGCCGACCTGGTTGGCGGTCGAGAAGACGCCCGAGGCCGCGCCCGCGTGGCGCGGGTCCATCCCGCCGAGGACGGTCGCCACCAGGGGCGCGGTCAGCAGGCCCATACCGATGCCGTCGACGGCGAGCGCCGGGACGAGGAGGAGCGGCGAGCCGCCGGTGCCGATCGCGCCGACCGTCAGCGCCAGGCCGGTGAGCGCGACGGCACGGACGATCCCGCCCGCCGCCAGCACCTGGCGGCCGAACCGCGGCGCCAGCGCTTCGGCGCCGATCGAGGCGATCAGGTAGCCGGACGCCAGCGGGGTGAAGACGAGGCCGGAATCGAGCGCGCTGAGCCCGCAGCCCTCCTGCAGGTAGATGGCGAGGACGAGGAAGAACGAGGCCATCCCGGCGTAGAAGACGACCGAGGCGAGGACGCCGACGGTGAAGGCGCGCTCGCGGAAGAGGTCCGGGTGGACGAGCGGCGCGCCACCGGTCGCGGCGAGACCGCGTTGGCGCCGGACGAAGGCGAGCGCCAGCGGGACCGCGGCGGCGAGGCAGATGAAGGTCCAGGCGGGCCAGCCCTGGCGGCGGCCCTCGACCAGCGGCAGGACGATCGCGACCAGGGTCGCGGCAGCGAGGGCGGCGCCGAGGAAATCGAGCCGGCGCGAGTCCTCGGCGCGCGACTCGGAGATCGCCCGCGGGGAGATCGCGAGGGCGGCGATCCCGATCGGCACGTTGACGAGGTAACAGGTGCGCCAGTCGAGGTCGAAGACGTTCAGCGCGATCAGCGCGCCGCCGATCAGCTGGCCGCCCGCCGCCGCCAGGCCCAACGTCAGGCCGTAGGTGGTGACGGCGCGGCGGCGCTCGTTGCCCTCGAAGGTGACGCCGATGATCGAGAGCACCTGCGGGGCGAAGAGGCCGGCGCCGATGCCCTGCAGGACGCGGCCGACGAGCAGAACCTCGATCCCGGACGCCGCGCCGCAGAGCGCCGAGGAGGCGGTGAAGAGCCCCAGCCCGACCATGAAGAGGCGGCGGCGGCCGAAGAGGTCACCGAGCCTGCCGCCGAGGATCAGCAGCGAGGCGAGGGCGATCGCGTAGGTGGCGACGACCAGCTGGATCTGCGCGTCGGAGGCACCGAGGTCGGCCTGGGTCGCGGGGATGGCGACGTTGACGATGAAAAAGTCGAGGACGAAGACGAAGGTCCCGGCCATCAGCACGGCCATCGTCAGAGCGTTCGATCTGGCTTTGTGTGCGTTCGAGTTCATGGCACGCAGGTTCCTTACCTGGGGTAGCCGCGTCGATTACCTCACGGGTAATGAGAGGAGCGCGCGCTCAGCGCGGGGCGAAGGCGCGGCAGGCGGCCGCGGTGGCGTCGTCGGCCGGGAAGAACGACTCGATCGAGAGCTCGGCGACGGTGATGTCGACGGCCGTGCCGAAGATCGCGACGGTGCTGAAGAAGGTCAGCACCTCGCCCGCGGGACCGCGCAGCAGGAGCGGCGTGAAGACATCGTGGTCGCGCGCCGACGCGCTCAGGTCGTCCGCCTCCTCGGGAGCCGTGTAGGCGGCGAGCTCGTCGCGCAGCTCGGCCATCGCCGATTCCCCGGTCAGCCGCGCCTGCCGCTCGATCCGGCCGACGATTTTGTTCCGCAAGTCGTCCCAGTTGAGGACCCGCGGCGCCATCCCTTCCGGGTGCAGCGCGAGGCGCATCGTGTTGGCGGGCGGCTCGAGCAGATGCGGGGCGACGCCCTCGGTGAGGAGGCCCATGCCGCGGTTGGCGGTGACCAGCTCCCACTGGCGGTCGACGACCAGCGCCGGATACGGATCGTGGGCGGCGAGCACTTCCTCGATCGCGGCGCGGACCGGCTCGAGGTCCGGGTCCTCGTAGGCGAGCTCGCGGTACTCGGGCGCGTAGCCCGCGGCGATCAGGAGTTCGTTGCGGTCACGGAGCGGCATCTCAAGATTGGCGGCGAGGCCGATGACCATCTCCCGGCTGGGATTCGAGCGTCCCGTCTCGAGGAAGCTGATATGGCGGGCCGAGACGCCCGCCTCCAACGCCAGCTCGAGCTGGCTGCGCCGGCGCCGGTGGCGCCACTCGCGCAGCAACGGGCCGACGCCGGTCACGGTCTGCGAGGCCATCGCATCAGCCTAGCCAGAAGGCGCGGCGGGGCGATTACCTCGGAGGTAATGGAGGCTCGTCGGCCGGGGCGCGCGCCGCATCGCGCCGCCCACGTCCCAGCTTCGCCCCCATCTTCACCGCCTTCACCGCGCTCGTCGCCCCCGCCTGCAGGGTGAAGCCGACGATGAAGATCAGGATGCCCGGGATGCGCAGGAACGGCGAGCCGATCATCAGCAGGCCGATCCGTCCCATCACGTAGGCGGGGGTCGAGACGACGGCGCCGAGCAGCGAGCCGACGACGCTCGCCGAGAGCCGGTCGCGGCGCGAGACCGCCCCCGACTCGACCCCGATCAGCCTCGCCGGGACGGCGACGTAGGCGATCATCATCACCCCGATCACGATGCTCAGCGTGAGCGCGAACCAGGGCCTGTGGGCGCGGGTGACGACCGTGACGGTCAGTCCCAGGGCGAGGCCGACGACGCCGCCGGAGCCGAGGATCGTCGCCAGATGAGGGCGCGCTTCGTCCATCGCGGGACGCACTTCAGGTGGGCCGTCCTGGCTGATCGCGAAGCCGAAGACGGCGTTCAGCCAGAAGCAGAGCATCGTGATCGCGACGACCACGGCGACGATCGGGACGACGACCGGTCCGCTCACGGCTTGCACGGTGCGGTCGTGGAGCACGTGGCCGCGCAGGTCGTACATCGCCGCCCAGATCCACATCGCGGGCGGGATCTGGATCACCGTGAGGCGCCAGTTGGTGAGCAGCAGGCGGACACCGCCGAAGAGCATCGCGACGCCGTCCACGAGGAGCGCCAGCGGGGCGAGCAGGCGGTGGCGGCGGCTGAGCGCCTCGACCGCGCGAACGACCTCCTGCTCGTCGCCTTCGCGCACCCCGCGGACGACCTCGCCGAGCCGCTCTGCCCACTCCCGCGCGGTCACCTCAATCGTTGACGGCGGGCCGGTGATGGCGGCGGCGCGTGCGTCCCACGGTGATGCTGAGGCAGAAGACCACCATCCCGACGACGCCGAGCCAGAAGGTCCATTCCGGCCACTCATAGCTCTCGTGCAGCTCCCAGGTCTCCTTGACCGCGATCAGCGATGCGCCGACGGCGACGTAGAGCCAGGCGTTGAGGATGTCTTTGACGGTGAGGAAGGCAAGCAGGGTCTCGTCGTCCAAGGCCTCACCGATCTGGTGGCGGTAGATGCTTTCGCGCCGGCGCTTCAGCAACCACCAGACCGGCGGCAGCACGAGCCACCACCGAGAGACCGGCTCGGGCTCATCGACCTGCGCTTTGGCCTCCTCGAATGCCTCGCGCTCGAACCCCGACTCCTCGATCTCGCGCACGGCCTGATCGAGCGGCCCGGCGACGAGCGGCCAGGCTCCGAGGAATCCGCACCAGGCGATGAGGTGGGGCATCGCCGGTTCATAGCGGATTCCGACCTACCTCGGACGCTGACACGACCAGACGAAGGCGAAGGAGATCGGGTGGTGGCGGAAGCGCTCCCACTTCGGCCTCAGCGCCACCCACTCGTCATCGACTACGCGCTCCTCGAGGGCGGCGAGCGCCAGCCCGGCATCGAGGCCCGCGGTGACGTGGTCGCTCAGCAGGTGGACGTGCGTCTCGATCGCCAGCGACTCCCCCGAGTCGGCGTCGTCGAAGTGGGTCGGCATGCCCGAGGCGATGATGAAGTGCGGGTGGAAGCCGACCAGAACGAAGCGCCCACCGGGGCGCGCCAGCCGCGCCGCCTCTGCGTAGAGCGGGCGCAGGTCGGCGAGATGCTCGTCGACGAGGCAGGAGACGACGAGATCGTAGGCGCCGGACTCGAGCCGGGTGTCGCCGACCTCGCCCTCACGCAGCGAGGCGTAGACGCCGCGGCTGCGCGCCGCCTCCAGCATCCCCGGCGAGAGGTCGACCCCGTCGATCTCCCCCACACCTCGCGCCTTGAGCCACGCCCCGGTCCGCCCCGTCCCGCAGCCGAGATCGCCGACCCGCCGGACCGCGCCCCAGTCAAGATCGAGCCGCTCCAGCAGCGCCACGTCCATCGCGTCCTCGACCGTGTCCTCATAAGTCGCCGCCCACCGGTCATACCCATCCCGCGGCGGGACCGTGCGGTACTTGCGGGTGTCAAACGAGGAGAACGAAGCCACGCCCTCACCATTTCATGCCCGGAGAGACCGTCGACAGCCCGGCATCTTCGGCTGCTTTCAGCTGGCGCATGTCGTAGGACACGAACGCCTCGATCGGCCGGAGTTCGAGCGCCGCCATGACATGGATGGCGTCAAGAGATCGAAGCCCCGGCTCGAAGATGCGTCCCGCCCGCGACAAAAGGGCCCGAGTGACGGGATGAAGGCCAAACAGGTCGAGAAGAACCTCGGCTTGCCGCAGACCCAGAGCGAGATCGAAGGCAGGATGGCTCCCGAGATCGCCGCGCAAAGCTCGGG
>JBOGYZ010000304.1:0-9743 GCA_050697015.1 Solirubrobacterales bacterium
GACCGGCTCGGTCGTCGTGATCGAGATGAACCCGCGGGTCAGCCGCTCCTCGGCGCTCGCCTCGAAGGCGACCGGCTTCCCGATCGCGAAGATGGCGGCGAAACTCGCCGTCGGCTACGCCCTCGAGGAGATCCCCAACGACATCACCCAGGCGACGCCCGCCTCCTTCGAGCCGACGATCGATTATGTCGTCACGAAGATCCCGCGCTTCGCCTTCGAGAAGTTCCCCGGCGCCGAGGGCCGGCTCTCCACCTACATGCAGTCGGTCGGCGAGGTGATGTCGATCGGGCGCACCTTCCGCGAGTCCTTCGCCAAGGCGATGCGCTCGCGCGAGCTCGACGCGAAACCCGAATTCGCCGCCGACGACGCGGAGCTGATCGCGGCCCTCGGCGTGCCGACCGCCGAGCGCTTCGACCAGGTGCTGGAGGCACTGCGGCGCGGCCTCGGGGTCGAGGCCGTCCACGAGTCGAGCTCGATCGACCGGTGGTTCCTGCGCGAGCTGGAGCAGCTCGCCCTGGAGGGCGACGGGACCGAGGGCCTCGCCCGCACCTACAAGTCGGTCGACACCTGCGCGGCCGAGTTCGAGGCGGCGACCCCCTACTACTACTCGGCCCACGAGCGGCGCGGCACCGACGGCAGCCCGCCCGCCTCGGAGATCCGCCGCGGGGAGCGTGACTCGGTCGTCATCCTCGGCGCCGGGCCCAACCGGATCGGACAGGGCATCGAGTTCGACTACTGCTGCGTGCACGCGGCGATGACCGCGCGCGAGCTCGGCCGCGACGCGGTGATGATCAACTGCAACCCGGAGACGGTCTCGACCGACTACGACACCTCCGACCGCCTCTACTTCGAGCCGCTGACCGCCGAGGACGTGCTCGCCGTCTGCGCCGAGGAGAAGCCGGAGGGAGTGATCGTCCAGTTCGGCGGCCAGACCCCGCTGAAGCTGGCCCGGACGCTGGAAGAGGCGGGCGTGCCGCTGCTCGGCACCCCGGTCGACGCGATCGACCTGGCCGAGGACCGCGGCCGCTTCGGCGCCCTGCTGCGCCGGCTCGAGATCGCCCACCCGCCCTACGGCACCGCCCACTCGGCCGAGGAAGCCGAGGAGATCGCCGCCCAGGTCGGCTTCCCGCTGCTGGTGCGGCCGAGCTACGTGCTCGGCGGCCGGGCGATGGAGATCTGTTACTCGACCGAGGACCTGCGGACCTACCTGGACAAGCACGTGAAGGCGGACCAAGAGCACCCGCTGCTGCTCGACCGCTTCCTCGAGAACGCGATCGAGGTCGACGTCGACGCGCTCGGCGACGGCGACTCGGTCCACGTTGCCGGGATCATGCAGCACGTCGAGGAGGCGGGCGTCCACTCCGGCGACTCGGCCTGCGTGATCCCGCCGCTCAGCCTCGGCGAGGAGATGCTGGCGGAGATCCGCGGGACCACCGAGCGCCTGGCGCTGGAGCTGGGCGTGATCGGCCTGATCAACATCCAGTACGCGATCGCCGAGGGCCGCCTCTACGTGATCGAGGCCAACCCGCGCGCCTCGCGCACCGTGCCCTTCGTCTCAAAGGCGATCGGGGTGCCGCTGGCGAAGGTCGCCGCGCGGCTGATGCTGGGGGAGAGGCTCGCCGACATGGACCTGCCGACGGGGCTGCCCGAGCACGTCAGCGTGAAGGAGGCGGTGCTGCCCTTCGCCCGCTTCGCCGGCGCCGACTCGGTGCTCGGCCCGGAGATGAAGTCGACCGGCGAGGTGATGGGCATCGCGGCCGACTTCCCGACCGCCTTCGGCAAGGCGCAGGCCGCCGCCGGGGTGATCCTGCCGCGCGAGGGCACCGTCTTCATCACCGTCACCGACACCGATAAGGCGGCGGCGACGCAGCTCGCGGCACGTCTCCACGACTCCGGCTTCGAGGTTGTCGCCACCGGCGGCACGGCGATGGCGATCGAGCGGATGGGGGTGCCGGTGCGCCGCATCAACAAGCTGAACGAGGGCTCGCCGCACGTCCTCGACCTGATCCGGAAGCACGAATGCGACCTGGTGATCAACACCCCGAGCGGCTCCGGCGCGCGCGCCGACGGGTATGAGATCCGGACCGCGGCGGTGAAGCATGGGATCCCCTCGATCACGACGATGACCGCGGCGACGGCGGCGGTCCGGGCGATCGCCTCGGGCGGCGGGATCGACGACGAAGTGCGCTCGCTCCAGGAGATCCACCGGGCGGCGCAGGAGGCGGCGAGCCGCTCGTGAGCGCCCCCTTCGGTCGCAGGCTCTGCGAGGTCTCCCGCAATCGCACCTCTGGCGGCTATCGGATCGTCTCGATCATCGATCGCGAGGGTCCCGAGCCGCAGGCGGGCCAGTTCTACATGCTCGCCGCGGCCGACGGCTGGGGCGCCCGCGACGGTCGCGCCTTCCTGCCCCGGGCGATCTCGGTCGCCGAGACGGCGCCCGCGGCGGGCGGCGGCGAGCGGCTCGACTTCCTGCTCGATGCGGTCGGTCCGGGGACGGAGCGGCTCGGCACCCTGCGCGAGCGCGACGGGGTCTGGATCGTCGGCCCGCTCGGCAACTCCTTCGCCGCGCCGCGCGACGTGAAGCAAGGCGCCGCGGGAGCGGTTCTCGTCGGCGGCGGGGTCGGCGTCGCGCCACTTGCCTTGCTGCGGCAGGAATTCTCCCGAAACGCAATCCCGCACCGCGTCCTGCTCGGCTTCCGCGACCAGGCCCACACCGGCGGCCTCGACCTCTTCTGCGGCTCCTCAGGGGCGCTCTGCCCGGAGGTGAGGTTGGCGACCGAGGATGGCCACGCGGGCGTCCAGGGGCGCGTCACGGACCTCCTGGTGCCGATCCTGGCCGGGGACGACGCGACCTCCGGCGTCGTCTACTCCTGCGGGCCGCCGGCGATGCTGGAGGCGGTGCGGACGCTCTGCGCCGAGCACGGGGTGGCGGTCGAGCTGGCGCTCGAGTCGCCGATGGCCTGCGGCTTCGGCGCCTGCTTCGGCTGCGCGGTGCCGAAACCCGGCGGCGGCTTCCTGCGGCTCTGCGTCGACGGTCCAGTCTTACGCGGGGACGAGGTCGAGCAGGTGAGCCACGCGTATGCCTGAGCTCTGCGGGATCGAGCTGGCCCACCCGGTCATCAACGCGAGCGGGACCTACGACGCGATCGCCGCGCGCAAGGTCTTCGGCGACGCGCTGATGGACGAGTTCCCCTTCGCGGCCTTCGTCTCCAAGACGATCACGCCGGAGCCGCGAGCGGGCAACGTCCCGCGGCGGATCTGGGAGGCGCCGAGCGGGATGATCAACTCGATCGGCCTGCCGAACAAGGGGCTCGAGGGCTTCCTCGCCGAGGATCTGCGGGATCTGCGAGAGCTGCCGGTCCCCCTGATCGTCTCGGTGATGGCGACGACCCGCGAGGAGTTCGCCCGCTGCGTCGAGCGGATCGCCAGGCGCCGCGAGGTGGCGGCGATCGAGCTGAACATCTCCTGCCCCAACGTGCACTCGGGGCTGATCGTCGGCGAGAACCCGAGCGAGACCGAGGCGCTGCTGGAGACCCTCCGTCCCCTCAGCGAGAAGCCGCTGATCGTGAAGCTGACGCCGAACGTCGCCGACCCGGCGGCAGTCGCCGACGGGGCCGAGCGGGGCGGCGCGGACGCGGTCTCGCTTATCAACACGCTGAAGGGCACCGCGATCGATCCGGCGACCGGGGCGCCCGCGCTCGGCAACGGCTACGGCGGTCTCTCGGGGCCGGCGGTGCGGCCGGTCGCGCTCGAGCAGGTGCGCTCGGTGCGCGCCGCGGTCGGCCTACCGATCGTCGGCATGGGAGGGATCTCGACCGGCGCCGACGCCGCCGAGTTCCTCGCCCTCGGCGCCACGGTCGTCGCCGTCGGCACCGAGAACTTCCGCGATCCACGGGCCGGCTCCCGCGTCGCACTGGAACTGGAGTCATCACTCCGCCGGGAGCGAATTTCTGAGCCCGTGCTGGACCTCGACTAGAGGTTGAGATGAATTTAGGCTCAAATGGGTGAGGACGGCTTGCGCACCCACGAGCCACGGCTATACTCGCCGCCGCATGACGACCTCGTCCGTAAAGACCTCCCTCGCGGCTCCGGAAAGGTCCCTCGACCAGAGGATGGAGGCGCTCAAACGAGCCAACGACATCCGTACCTCGCGGGCCAAACTGAAGAAGGACCTGAAGGCCGGGCGCTCCAACATCCACGGTGTTCTTCTCGATCCGCCGGAGTACGTGATGACCGCCAAGGTCTTCGACATGCTCCTCGCGGTTCCGAAGTACGGACGTGTGAAGACCAATCGGATCCTGAACCAGTGCCGGATCTCGCCGTCGAAGACGATCGGCGGCCTCTCCGAGCGCCAGCGCACCGAGCTGGTCTCTCTTCTCCGCCGGTAAGCCGACCGACTCCTTCGGCAGTATCGGCGCCCGCATGAGCGCCAAGGTCTTCGTCATCACCGGCCCATCGGGAGTGGGCAAGGGCACGCTGATCAAGCAGCTGCTCGATCGCGTGCCGAACCTCGCGCTCTCCGTCTCGGCGACCACCCGCGACCCGCGCGAGGGAGAGGTCGACGGCGTCGATTACCACTTCCTCACCGAGGAGCAGTTCCAAGAGCGGATCGCCGCGAAAGACTTCCTCGAGTTCGCGACCTACTCCGGGAACCACTACGGCACCCTGAACTCCGAGCTGGACCGCTGCCTCGAAAAGGACCGATCCGTCGTCCTCGAGATCGAGGTCCAGGGGGCGACTCAGGTCCGCGCGGCCCGTCCCGACTCGGTCCAGATCTTCATCGCACCACCCGACCCGGCCATCCTGCGCGAGCGTCTTCGCGGCCGCGGCACCGACTCCCCGGAGGCGATCGACCGCCGCCTCAAAACCGCCGAGCAGGAGCTCGCCCAGCAAGACGACTTCGACCACCGCATCGTCAACGACGACTTGGACACCGCCGCCACCGAGCTGGAGTCCATAGTCCGCTCGACCACCAGCACCGCTTCCTAGGTTCGCGAGGGGCCGGGGCGTGGGCGTCTGCAGTTGACCGGCGCCTAGGCGGTGAAATGCAGACTGAGCGCTCCAGCGGTTGCATTTACCCCCGCTGTAGAGGGGTGAATGCAGAACGAGGATCCGTCGGTCGCATCAACTCGTCGTGGGGACGACTTAATGCAGACGCCGGCGTCCACCGTCTGCATTTGAGGTCGCATAGCGGGCTCTATTGCAGACGCAGGCATGAAGCTTTGTGACGACCGAGGGGTGTGCGTCCTTCGGAGGGCTGTCGAAGGGCCTCCACGATGCCCTAGAATGCGTTGCCGATGATCAAACCACGTGTAGACAAGCTTCTGGATCACTCCGACTCCCATTACGCCGCCGTTGTCGTCGCGGCGAAGCGGGCGCGGCAGATCAACAGTTACTTCCACAACCTCGGTGAGGGTGGCTTCGGCGAGTATCCGCCCCCGATGGTGGAGACCAACGCCGAGGGCAATTACCTCACGATGTCGCTGGAAGAGCTGGCCGAGGGCAAACTCAAATACGAGTACCGCAGCTAGGCGCGTAGCGCCCGGCTCGCAAGGAGCTCTTATATGGCCCGGTTGTTGCTGGGTGTGAGCGGCGGGATAGCGGCCTACAAGTCGCTCGAGTTCGCGCGCCTCGCAACGCTGGCCGGGCACGGCGTCCGGGTCCTGATGACCGAGAACGCCGGACGCTTCGTCGGCGCCGCCTCCTTCGAGGGGATCGTCGGCGGGCCCGTGCTCACCTCCGAGTACGAGCGCGATCCGATGCGCGGCGCCTTCCCCGGCGAACCCGGGGATGGTGGGCCCGATGAGGCGGGTCACGACCCGATCGGCCACCTCGAGCTGGCCGCCAACTGCGATGCCTTTCTCGTCGCCCCCGCCTCGGCCAACACCCTCGCGAAGTTGGCAGGCGGCTTCGCCGACTCGATGCTGACCACGTCCTTCCTCGCCTGCACGGCGCCGCGCTTCGTCGCCCCGGCGATGAACGACCGCATGTACGCCGACGCGGCGACCCAGGCCAACCTGGCGACGCTGGGCGAGCGTGGGGTGGAGGTGATCGAGCCCGAGGAGGGCCTCCTCGCCTCGCGCGGCGAGCGCGGTCGCGGCCGACTGCCGGACCCCGAGCGGCTGCTGGCGGCGGTCGAGGCGGCGTTGTCCGGCGGCGAGCAGCTGACCGTCGCGGTCGAGGAGGGATCGCCGATCGAGGCGCCCCCTCTGCCCGGCGAGCGGGGTCCCTGGGACGGCCTGCGGATCATGGTCACGGCGGGGGGCACCCGCGAGCCGATCGACTCGGTGCGCTTCATCGGCAACCGCTCCAGCGGGCGGATGGGCATGGCACTCGCGGCCGCCGCGGCGAAGCGGGGGGCGGAGGTGACCCTGGTCGCCGCGAACGTCGGCCTGCCCGAGCCGGCCGGGGTCAAGCGGATCGACGTCGAGACGACGGCCGAGCTCGCCTACGAGACGATCGAACGGATCGAAACCCAGCACGTGCTACTGATGGCCGCCGCCCCCGCCGACTTCCGCACCGAGCCGATCACCGGCAAGATCAAGCGCCAGGACAGCCTCAATCTGAACCTCCAGCCGACCGAGGACATCCTCGCCGCGATCTCGGCGAGCAGGACCGAGAACCAGATCATTGTCGGCTTCGCCGCCGAGCACGGAGGCGACGCGGTCGGCCGCGCCCGTGCCAAGCTCGAGCGCAAGGGAGCCGACCTGATCGTCCTCAACGACGTCTCCGACCCGACGATCGGCTTCGAGAGCGCCGAGAACGCGGTCACGCTGGTCACCGCCGCGGACGAGATCGAGGTGCCGAAGGCCGGTAAGGACGCCGTCGCCGAGGCGATCCTCGACCGGGTCGAGCGCCTCCGCGCGCCCGCGCAGAGCGCCAAGTAGGCCGCAAACACGGCCTTTCGGTCGGAGGCCGAGTCCAGCTATACTGGGCTCAAGCTTTTCTGTCCCTATCTGTATCGCGCAGTCGAGAAGTGGGCCTGGCCCACTTTTTTTACGGCCCGAATCGGGCATCGTGGAGTGAAAGCCGCCCCTATGAGTGATCTTCAAACCGACATCCAGAGCCAACTTTCCGAGCTCGACCCGGATATCGACCTGGTTGCCCTCGAGCAGCCGGGTGGCGACATGCTGCGGCTTTTCATCGACCACCCCGATGGAGTCGACCTCGCGCTCTGCGAACGGGTCACCCATCAGCTGAACTACCTGCGCACCGATTACGCGCTCGAGGTCTCCTCACCCGGGGAGAAGTACCGTCGTAGCGCGACCAGCGCTTCCGAGAAGGAGGAGTCGTCCCAGTGAGTAAAGAGATCGTCGACGCAGTCAAAGGACTGGAGCAGGAGAAGGGGATCTCGGCCGACAAGCTGATGGACGCTCTCGAGGACGCCTTGCTCTCGGCCTATAAGAAGACCCCCGGCGCGGCCAAATACGCGCGGGTCGACCTTGATCACGAGACCGGGGACTTCCTGGTCTTCGAATTGATCCTGCCTGCCGAGCTGGAGGAGAAACTCCTCGCCGAGGCCGCCGAGCAGCAGGAGGAGCCGGAAGTCGATCCGGAGACCGGCGAACTGAAAGAGCCGGAGGACCCCGAACTCGACCCGGAGATGATCGCTCCTTACGAAGACCAGATCACCACCCGCGACGTCACTCCCGAAGACTTCGGCCGGATCGCCGCGCAGACCGCCAAGCAGGTGATCCTCCAGCGGATCCGCGAGGCCGAGCGGCAGATGATGTACGACGAGTACCAGGACCGGGTCGGCGAGCTGATCACCGGCATCATCCAGCAGTCCGACAAGCGCTACACGCTGGTCCAGCTGCGGGAGCGGGTCGAGGCGCTGCTGCCGAAGTCCGAGCAGGTCTACAACGAGCGCTACGACCACGGGATGCGGGTCAAGGCCGTCATCACCGACGTCTCCGACTCGACCAAAGGCCCGGCGATCGTCGTCTCGCGCCGCAGCCCGGAGCTGATCAAATCGCTGTTCGAGCTCGAGGTGCCCGAGATCGCCGACCGCCTGGTCGAAATCGTCGGCGTCGCCCGCGAGCCCGGCTATCGCTCGAAGATCGCCGTCGTCTCCCACGCCGACGGCGTCGACCCGGTGGGCGCCTGCGTCGGCCCGCGCGGCTCGCGCGTCCGCATGGTCGTCTCCGAGCTCCGCGGCGAGAAGATCGACATCATTCCTTACAACGAGGAGCCCGCCCGGTTCGTCGCCAAAGCGCTTTCCCCGGCCCGCGTCCGCGAGGTCATCGTCGACGACGAGGAGCGCCAGGCGACCGTGATCGTGCCCGACGACCAGCTCTCGCTGGCGATCGGCCGCGACGGCCAGAACGCCCGCCTCGCCGCCCGCCTCACCGGTTGGCGCGTCGACATCAAGTCGGAGACCGAGTTCGCCTCGGAGGAAACCGACGTCGAGTACGAGGGCGAAGAAACGTTCGACGGCCGCTGCATGGCGGTGCTCTCGAACGGCCGCCGCTGCCCGAACGCGGCGATCCCCAGCTCGACCTACTGCGGCCTGCCCCAGCACCAGGCGCTCTCGCGCTTCGACACCAGCCAGGTGGCCATCTTGGGGGCGATTACCGACGCCGAGGTGGAGACCCTCGCCGACCCCGATGCCGACCAGGGCCAGGTCGACGAGATCGTCGCCCGCGCGGCGGCGAACTTCGTCGAGGAAGCCGAAGAGGTGGCCGCCGAGGAGACGGTCGTGGACGAGATCGTCGACGACGCGATCGCCGAGGTGGAGGCCGAGGAGGCTTCCGAGGATCCGGTCGAGGCCGAGATCACCGAGGAGATCGCCGACGAGGAGGCAACCGAGGCCGAAGCGGCCGCGGACACTGCCCCCGGCAATGGAGCGACGGAGGACGCCGGCGAGCCGGTGGCCGAGGAGGCTGAGCAAGCCTAGTGCCAAAGAAGCGGGTTCATGAGATCGCAAAAGCGAATGGCATCAGCTCGAAAGAGGTCCTTGTCAAGCTGAAAGCCGCGGGCATCGAAGCCAAAGTGGCCGCCTCGAGCGTCGATGAGGACGCTGCCAAACGGGCGCTCGCCGCCTCCAACGGGGGCGGTACCGCGACCCAGGCGCCGCCGAAGCCGAAGGAGGCCCCGGCTCGATCCGCTCCGAAAGCCGAGGCGCCCGCAGCGCCGAAAGCCGCGGCCCCTGCGCAGGCGCAATCCGCCGCGCCCGCTCAGCCCGTGGGCGGCGCCAAACCCGCTGCGCCGTCGCAGCCGGCGAAACAAGCTTCCACGTCGAACAAACCGGTCCGTCCCGGTGGTCCCGCCGCCGGTGGTGCCGGAGCCGGCGGCGGTGGTGGAGCCGCGGCCAAAAAACGCCGCGTCGTGATCGACTCGCAAGCCGCCCGCCGCGACCAGATGGGCGGCCCGCCGCCGCAACGTCCGCCGCGCCGCCGCGGTGGCCGTCGCCGTCGCCCGCTGCTGGAGGAGCCGCCGATGGGTCCGCAGACCCCGGTCGAGCCCGAGGCGACGAAAATCAACTCCGGCGCCACCGTCCGTGAGCTGGCCGAGATGATCGACCTGGCCCCGGCCGAGGTGATCAAAAAACTGATGATGATGGGCGAGATGGCGACGCTCACCCAGACGCTCACGGATGAGTCGATCCGGGCGATCGCCGACGAGTACGACCGCAAGATCGAAATCGTCAGCGCCGCCGACGAGGAGCCCGAGGAACCGGAGTTCGACGACGCCGACGAGGACCTGGTCGACCGCCCGCCGGTGGTCACGATCATGGGTCACGT
>JBOGYZ010000305.1:0-6239 GCA_050697015.1 Solirubrobacterales bacterium
GGGCGGACCTGATCGTCAGCGTCGGCGCCCACTTCAACCTGATCGAGTTCCTCGACCGCAAGCGCGGCGGGATGTCGTCCACCTTCCTCACCCGCCTGCGGATCGGCGAGAAACTCGTCGACGCCAAGGGCGTGAGCCGCCTCTACCGGCCGAGCTCCACCTTGGTGCCGGTGATCTTCTTCATCGTCGCGTTCCTCGTCCTGGTGACGATCCTGATCATCACCTCGCCCGCCCTGAACGACGTCTTCGAGCTCTTCTGGCTCAAGGTGCGAATCTGGCTGGGCATCTGAGCGCGCCGGCCCCCCAACATCTAGCCTTTGCAGGCTAAATGGGCTACAGCGCTCGCTACCACGCAATGTCCCTGATCGCGGTCTTCCTGGCCCTCGCGGTCGGGATCCTGATCGGCGCCGAGTTCGGCGGCGAAGCCCTGACCGAAACGCGGAAGAACCTCGAGCAGAGCCTGGTCGGCAACCTCCAGGACGCCCGCTCGCGCGCCGACGACCTTTCCGGCGAACTCGGCCGGGCCAGCGAATTCGACGAAAAGGTCTACCCGGTGCTGACCCGCGACCGGCTGCTGGGCAAACGGATCGCGGTTGTCGCGATGGGCGGGCTGCCGAACGAAATCACCTCCGCGGTCGAGGAAGCGCTCGGGCCGACCGGGGCGACGCTGGTCGGCGTGGGGGTGGTGCGCGAGCCGGTCGAAATGAACGGCCTCGCCGCCGAACTTGCCGAAACTCGCTTCGAAGAAATCCTTACGGAATCCGACCAGCTGACCGAACTCGGGGTCGGGGTCGGGCGCCAGATCGTGATCGGCGGCACCCTGCCGGAACTGGTCCGCGGTCAGCTCTTCTCGCGAGCCAGCGGCGAATTCGGCGCGCTCGACGCGGTGATCGTCGTCCGCAGTCAGCCGGAAGGGATGGGGCCGGTGCAGCGCTCCACCGCGAACCAGCTGGAAACGGCCCTGCTCGGCGGGATCGCGGCGACCCGCGTCCCCACGGTCGGGGTCGAGTCGACCAGCACCGAACCGTCGTCGATCTCCTTCTTCCAGTCCAACGGCCTCTCGACCGTCGACGACATCGATAACACCGCGGGCCAACTGGCGTTGGTCCTGGCGATCGGCGGCGCGGAGGGCAGCTTCGGCGTGAAGAGCTCCGCCGACCGGCTCCTGCCCGAGCTGGTCACCCCGGGGGGCTGAGTGTCCGTCCCGGGGAGGCACTGAGATGCACTGGCTGGGGTTTCCGCTCGCGATCGCGCTGGCGGTGCCGATGCTGCCCGCGGGGGCGCGCGGGCTGCGCGACGCGGGGCTGGTGCGGACGAACTATCGCGGCGCGACGCTCGCCTTCCCGCTGGGGGCGATCCTGGCGACGGTCGCGCTCGTCGCGCTGGCGCCGCTGGCGGTCCTGAACGACCGTGCCGGGCTCGACCTGCTGGCGCCGGAACTGCGGCGCTGGCTGCCCTACGTGCTGGGGATCGCCTTCCTCGGCTTTCTCGACGACGCGCTCGGCCAGGGCGAGGCGGCGGCGACGCCGCGGGGATGGCGCGGGCACTGGGGGGCGCTGCGCGAAGGGCGACTGTCGACGGGCGCGATCAAGGCGATCGGCGCGGTCGCGCTCGCCGCCTACGTCGTCTCCGGGCAGGGCCTCGCGACCTGGCGCTACGTCGCCGACGTCGTCCTGCTCGTCCTCGCCACCAACCTCTTCAACCTGCTCGACCTGCGCCCGGGGCGGGCGGAGAAGGCGCTGGCGCTGCTCGGCGCGGGGCTCTGCCTCTTCGCCTGGACGCTGGCGCCGATCGAACTGCTGGGGATCTTCGCCGGGCCGGCGCTGGTCGGCGCCTGGCTGACGCTGGGCGAGCGGGCGATGCTCGGGGACACCGGCTCGAACCTGATCGGGGCAATCGCCGGTGTCTGGTTGCTCACCGTTTTGTCACCAGATGCGCGCCTGATCGCCCTCGCCGTGGTGCTCGTTTTGACGGTGTATGGGGAGTTAAGGTCGATCTCGGCGACCATCGAAAGGGTTCCGCCCCTCCGCTGGCTAGACTCGCTCGGCAGAGCATGAGCCCAGGAAACCAAGGCGACACCAGATTCATCTTCGTTACCGGAGGTGTCGTCTCAGCTCTGGGCAAGGGGATCAGCGCCGCCTCGATCGGCCGGCTGCTCGTCTCACGTGGCTACCGGGTCCAGCTGCAGAAGTTCGACCCCTACATCAACGTCGATCCGGGGACGATGAGCCCGTTTCAGCACGGCGAGGTCTTCGTCACCGAGGACGGTGCCGAGACCGATCTCGATCTGGGCCACTACGAGCGCTTCACCGACGAAAACACCTCGCGGGCGTCGAACGTCACCGCGGGCGGCGTCTACAACTCGGTGATCCGGCGCGAGCGGCGCGGCGATTATCTCGGCGCGACGGTCCAGGTGATCCCGCACATCACCAACGAGATCAAGCAGAAAATCCGCATCGTCGCCGAGTCGCAGGCGGTCGATTTCGTGATCACCGAGATCGGCGGCACGGTCGGCGACATCGAGTCGCTGCCGTTCCTCGAGGCGATCCGCCAGCTCTACACCGAGCTCGGCGCGAAGCGGGCGATGTTCGTCCACCTGACGCTGGTGCCGTACATCGGGCACGCCGGGGAGCTGAAGACGAAGCCGACCCAACACTCGGTCAACCAGCTGCGGGGGATCGGGATCCAGCCGCACGTGCTGGTCTGTCGCTCCGAGGGGCGGCTCGATCGCGAGATCCGCGAGAAGATCGCGCTCTTCGCCAGCCTTCCCGTGGAAGCGGTGATCTCCGCCCACGACGTCGACAACATCTACAAGATCCCACTGGTCTTCCGGGCCGAGGGCGTCGACGACCTGGTGCTCGACCACTTCGGGCTGGAAGCGCCGTCGCCCGACCTCAGCGACTGGGAGGCGATGGTGCGACGCTCCGACGCCGCGACCGGCAACGTGCGGATCGCGATCGTCGGCAAGTACGTGCAGCTCGAGGACGCCTACAAGTCGGTGATCGAGGCGCTCCAGCACGGCGGCATCCACCACGGCGTGAACGTCGACATCCAGCTGGTCGATTCCGAGCACCTCGACGAGGAGGCGCTGGAGGGGCTCGACGGGATCCTGATCCCGGGCGGCTTCGGCGAGCGCGGCATCGAGGGCAAGGTCCGCGCCGCGCAGATCGCGCGCGAACGGAAGATCCCGTACCTGGGGATCTGTCTCGGGATGCAGATCGCGGTGGTCGAGTTCGCCCGCCACGTCTGCGGGATGGACGGCGCCAACTCCTCCGAGTTCGATCCCGAGACGCCCTATCCGGTGGTCGACCTGCTGCCCGAACAGAAAGAACTGCGCGACATGGGCGGCACGATGCGCCTCGGCGCCGACCCGGTGAAACTCCACGAGGGGACGCGGGCGCGCGAGATCTTCGGCGAGGCCGTCATCTACAAGCGCCACCGCCACCGCTACGAGGTGAACCTCTTCCTGCGGCGCAAGCTCGAAGACGAGGGTCTGGTCGCCGGCGGCACCTCGCCGGACGAGCGCCTGGTCGAGATGGTCGAGCTGCCCGACCACCCGTTCTTCGTCGCCTCCCAGTTCCACCCCGAGTTCAACTCGCGGCCGAACCGGCCGGAGCCGATGTTCCGGGAGTTCGTCGGCGCCGCCACGGAGCACGCGGGCGAAGAGCCCGCCGACGGTGGCGAGCTCGCCGAGCGTTCGTCCGAGGAACCTGGCCCGGACGGCGACGGCATCGACATCGGCATCACCCGCTCCTCCACCGAGCACCGCTAGCCTTGGCCCCCATGGCGGGGAACGAGAGGCTCTACGACACCTTCGTCCGGCTCTGCGAGATCCGCTCGCCGACGGGGGAGGAGCGCGAGGTGACCGACACGCTGGCGGCCGAACTGCGGGCGCTGGGGCTCGAGGTCACCGAAGACGACGCCGCCGAGCCCGCCGAAGCCGGGGCGGGGAACCTGCTGGCGCGGGTGCCGGGGGAGCGCGACGAGTTCGTCATGTTCTGCGCGCACATGGACACGGTCCCGCACCAGGGTCGGGTCGAGGTCGTGAACGACGAAGGGGTCTTCCGCAGCGCCGGCGACACGATCCTCGGCGCCGACAACAAGGCGGCGGTGGCGGTCTTCATGGAGCTGGTGCGGCGCGGCGTGGAGCGCACGCCGCCGGTCGGGATCGAGCTCGTCCTCACCGTCGCCGAGGAGCAGGGCCTCCGCGGCGCCAAGGCTTTCGATGTCGAGCAACTGCGCGCCGAGGTCGGCTACGTCCTCGACCACGCCGGTCCGGTCGGCGAGGTGATCACGGCGACGCCGACCCAGCACAAGATCCTCGCCGACTTCGTCGGGGTCGAGGCCCACGCCGGGGTGCGGCCGGAGGACGGCTCGAGCGCGATCGAGGCCGCGGCGGCGGCGATCGGGCGGATGAACCTGGGGCGGCTCGACGAGGGCACGACCGCGAACGTCGGGCTGATCAAGGGCGGCACCTCCGGCAACGTCGTCCCCGGCCACTGCGGGATCCACGCCGAGGCGCGGAGCCTCGATGCCAATCGCGCGGCCGAGGTCGCCGGGCAGATCTCCGACGCCTGTGCCTGGGGCGCGAGCGAGTTCGGCTGCGACGTCGACCTGCGGGTGGAAGAGCTGTTTCGCGGCTACAAGGTGCCATCGAGCTCGACCGCTCTCGAGCTCGCCGAGGAGAGCCTGCGCGCCGTCGGGGTCGAGCCGCGCCGCGAATCGATCGGCGGCGGCAGCGACGCCAACGTCTTCCGCCTCGCCGGCTTCGACAGCGTCCTGCTCGCAAACGGCCCCGACGCCGTCCACACGTACCGCGAGCACGTCGCCGCCGCCGACCTCGACAAGATGCTCGAGGTCTGCGAGGGCATCCTCGCCCGAGCGTGAGCGGCCGGCTGGACCTCCGTCGTGGGGTCGTCGTCTCGGCCGACCCCTTGGTTGTGGAGGTCGACGGACAGGAGCGGCGTGCCTGGGCCGACGAGGTGCTGCTCGGGGAGATGCGCGAGGGGGACGAGGTCGTCGTCAACGCCGCGGCGCTGGACCTCGGCTTGGGTTCCGGCGGCTTCGACGTCGTCCACGTGAACCTCACCCGCGGCCTGGGCGGCGGGGTGGATGGCGATGCCCACGTGATGAAGCTGAACTACACCTCGCTGCAGCACCCGGTGGAGCCGGTGGAGTCCATCTCCACCTCTGACGACGCCACTCCCAAGAAGCTTCCCGTCGCCGTCCTTCCGCTTCACGGCCACCTAGCTCCGGCGGCGTGGGCGGCCGCACAGGCATGGCCCGGCACCCGCGTGGGCTATGTCCAGACCGCCGGCGGCGCGCTCCCGGGCTCGCTGTCCCGAGACGTCGCGACGCTCCGCGAGCGTGGCCTGCTCGCGGGCCACGTCACCGCGGCGCCGTCATACGGCGGCGAGCATGAGGCGCTGAGCACGGTCGGCGCCCTCGATGCGGCCGCGAGCGCCCTTGGCTGGGACGCGATCCTGGTCGGCCCCGGCCCGGGCATCATCGGCTCGGACACCGAGTTCGGCCACGGCGGCATGGAGGCACTGAACAGCGCCCATGCCGCGTTGTCGCTGAGACTGCGGACGATCATCAGCCCGCGCCTGTCGTCCGGCGATCCCCGCGAGCGCCACCGCGGCCTCAGCCACCACACCGCGACCGTGCTGGAGATGCTGCTCGCCCCGGTGATCGTCGCGATCCCGGAGGGGGCGCCCGAGCTCGCGTCCCAGATCAGCGCCGCCAGCATCGGCCTGCACCGCGTCGAGTCCGTGCCCGTCGACCTCGATGGCTACGCCGCCTCCGGCCTTCCCACGAGCACCATGGGACGCCGTCTCATCGACGACCCGCTCTTCTTCGAGGCCCCGCTCGCGGCCGGCGCACGGTTGGTTGCGTCCAGAGGTTTTCAGTAAACAGGGCCGAAAGTCCGGCCTATGGCCATCGCCGTTCATCACGACGCCCCCGCCGTGCCCGCCGACTCTGGCGCCGACGCGCGGTTCAAATCGCTGACGCTCGACTTCCTCTCCTACCTGGAGCTGGAGCGCGGCCTCTCGCGCAACACGTTGAACGCGTACCGCACCGATCTCTTCCAGTACGGCGAGTACCTCTCGGCCCACCAGCTCGACGCGCTGAAGGCGCGCCCGGCGGAGGTAGGGGAGTTCCTCGCCGAGCTGGCGACCGGCAGCGAGGAGAAGCAGCCGTGCTCCTCGTCGACGATCCACCGCAAGGCCGCCTGCCTG